>NZ_WWHX01000999.1 GCF_009862125.1 Streptomyces sp. SID5910
AGTCGTCCTTCTCGTCCTTCGCCTTGTCCTGCTTGCCGTCCTCGGTGGTGGCCGTGTCCTTGACGCCCTGCGGGGTCGGGCCCGTGGCGTTGAGCTGCTGCACCAGGTCGGTGCCGCCGAAGGCGCGGGGGTCGGTGCCCGTGGCGTGGGCGGCGAAGATGAGCTGGGCGTAGGCGGCGGGTCCGCTCTGCGCGGCCCAGGTCGCGGAGTTCTTCTCCAGCCAGGCCAGCGGCTTCGCGGCACTGCCGACCCCGCCCCGCGCGGCGAGCGCGACGACGGCGTCGGCGGTGTTGCCGTAGTCGGGCTGGGGGTCGGCGCCGGCCAGGGCGGACATGAGGTGGCCGTCCTTGGCGACCGCCTGCATCAGGTGCGCGGCGCCGTTCGCGGCGGCCTGCTCCCGCGTGGGCTTGTCGCCACCGGCGCAGGTCGCGTCGCCGCCGCCCGCCGCCTTGCCCGGCTCGGCGACCAGGCCCTTGCCGAGCGCGCCGAGGACACCGGCGGCGGTCGCGTCGTCGTTGGCGAAGAGCTTGCCGTCCTTGTCGGGCTGGTAGGCGAAGGCGCCCGCGCCCTTGTCCGCCGAGCAGGGCAGCGCGAACGTCAGCAGGGCGTCGTAGGGCGTCTTGCCGTCCTTCGCGACCGACTCGGGCTTGGTGCTGGTGGCGGTCAGGGCGCCGATGACCACGGAGGTGGAGTTGGCGTCGCTGGGGCCGCCGGGGGTGTAGCCCCAGCCGCCGTCCTTGTTCTGCACGGACTTCAGCCAGCCGAGCGCGTCCTCGACGGCGTCGCCGTGCCCGCCGACGGCCCACAGCGCCTGGACGGCGGCGGCCGTGCTGTTGGTGTCGACCATGGTCTTGGCGTCGCAGGGCTTGGCGGTGTCGGCACGGTAGGCCGCGAAGGCGCCGTTGTCGCACTGCTGCCCGGTGAGCCACCGCACGGCCGTCGCGGACGGGATCACGCCCACGGTGTCCTGGGCGAGCATCGCGAGCGACTGGCGCCACACGCCGTCGTACTGGGGGTCGGCGGTGCCGTACAGCCCGGCCGGCGTGGACTTCGACGCGGAGGCGGACGGTGACGGGTCGGCGGCGACCGCGGGCGCGGCGGCGGCGCCGAGCACGGCTATGGCGGCCAGAGCCGTGGCGCTGCGACGGCGGACGTTCATGATCGGCGGGTGCCTTTCCCTGTGCGGGACCGGACAGCACGGGGCACCCCCGGCGGCTCGGCCCCGTATGCCTCGACGGTGCCCGTGCACGGCGGGCGCCGGGCACGTGAGCCGGTCACAGGTCCGTCCGGGGCGATCCGGCTCACCGCCCGGGAAGGCGGCTCACGGTTGCGGGTCAGCGCCGGAATTGCACCGGCTTCCCCCCGTACGGGTGTGATGACGACGCCGCCACTTTACCCGGCCGTAGCAAGGCGGGCCGAGGGGCGGTCGCGGGGGCCGCACGGACCTCCAGTACCGTCCGGGCATGCCGCTGGGGAGACTGCTGGGCGCCGGCCGCACGGCCGACGTGTACGAGATCGACGAGGCGTGGGTGCTGCGCCGCGACCGGGAGGGCGTCGGGGACGCCGTGGCCGAGGGCGCGGTGATGGAGCACGTCCGCGCGCACGGCTACCCGGCGCCGCGGGTGCGGCCCGGCGGTCCTGGGGCGCCGCGGACCGACCTGGTGCTGGAGCGGCTGTCCGGGCCGACCATGCTGCGGGCCTGCCTGTCCGGCACCCTGGCGCCCGGGGAGGCGGGCACGGTGCTCGCCGGGCTGCTGCGCCGGCTGCACGACGTCCCCGCGCCCCGCTCCGCCGATCCCGGCGTCCGCGTCCTGCACCTGGACCTGCATCCGGACAACGTGATCCTCACGCCCGACGGGCCCCGGGTCATCGACTGGTCCAACGCCGAGGAGGGCGACCCGGGCCTGGACTGGGGCATGTCGGCGGTGATCCTCGCCCAGGTGGCCGCCGACGACGGGCCGATGGCCGGGCCCGCCGCGGAGATGCTGGCCGCGCTGCTCGCCGACCCCTCGGGCCTCACCCCCGACGGTCTCGCCGAGGCGCGGCGGCGGCGCGCGGCCAACCCGACCATGAGCCGGCGGGAGCGGGAGGTCCTGCCGGACGCCGAGGCGCTGATCCGCACGCACCTGACCTGACCGGCTTCCCGTCCTCACCGGACCGGCGTGCGCGCCTCCCCGGCCTCCCCGGCCTCCGTCAGGTCGAGCAGGCGGCAGGCCGTGTCGATGTCGCCCTTCACCTGGGCGATGGACGCGCGGCCCGAGAGCCAGGTGATCAGCGTGGAGTGCCAGGTGTGCTCGACCACGCGGATCGCCGAGAGCTGCTCGGGGGTCGGGTGGTCCAGGCCGCCCATCGCGTCCAGGATGATCGCCGTGGTCTGGCGGGAGACCTGGTCGACCTCCGGGGAGACGCTGCGGTCGGCGAAGGTGAGGGCGCGGGCCATCGCCTCGGCCAGCTGCGGCTCGCGCTGGAGGGCGCGGAACGCCCGCATCAGGGTCTGCGCCACCCGCTCCGCCGCCGTCTCACCGGTCGGCGGCTGCCGGCGCAGCGTCGCGTGCAGGTGCTCCAGCTGGTCCTGCATGGTCGCGACCAGCAGATGCACCTTGGACGGGAAGTACCGGTACAGCGTGCCGAGGGCGACCTGCGAGGACTCGGCGACCTCGCGCATCTGCACCGCGTCGAAACCGCCCCGGCCGGCCAGCCGGGCGCTCGCCTGGAGGATGCGGCGGCGGCGGGCCTCCTGCCGCTCCGTCAGCGGCGGGGAGGAGGCGGGTGCCGTCGCCGGGTTGTCCACCTTGGTCACCTTCTTCCCCCTGCCTGTCCCGTCGTGGCCGCCGTCGTGGCGTGAATCACCTGATCCACTCGTCACAGCGCCCTTACCTGCCGGTAGATTCGGAGCCTCTGACGATCAAGTCTGAAACTTGTTCTAGATTAACGTCCCGGCATAGTGTCGCGGGACGAAGCAGGGAGAGAGGGGCCCAGAGTGACCGCTGAGGCCAGTCAGGCGGGTCCTCGTCAGGAGCTCGCCGCAGACGGCTTGCGACCGCTCCGCATCGCACTCCTCACCTACAAGGGAAACCCGTTCTGCGGCGGCCAGGGCGTTTACGTCCGGCACCTCTCACGCGAACTGGCCCGCCTGGGCCACCGGGTCGAGGTCATCGGCGCCCAGCCCTACCCCGTGCTCGACGAGGGCCACGACGACCGGCTGTCCCTCACCGAGCTGCCGAGCCTCGACCTCTACCGGCAGCCCGACCCCTTCCGCACCCCGAAGCGCGGCGAGTACCGCGACTGGGTCGACGCCCTGGAGGTCGCCACCATGTGGACCGGCGGCTTCCCCGAGCCGCTGACCTTCTCGCTGCGCGCCCGCCGCCATCTGCGTGCCCGCCGCGGCGACTTCGACGTCGTCCACGACAACCAGACCCTCGGCTACGGGCTGTTGGGCGACGTGGGCGCCCCGCTCGTCACCACGATCCACCACCCCATCACCGTGGACCGGCAGTTGGAGCTGGACGCCGCCGAGGGCCGCAAGCGCCGCCTGTCCGTGCGCCGCTGGTACGCCTTCACCCGCATGCAGAAGCGCGTCGCCCGCCGCCTGCCCTCCGTGCTCACCGTCTCCGGCACCTCCCGCCAGGAGATCGCCGACCACCTCGGCGTACGGGACGACCGCATCCACGTCGTCCACATCGGCGCCGACACCGACCTGTTCTCGCCCGACCCGTCGGTGCCGCAGGTGCCCGGCCGGATCGTGACCACGTCCAGCGCGGACGTGCCGCTCAAGGGCCTCGTCTTCCTGGTCGAGGCGCTGGCGAAGGTCCGCACCGAGCAGCCCGACGCCCATCTCGTCGTCGTCGGCAAGCGGCCCGCCGAGGGGCCCGTCGCCCAGGCGATCGAGCGGTACGGCCTGGGCGGCGCCGTCGAGTTCGTCAAAGGCATCACCGACGCCGAACTCGTCGACCTCGTCCGCTCGGCGGAGGTGGCCTGCGTGCCGTCCCTGTACGAGGGGTTCTCGCTGCCCGCCGCCGAGGCCATGGCCACCGGCACCGCCCTGCTCGCCACCACCGGCGGGGCCGTCCCCGAGGTCGCCGGACGCGACGGGGAGACCTGCCTCGCCGTACCCCCGGGCGACGCGGGCGCGCTGGCCGCCGGACTGAAGCGGCTGCTCGGCGACCCCGCGCTGCGGGCCCGGCTCGGCGCCGCCGGACGCGAACGCGTGCTGCGCCACTTCACCTGGGCGCGGGCCGCCGAGGGCACCGTCGCCCGCTACCGCGAGGCCATCGGCCCCGCCTCCCCGACCACCCCGAGGACCGTGACGGGCCCCGCGGCCCTCACCGGTGACACCGGCGTCTATCCCGAAAGCAGGGCCACGTGCTGACCGTCGACTTCTCCCGGTTCCCGCTCGCCCCCGGCGACCGCGTCCTGGACCTCGGCTGCGGCGCCGGACGGCACGCGTTCGAGTGCTACCGGCGCGGCGCCCAGGTCGTCGCGCTGGACCAGAACGCCGAGGAGATCCGCGAGGTCGCCAAGTGGTTCGCCGCGATGAAGGAGGCCGGTGAGGCCCCCGCCGGTGCCACCGCCACCGCCATGGAGGGCGACGCGCTGGCCCTGCCCTTCCCGGACGAGTCCTTCGACGTCGTCATCATCTCCGAGGTGATGGAGCACATCCCCGACGACAAGGGCGTCCTCGCCGAGATGGTCCGCGTCCTCAGGCCCGGCGGCCGCATCGCCATCACCGTGCCGCGCTACGGCCCCGAGAAGGTCTGCTGGTCGCTGTCCGACGCCTACCACGAGGTCGAGGGCGGCCACATCCGCATCTACAAGGCCGACCAGCTCCTCGCCCGCATCCGCGAGGCCGGCCTCAAGCCGTACGGCACCCACCACGCGCACGCCCTGCACTCGCCGTACTGGTGGCTCAAGTGCGCCTTCGGCGTCGACAACGACAAGGCGCTGCCCGTGCGGGCGTACCACAAGCTGCTGGTCTGGGACATCATGAAGAAGCCGCTGGCGACCCGCGTCGCCGAGCAGGCCCTCAACCCGCTGATCGGCAAGAGCTTCGTGGCCTACGCCACCAAGCCCCACCTCCCGCCGGTGGACGCCACGTGACCACCCCCCGCACCGAGCACCTCGTCCTGCCCGGCGTCCTCACCGCCGAGCAGGCCGCCGCCACCGTCCGCGGCATCCTCGCCGTGCAGCGCGAGGACGGCGCCATCCCGTGGTTCCGCGGCCACCACCTCGACCCCTGGGACCACGTCGAGGCGGCCATGGCCCTGGACGCGGCCGGCGAACACGCCGCCGCCGAGCGGGCGTACACCTGGCTGGCCCGGCACCAGCAGCAGGACGGCTCCTGGTACGCCGCCTACGCCGACGGCGACTTCGCCGACGTCACCGACCGCGGCCGGGAGACCAACTTCGTCGCCTACGTCTCCGTGGGCGTCTGGCACCACTACCTCGCCACCGGCGACGACACGTTCCTCGACCGCATGTGGCCGGTCGTCGTCGCCGCGACCGAGTTCGTCCTGCGGCTCCAGCGGCCCGGCGGGCAGATCGGCTGGCGCCGCGACGACGACGGCACCCCCACCCACGACGCCCTGCTCACCGGCAGCTCGTCCATCCACCACGCCCTGCGCTGCGCCCTCGCCATCGCCGAACAGCGTGAAGAGCCGCAGCCCGGCTGGGAGTTGGCGGTCGGCGCACTGCGGCACGCCATCCGGCGCCACCCCGAGCGGTTCCTCGACAAGGGCCGCTACTCGATGGACTGGTACTACCCCGTCCTCGGCGGCGCGCTGACCGGCACCGAGGCCCGCTCCCGCATCGAGGAGAGCTGGGACCGCTTCGTCGTCCCCGGCCTCGGCGTGCGCTGCGTCGTCCCCAACCCGTGGGTGACCGGCGGCGAGTCGGCCGAACTCGCCCTCGCGCTGTGGGCGGTGGGCGAGTCCGACCGCGCCCTGGAGATCCTCCAGTCCATCCAGCACCTGCGGGATCCGGACAGCGGGCTGTACTGGACGGGGTACGTCTTCGACGACCAGGTCGTCTGGCCGCGCGAGCTGACCACCTGGACGGCCGGGTCGCTGCTGCTCGCCGTCGCCGCGCTCGGCGGCCACGAGGCGACCTGCCAGATCTTCTCCGGCGACCGGCTGCCCAGGGGGCTCGACCCGGACTGCTGCGTCTGACCTGCCGGTCCCGCCGGCGCGGTCAGCGCCTCGGTCCCGTCAGCGGTGGCCGAGGCGGTTGGCGATGGCGTGGCCGACGAACAGGTAGACCAGCGCGGCCAGTCCGTACCCGGCGACGACGCGCGCCCAGGCCTCGTCGAAGGTGAACAGGTCACGCGACCAGCCTGCCAGCCAGTTGGCCGCGTCATGGACGAACCGCACCAGGTCGTTGGCCCGGTTGGCGTCCAACAGGTACATCAGGATCCACAGGCCGAGGATGAGGGCCATGATGTCCGCGACGATCGCGATGGCCCGGCCTGCGGAGCTGGAACCGTGGTATCTAGACATGCTTTCCGTATGGCCCCGCAAGCCCGACGGAAACCTGTGCGAACGGCCCCCCGCCCGGAACTGCGTCCGGGCGGGGGGCCGTTGGGGTCGTTCAGCGACTTTCTGGGATCAGCCGCGCTGGATGCCCGAGGTGTCCTGGAGGACGCCGCGACGGCCGTCCTGCGTCTGCGCGACCAGGTTCGCACCGCGCTGCTCGACGGCCAGGTACCAGGTGCCCGGCGCCAGTTCGGCGATCGGCGTCGGCGAACCGTCCTCCGCGAACAGCGGACGCGGCACCGGCACGGCGAACCAGAACGGCGAGAAGTCCCCGGCCGGCTGCGCCTGCGCCTGCTGCGGGGCCTGCGGCTGCCCCGGCTGCGGCTGACCCGGCTGCGGCTGACCCGGCTGAGGCTGCCCCGGCTGCGGCTGACCGCCGAACGCCGGCTGGCCGGGCTGCCCCGGCTGACCCGGCTGCGCGCCGTACGGCTGCTGCGGCGCACCCGCGCCCGGGTAGCCGTAACCACCCTGCGGCTGGGCCCCGTAGGGCTGCGGCGCGGCCGGACGCTGGGCCGGGACGAGCGCGCCCTTGAGAGCGGGCACGAGGGGCGTGGCGATCGCGGCGGCGGCCATGAGCAGCGTCGCGATGAAGGCGAGGATCAGGCCCATGCCGGCGTCCGGACCGTCGGAGGAGCCGCCGAAGTTGTCGGTGCCGCCGGCCGGGTCGAAGACGTTGCCCAGCGCGGTCCACGCGGCGAAGATCGCGAAGGCGGCACCGAACTGCCCGAGGTCGAGCCCGGCGACCTTCTTGGGCTGCGGCAGGCTCCGGGAGACCACGACGAGAGCGGCGCCGATGATGCCCGCGAGGACGACCCCCATCAGGACAGGGCCGCTTTCCCACAAGTTGGGCATTTCGACACTGTCGGGCACGCCGTCGATCGAGTAGATGTCGAGGAACGACGCGATGAACAGCAACACCGCTGCTCCGATCACCACGCCGTCGCCTCGAGTGAGGGAGCGGATATTCACTTCAGGTCCTTCGTAGGTCGTCTCGTCGTCGGTAGAGGCGTCGCTGTCACCATGTCGCCGTCGGGCCCTGATGGGAAGCGCGGGGGTGACCCCTCATCGTACGGAGACACTATCGTCCGCACGCCGGGCCTGTCCGCAGGGATCTGTACGGCGATCACTACCCGCGCAGGAAACTCACGATTCCCTCAGACATCCCCTGCGCCGCCTTCTGCCGCCACGCGCCGCTGGTCAGGAGGGCCGCGTCCTTGCTGTCACGCATGTTCCCGCACTCGATGAACACCTTCGGAACCGTTGACAGATTGAGACCGCCCAGGTCCGTGCGCGTGACCAGACCCGTACCGTCACCGATGTAGTTGGAGGGCGCGCTGCCCGTCACGCGGACGAAGTTGCCCGCGATGCGCTGGCCGAGTTCCGCGGAGGGGGCGACGATGGCACGGGTGTCGGCGGCACCGTCGTGCACCGAGCCCGGCAGGATCACGTGGAAGCCCCGGTTGCCGGCCCCCGCGCCGTCGGCGTGGATCGAGATCGCGGCGTCCGCCTTCGCCTCGTTGCCGATCCGGGCCCGCTCGTCCACACAGGGCCCGTAGGGGCGGTCGCCGTCCTGCGTCAGCTTCACCGTGGCGCCCTGCGCCTCAAGGAGCGTGCGCAGCCGGTGGGCCACGTCCAGGGTGAACTTCGCCTCGGGCCAGCCCGCGTTGGTGGCCGTGCCCGTGGTGTCGCACTCCTTGTGGTTCGTACCGATGTCGACCTTGCGGTTGATCTCGGACGTGTGCTGGAAGTTGCCCGTGTTGTGCCCCGGGTCGATGACGACGACCTTCCCCTTCAGGGGGCCGGAGTTCGCGGCGGGCGCGGACGGGGACGCGGAGGGCTTGTCGTCCACGGCCGAAGAGGACGTACCCGTCGGCGACTTGGCGCCCGGCGCGGAATCCCGGGGAGACGGCGCCCTCGACGTCGCGGCGCCGGACGCCCGGTCCGTGCCGCCGTCGTCGTCCGGGCCGCCGACCGCCGCGTACACCCCCCAGCCGAGCAGCGCACCGGGGACGAGCGCGGCGATCGCCACGGTCAGCGGGCGACGCAGGGGGGAACGGCGGGGCTGGGGTGGATCGAAGTCCGGGCCTGTGTACGACACGTCAGCCACCTTAGAGGCCCCGGGCGCGCTCCGCAGGGCGCGTCCGGTCAGTCGTCTGTCAGCCGTCCGGTCCGTCGTCCGTCAGTCGTCGTCCGACTGCTGCTCGTGGCGGTAGGTGCCGCGGGCCAGCTCCTGGAGCAGCTCGTGCTCGGTCTTGCCGGTCACCCTCGCCATGGTGCGCAGCAACTGCGCGCAGAGCGCCGCCGCGCCGTCCATCAGGGCCTCCGTCGCCAGCGGGTCCTCGCGGCGCCGCTCGGCGACGTACTCGGACAGCAGGTCGTCCCCGGAGACGTAGGCCGTCATGAACTCGATGCCGGTGCGGACGCGGTCGTAGTCACTGCTCATGGCCGAACGATCGCATACGGCCGCGCGCCGGGGGCGGCGGACGCGATCAGATTCCCTTGCCCGTGCGCCGCAGGACACGCAGCGAGTCGGTCGCCGAGACCTCCGTGAACGCGCCCGACGCGAGCGCCCGGAGGTGGACGCGGTACGGGGCCTGGCCGGTGAACTCGTCCGCCGGGTCCGGGAAGACGTCGTGGATCACCAGCAGGCCGCCCTCGGCCACGTGCGGGGCCCAGCCCTCGTAGTCGGCGTTCGCGTGCTCGTCGGTGTGGCCGCCGTCGACGAAGACGAGGGCGAGGGGGGAGTTCCAGATCGCGGCCACCTGGGGGGAGCGGCCGACCAGGGCGACTACGTGGTCCTCCAGGCCCGCCTTGTGGAGCGTGCGGCGGAAGGTCGGGAGCGTGTCCATCACGCCGAGGTCGGGGTCGACCGTCTCCGGGTCGTGGTAGTCCCAGCCCGGCTGCTGCTCCTCGCTGCCCCGGTGGTGGTCGACGGTGAGCGCGGTGACCCCGGCCCGGCGGGCCGCGTCA
>NZ_WWHX01001000.1 GCF_009862125.1 Streptomyces sp. SID5910
GACCAGGGGATGACGCCGTGGCCGTACTCCTGCGCGGCCGGGATGACCTCCATCTCGGCGCGGCGCTCGGCCAGGTTGTAGAGGCACTGCTCGCTGACGAGGCCGATGGTGCCGCCGCGCCGGGCGGCGGTCTCGTTGGCCTGGGCGATCTTGTAGCCGGGGAAGTTCGACGATCCGGCGTAGAGCACCTTGCCCTGCTGCACCAGGACGTCGATGGCCTGCCAGATCTCGTCGAAGCCGGTGGTCCGGTCGATGTGGTGGAACTGGTACAGGTCGATGTAGTCCGTCTGGAGCCGCTTGAGGCTCGCGTCGACCGCCCGCCGGATGTTCACGGCGGAGAGCTTGTCGTGGTTGGGCCAGGCGTCGCCGTCGGCCATGTTCCCGTACACCTTGGTGGCGAGGACGACCTTGTCGCGCCGGTCGCCGCCCTGGGCGAACCAGTTGCCGATGATCTTCTCGGTACGGCCCCGGTTGCCGCTGCGCCCATACACGTTGGCGGTGTCGAAGAAGTTGATGCCCGCGTCCAGCGCCGCGTCCATGATCGCGTGACTGTCGGCCTCGTCGGTCTCCGGACCGAAGTTCATGGTCCCGAGGACGAGCCGGCTGACCTTGAGTCCTGTGCGTCCGAGCTGCGTGTACTTCATGGCACCCAAGCCAACGACTTGGAGTGCGCTCCAGGCAAGCGGGTCGGAGCGGTCAGTCGCGGGGGAAGGCGTCGGTCCTGAGGGTGAGGCCGAGGACGGTGCCGGTGAGGTCCAGCTCCCCTCCGAAGGCGACCCGGGTCTCGATCGTGTAGTCGCCGTCCTTGGGGTGCGTGAAGATGTGGCAGCGGCCCTGATAGGGGTCGGCGATGAGGTAGAGGGGAACCTCGGCGGCGGCGTACGCGAGCCTCTTGGGGCCGTAGTCGTTGGCGGCGGTGCCCTGGGAGATGACCTCGGCGACGAACTCGACGTCCTTGTGGTGCCAGTGGCCTGTCTCGTCCTGCTTCGCTCCGTCGCGGAGTTTGGCGACGTCCGGGCAGAAGCCGTTCTCATGGCCCGGGAAGTCGATGCGGACGTCCGAGAGCAGTTCGACGTCCATGCCGAAGCGGTCTTCGATGGATCGTTCGATACGGCGGATGATTTTGTGGTGGGTGCTGCGCTGCGGTGTCATGTAGACGTTGCCCCCGACGATCTCAGCCCTGATTCCTTCGGGGACAGGCATCCGTTCAAGCCGCTCGAACCACTCGTCCAAGCGCTCCGTACTGATGTCGGCCATGGCGATCCTGTCGTCTACGACGGTCATCGTGGCGCTCCTCCCCGGCCGACCCAACGACGAGTGCGGCCGCGCGGTACAACGATACGCACGGCGACCAGGTCACGGCAGGGCGCGAATATGCCAGGGGACTAGGAGGCGCCCGCGTACGGCCCGCCCAGTCCCCACTCCTCGTGCAGGGCCTCCGCGAAGGCGCCCGCGATCTTGTGTTCGCCGTCGGCGTTGGGGTGGGTGCCGTCGTACGTGTCGGTGTGGAAGTCGTACGACGCGGGCGGCGGGACGAGGAGGAGGTCGGAGCCGGGTTCGTCTAGGTCGGTGACGGTCTTGGCGAGGATCGCGTTGAACCGGTGGACCTGGTCGGCGAAGGTCGTGTCGGCCTCCACCCGGATGTTGGTGATCACCGGCATGACGGCGATCCGGATCCGCGGGTTCGCCGAGCGGGCCTCGGCCACGAAGGAGCGGACGTTGTCCGCGGTCTGCTCCGGGTTGGTGTAGAAGCCGAGGTCGATGAGGCCGAGGGAGACCAGGACCACGTCCGCGCGGTGGGTCCGGACCGCCTCGCCGATCAGCGGCGTCATGTGGTGCCAGCCCTCGCCCCAGCCGGCCAGGTGGGCGCGGGGGAAGTCCGGGTCGGCGTAGGCGTACGAGGTGGGCGCGTCCGTCGACGGGTCGTGCAGCGCCTCGCGGGGGCCGACGAACGTGAAGGGGCGGCCGTGGGAGTCGCGCAGGTGCTGCCACATGCGGTGGCGCCACGTGTGTTCCCCGGCGCTCCCGATCGTCATGGAGTCACCGACGAACATCAACCTGAGCATCCGCTCATCATGGACGATCCGCCTGGCCGGCGCGATGTGAGCCCGGCCACCCGGGACGGCCGTCACCGTGAACGCCCGGGAGGGATGGCAGGCTTGGCGCATGCGCCGATCTTTCGCCCTCCTCGCCTCGGCCCTCCTCGTGGGCGCGTTCGCCGCGCCCGCCTCAGCCGCCGACGGGGACGGCGGGAGCGACGGCTTCACGATCAAGGACCCGCGCATCACGGAGTCCAGCGGCCTCGCCGCCTCCCGTCTCCACCCCGGCGTGTACTGGACGCACAACGACCAGGACACCGGGCCGTACCTGTACGCCGTGGACGGTGCCACCGGCGAGACCGTCGCCCGGGTCGCGCTGTCCGGCGTCGGCACCCCGCGGGACGTCGAGGCGATCGCCGTCGGCCCGGGCAACCGCCTCTTCGTCGGCGACATCGGCGACAACCTCGGCGGCACGTGGCCCTACGTGTGGATCTACGAGCTGCCCGAGCCGAAGGAGCTGAAGGACCAGACGGTCAAGGCCACGCAGTACGTCGTGAAGTACGCGGACGGCGCCCGCGACGCCGAGTCGATGGTCGTCCACCCCAAGACGGGGCGGGTCTACCTCATCGACAAGAACGAGGACGGCGGGCATCTGTACGAGGGCCCCGCGAAGCTGTCCTCCTCCGGCACGAACGTCTTCCGGCCCACCATCCCCGTCGACCTGTGGGCCACCGACGCCGCGTTCTCCCCGGACGGCGAACAGCTCGCCGTGCGCGGCTACCTGGGCGGCATCTGGTACGCCTGGAACGGCGGCAAGATCCAGCGCAAGGGCCGCATCAGCGTGCCGCTGGGGCAGGGGGAGTCGGTCACGTACACGGCCGACGGCAAGAAGCTGCTGCTCGGCATGGAGGGCGAGAACAGTCCGGTGAAGGCGCAGGACGCGCCCGGGGGCGGCGGCGACGCGTCCTCGTCCTCGTCGTCCTCGGGAGGCTCCGCCGACGGCGGTTCCGCTTCCGGCGGCAACACGCTCAAGGTCGGCGCGGTCGGCCTCCTCGTGGCCTGCGCGGTGCTGTTCGGTCTACGGCGTGTCTTCCGGCGCCGCTGAGCCGCCCGCCCCGGTCCGCGCGGCCACCAGCACCTCCAGCCCGTCCAGGATGCGCTGGAGCCCGAACTCGAAGTGGTCGAAGCCGGTGCTGAAGGCGTCCTCGGAGAGGGAGGCGAGCACA
>NZ_WWHX01000102.1 GCF_009862125.1 Streptomyces sp. SID5910
TGGTCTGCGGTTCTGCCCCGGCCCCCGCCGAGGTGCCGGCGGCGGGCGAGGCGCGTACGGACCTGGTGGCCGTACGCCGGCGCGGTGCCGGAACGGACCTCGCGCCCAATGCCTGAGCCCGCGCTGACCGTGGACGAGCTGCTGGCCCTCGACCGGCGGCACGTCTGGCACCCGTACGGCCCCATGCCGGGCCGGCAGGACCCGCTCGTCGTGGAGTCGGCGAGCGGGGTCCGGCTGCGGCCGGCCGACGGCTCGGGCGAACTGGTCGACGGCATGTCGTCCTGGTGGTCGGCGATCCACGGCTACAACCACCCGGTGCTGAACGAGGCCGCCCGCGAGCAGCTGGACCGGATGAGCCACGTGATGTTCGGCGGGCTCACCCACGAGCCCGCCGTACGCCTGGCGAAGCTCCTTGTCGACATGTCGCCGGAGGGCCTGGAGCACGTGTTTCTCGCCGACTCCGGCTCGGTGTCGGTCGAGGTGGCCGTCAAGATGTGCCTTCAGTACTGGCGTTCGCTGGGCCGCCCCGCGAAACGGCGGCTGCTGACCTGGCGCGGCGGCTACCACGGCGACACCTGGCAGCCCATGTCGGTGTGCGACCCCGAGGGCGGCATGCACGAGCTGTGGAGCGGGGCGCTGCCGCGCCAGGTCTTCGCGGACGCGCCGCCGGCGGAGTACGACGAGGCGTACGCGGACCATCTCCGGTCGATGGTCGAGCGGCACGCCGACGAGCTGGCCGCGGTGATCGTGGAGCCGGTGGTGCAGGGCGCGGGCGGGATGCGGTTCCACTCCCCCGCGTATCTGCGGGTGCTGCGCGAGGTGTGCGACGCGCACGACGTGCTGCTGGTGTTCGACGAGATCGCCACCGGATTCGGGCGTACGGGCGCGCTGTTCGCGGCGGAGCACGCGGCGGTGACGCCGGACGTGATGTGCGTGGGCAAGGCGCTGACCGGCGGCTATCTGACGATGGCGGCGACGCTGTGCACGTCGCGGGTGGCGGAGGGCATCTCGCGGGGCGAGGTGCCGGTGCTCGCGCACGGACCGACGTTCATGGGCAATCCGCTCGCGGCGGCGGTGGCGTGCGCGTCGATCGGGCTGCTGCTCGGCCAGGACTGGCGTGCGGAGGTCAAACGCATCGAGGCGGGCCTCACCGAGGGGCTCGCGCCGGCCGCCGAACTGCCCGGCGTGTCCGACGTGCGGGTGCTCGGCGCGATCGGCGTGGTGCAGCTCGACCACGCCGTCGACATGCGGGCGGCGACGGAGGCGGCCGTGCGCGAGGGCGTGTGGCTGCGGCCGTTCCGCGACCTGATCTACACGATGCCGCCGTACGTCACGGGCGACGCGGACGTGGCCCGCATCGCCCGTGCGGTGTGCGCGGCGGCACGGGAGGGATGACATGCCGGTACTGGTGATCACGGGGACGGGCACGGAGGTCGGCAAGACGGTCGCGACCGCCGCCGTGGCAGCGGCGGCGCTGGCCGCCGGGCGGTCGGTGGCCGTCCTCAAGGCCGCCCAGACGGGCGTACGGCCGGACGAGCCCGGGGACGCGCAGGAGGTCGCGCGCCTCGCGGGCCCGGTGACGGCGGCCGAGGTCGCTCGGTTCCCCGAGCCGTTGGCGCCGGGTACCGCCGCGCGGCGGGCCGGGCGGGCGCCGGTACGTCCGGGTGAGGTGGCGGAGGCCGCGGCCAAGCTGGCGACCGAGCACGACCTGGTGCTGGTCGAGGGGGCGGGCGGGCTGCTCGTCCGCTTCGACGAGGCGGGCGGCACCCTGGCGGACGTCGCTGCGCTGCTGGGCGCGCCGGTGCTGGTGGTGGCATCGGCGGGGCTGGGCACGCTGAACACGACGGAGCTGACGGCACGTGAACTCGCCGCGCGGGGGCTGGAGTTTCCTGGCGTGGTGATCGGCAGCTGGCCGACGGACCCGGACCTCGCCTCACGCTGCAACCTCGCGGACCTGCCGGAGGTGTCCGGCGCCCCCCTGCTCGGCGCCCTGCCCACCGGCGCGGCCACCCTCACCCCGGCCGCCTTCCGCTCGACGGCACCACAGTGGCTGGCCCCCCGCCTGGACGGCACATGGGACGCGGACACGTTCCGACTCCGCGAGGGCCCCTGACCCTCGGACGCCGGGTGCGGGGGCGCGACCGCAGCGGGCGCCGGCAACCGGGGCGGCACCGGTTCGCATCGGTGCCGCGTGCCGCTCGTAGAGCCGGGGGCGTCGCATCCGCCACA
>NZ_WWHX01001001.1 GCF_009862125.1 Streptomyces sp. SID5910
CCCCGGTCAGGGCCCCGGCCCCGCCCGCCCCGCCCCGGGCGGCGGGCTCAGCGACGACACCGCGATCCTCACCCCGCAGCGGCCCGCCCCCGAACCGCCGGGCGGCGCCCCCTACGGCAACCCGGACAACGTCTCCGGCAACACCGTCACCAGCGGCATCCCGGTCGTGCCGGGCGACCGCAACACCCCGTTCCCCGGCGGGCCCTCCGACGGGCCGCGCCCGCACACGCCCCCGAAGGCGCCCGAGCCGGCCGCCGCGCCCCCGGCGAGCTCCGCCAAGCCGGCCGCCAAGAAGAAGGGCCGCAAGAAGCTCCCGCTGCTCGTCGGCGGCCTCATCGTCGTCGCCGGCGGTGCCTACGGCGCCGGCCTGCTGATGAATCACTCCGACGTGCCCAAGGGCACCACCGTGCTCGGCGTCGACATCGGCGGCGGCACGCGCGACGACGCCGTCGAGAAGCTGGACGCCGCCCTCGGCGACCGGGTGAACAAGCCGCTGAAGCTCACGGTCGGCGGTGACTCCGTCGCCCTGAAGCCGGACCAGGCCGGGCTCCAGTTCGACACGCAGGCCACGGCCAGCGCGGCGGCGACGAGCGACTACAACCCGGTCTCCGTGATCGGCTCGCTCTTCGGCAACCACCGTGTCGTCGAGCCGCAGATGCCCGTCGACGAGGAGAAGCTGCACGCCGCCCTCCAGGACGCGGCGGGCGGCGCCGGCTCGATGACCGAGGGCACCATCAAGTTCGAGTCCGGCAAGGCCGTCCCGGTGTACGGCAAGGCGGGCCAGAGCATCGACGTCGCCAAGTCGACCGAGTCCGTGGAGAAGGCGTACCGCGCCCAGGTGGAGACCGGCACCGCCACCGCGGTGAACGTGCCGACGACCGGCAGCCGGCCGACGGTCTCGAACGCCGAGGTCGACCGGATGATGAAGGAGTTCGCCGAGCCCGCGATGTCCGGCCTGGTCACGGTCCGGACCGACGCCGCGCACACGGTCTCCTTCAGCCCCGCCAAGTCGCTGTGGAAGTTCCTCGCCGTCAAGCCGCAGAACGGCAAACTGGTCGAGTACTACGACCAGGCCGCCCTGAAGGAGCTGTACGGCGACACCTTCGACGGCGTGCTCATCACCCGCGCCACCGGCCAGAAGACCCCGGTCACCGTCCAGGACGTGATCGGCGCCCTGCGCCCGGCGCTGAAGAGCACCACCAACCGCGTCGCGGTCATCGACACCGACCCCAGCTGACGCGCGCCCGCACGACGAGGGGGGCATCCGGCAGACGCCGGGTGCCCCCTCGCCGTACCCGGGGCGAGGGCCGGCGCCGTATGACATCTGTCATCCGGCACTCGGGACCGCCGACACTGCCGCGCACCCTGCCGCGGCGGCCACGATGACTGTCATGACGACAGAGGTGGTCGGGTTCGACCAGGTGACCAAGAACTACGGCGACGTCCGCGCCGTCGACGGACTGACACTCACCCTGCGCCCCGGGGAGACCGTGGCCCTGCTGGGCCCGAACGGGGCCGGCAAGTCGACCACGCTCGACCTGCTGCTCGGCCTCAAGCAGCCCGACACCGGCACCGTCCGGGTCTTCGGCACCGGCCCGCGCGAGGCCATCGTCGCCGGGCGCGTGGGCGCGATGCTCCAGAGCGGCGGGCTGATGGACGAGATCACCGTCGCCGAACTGGTCCGGCTCGCCTGCGCCCTCCACCCCCGGGCCTACCCGGCCGCCGACGTCCTGGCCCGGGCCGGCCTCACGAAGATCGCCGACCGCAAGGTCGACAAGCTCTCCGGCGGTCAGGCCCAGCGCGTCCGCTTCGCCCTCGCCACCGCAGGCGACAGCGACCTGATCGTCCTGGACGAGCCCACCACCGGCATGGACGTCTCCGCCCGCCAGGCCTTCTGGGCCACCATGCGCGCCCAGGCCGACCAGGGCCGCACGGTCCTGTTCGCCACGCACTACCTGGAGGAGGCCGACGCCATCGCCGACCGCGTGCTCGTCCTGCACCGCGGACGGCTCCTCGCCGACGGCACCGCCGCCGAGATCAAGGCCAGGGCCGGCGCCCGCCGGATCTCCTTCGACCTCGACGGCGCGATCGACGAACAGCCGCTGCGCGCCCTGCCGTTCCTGACGTCCCTCACCGTGTCCGGACAGACCGTCCGCATCCAGTCCTCCGACGCCGACGCCACCGTCCACGCCGCGTACGGCCTCGGCCTCTACCCCCGCAACCTCGAAGTCGCCGGCCTCGGACTCGAGCAGGCCTTCGTCGCCATCACCGCCGCCGAGGAGGCCAAGCAGCCGTGAACAGCCTGATCAAGCTGGAACTCACCCGCGCCCTGCGCAACCGCAAGTTCCTGTTCTTCTCGGTGATCTACCCCTCGGCCCTGTTCCTGCTCATCGCGGGCAGCGCCGACGCCACCACCGAGGTCGACGGCACCGGCCTGACCCTGCCGACCTTCTTCATGGTCTCCATGGCCTCCTTCGGCGCCCTGACCGCCGTACTGATGGGCAACAGCGAACGCATCGCCAAGGAGCGCGAGAGCGGCTGGGTACGGCAGTTGCGGCTCACCACGCTCCCGGGCCGCGGCTACGTCCTCGCCAAGACCGCGAGCGCCGCCGTCGTCAGCCTGCCCTCCATCGTCATCGTCTTCCTGGTCGCCGCCGTCGTGAAGGACGTACGCCTGGACGCCTGGCAGTGGCTCAGATCG
>NZ_WWHX01001002.1 GCF_009862125.1 Streptomyces sp. SID5910
CGGTGGAGGCGTGGCTGTTCTCGATGACGTCGTGCGCGGACTCGGCCTGCGAGGGGTAGCCGGACAGGCCGCCCTTCATCTTCAGCTTCGAGAAGTCCTGGCGCCCGGTGAGCAGCTTGTGCACGTAGGACTGGTGGCCGGTGTCCCAGAGCACCTTGTCCTTCGGCGAGTCGAAGACGCGGTGCAGGGCGAGGGTGAGTTCCACCACGCCGAGGTTGGGGCCGAGGTGGCCGCCGGTCTTGGAGACGGCGTCGACGAGGAAGGTGCGGATCTCCTCCGCCAGCCGGCCCAGCTCTTCCAGGCTGAGCCGGTCCAGATCGCGCGGTCCCGTGATGCGGGTCAGCAGCGGCACCCGTGCCTCCTTGAAGTAGAGCTGTTGCCGGGCTCGTCGAGTCTAATGTTCCGCCCCGCCGGAACGTGTCCGGGCGGTGCGTCGTACATCACGCGTTCGGCTGTACCCAACGGTGGCAGCTTCTACGTCGCCGCGCGCCCTTTTTCCGATCTTCCCGGTTTGCCGGTCCGGGGTTGATGACCTCTTTACCCGGGCTGGTCCAGTCCCCTGGGCGGCACGTCGCGCGGGAGAGCGGTCGGGCGGGCGGCGGGATTGGTCTAGTCCCATCTTGGTCCAGACCATTGCGTCCCCCGAGCTCCGGGCGGTATCCCGATATCCGCAACACCCCAGCACAGCAAGGGAATCGGCGATTCACCCCCACTCACACCGGGACTGACATGAGACGCATGCGTTCCTTCCGCGCGGCCCTGACCGCGGTCGCCACCACGGCGGCCGCGGTGGGCCTCGCCCTGACGGGCACCGGCACGGCCGAGGCGGCGACCCCACTGCCGGACCACGTCTTCGCCCCGTACTTCGAGGCCTGGACCGGCGAGAGCCCCGCCGCCCTGTCCGCCCAGTCGGGTGCCGAGCACCTGACGATGGCCTTCCTCCAGACCGCCACCCCGGGCTCCTGCACGCCGTACTGGAACGGCGACACCTCGATGCCCGTCTCGCAGGCGACCTTCGGCGCCGACATCAGGACCATCCAGGCGAACGGCGGCGACGTCATCCCCTCGTTCGGCGGCTACACGGCCGACACCACCGGCACCGAGATCGCCGACAGCTGCACCGACGTCGCGCAGATCGCCGAGGCGTACAAGAAGGTCATCACGACCTACGACGTCACCCGCCTCGACATGGACATCGAGATCGACGCGCTCGACAACACCGCGGGCGTCGACCGCCGCAACAAGGCGATCAAGCAGGTCCAGGACTGGGCCGCGGCCAACGGGCGCGACCTCCAGATCTCGTACACCCTGCCGACGACCACCCGCGGCCTCGCGTCCAACGGTGTGGCGCTCCTGCGCAACGCCGTGAGCAACGGCACCAGGGTCGACGTCGTGAACATCATGACGTTCGACTACTACGACAACCAGCAGCACGACATGGCCCGGGACACCCGGACCGCCGCCCAGGGCCTGCACGACACGCTGGCGCAGCTCTACCCGGGCAAGGCCGACGCGGAGCTCTGGGGCATGGTCGGCGTCACCGAGATGATCGGCGTCGACGACTTCGGACCGGCGGAGACCTTCACCCTGGACAACGCCCGCACCGTCTACGACTGGGCCGTCGCCCAGGGCATCGACACGCTCTCCTTCTGGGCGCTCCAGCGGGACAACGGGAGCTGCGCGGGCGGCGCCGCGGCCGACAACTGCTCGGGCATCCAGCAGAACACCTGGGACTTCTCGCACGTCTTCGCGCCGTTCACCGGCGGCGGCAGCGTGCCGGGCAACGACTTCTCGCTCTCCCTCACCCCTGCCTCCGGCACGGTGACCGCGGGCTCCTCCGCGACCGCCACGGTGAGGACCGCGGTGAGGACCGGCTCGGCGCAGACGGTGGACCTCCGCGTGAGCGGCCTGCCGGCCGGGGTCACCGCGTCCCTGTCCCCCGCCTCGGTCACGGCGGGCGGCAGCTCGACGCTCACCCTGAAGACCACCGCGCAGGCCGTCTCCGGCACCTACTCGGTCACCGTCACGGGCACCGGCCCCTCCGGCAGCCACAGCACCGCCTACGCGCTGACCGTCACCGGCGGGAACGGCAACCAGTGCACGGCGGCCCCGTGGGCCTCGGGCACCGTCTACACGGGCGGCCAGCAGGTCTCGTACCAGGGCCACACCTGGAAGGCCAAGTGGTGGACGACGGGCGAGGAGCCCGGCACCACCGGCCAGTGGGGCGTCTGGCAGGACCTCGGCGCCTGCTGACGCACCAGCGACACGCGAGAAGCGGTCCGCCCGCCCCTCCCATGGCTCAGATGGGTGGGGCGGGCGGACCGCCGTCGACCGTGCGGCTAGGCGCGGCCGGCCGTCTTCTGTGTCTTGCGGGTGACCGCGTCGATGACGACGGTCGCCAGCAGCACGCCACCGGTGATCATGTACTGGACCGGCGAGGCGATGCCCTCCAGGGCGAGGCCGTACTGGATCGAGATGATGACCATCACACCGAGCAGCGCGTCCCAGGTGCGGCCGCGGCCGCCGAAGAGGGACGTGCCGCCGATGACCGCCGCGGCGATGACGTTCATCAGGAACTCACCGGTGCCCGCGCCCTGGTTGGCGGAGGCGATCTTCGAGGCGACGAAGAGGCCGCCGATCGCGGCGAAGGTGCCGGCGATCGCGAAGACCGAGATGCGGACCAGGTCGACGTTGATGCCGGCCCTGCGGGACGCCTCGACGCTGCCGCCGAGCGCGTAGATCTTGCGACCGTAGGCGGTGCGGCGCAGCACGAAGTCGGTGAACAGCAGGAACGCGAGGAAGATCACCACGGCCAGGGGCAGGCCCTTGTACTGGTTGAAGACGATCGCCACGGCGAAGGCCAGCACCGCCAGCAGCACCGTGCGCACGATGATCTCGTTCAGCGGCCGGGACGGCACCCCGGCCGACTCGCGGCGGCGGTTGTCGAAGAACGCGGTGAGGAAGTACCCCGCGGTCACGACGATCGCCAGGCCGTAGGCGGCGGCCACGTCGGTGAAGTAGTAGCTGGTCAGCTTGGCGACCACACCGTCGGCGTCCAGGTTGATGGTGCCGTTGCTGCCGAGGATCTGCAGCATGAAGCCCTGCCAGAACAGCAGGCCGGCCAGGGTCACGGCGAAGGCCGGGACACCGATCTTCGCGAAGACGGCGCCGTGGATCGCGCCGGCCACGGTGCCGGTGAGTATGGCGAGCACCAGGGCCAGGATCTCGTTCATCCCGTGCGTGACGTTCAGCACCGCGAAGGTGGCGCCGGCGACACCGCTGACCGAGCCGACCGACAGGTCGATCTCGCCGAGCAGCAGCACGAAGACGATACCGACGGCGATCATGCCCGTGCCGACCATGGCGATCGACATGTCGGAGAAGTTGCCGGCGGTGAGGAAGTTGGAGTTCAGGCTGGTGAAGATGGCCCAGATGATCAGCAGGCCCACGACGACGGGCATCGACCCGAGGTCGCCCGCCTTCATCTTGCGCTTGAACTCGCCGAGGTAGCCCGCGAAGCCCTGTTCGCGCACCAGCAGCCGGGGGTCGACCGTGGGGACCGCGGCGGAGGCGGCCTCGGGGTTGTCGACCGACTGGTCCCCGGCGGGGGTGGAGGTCTTGTCGATGCTCACTTCTTGATCTCCCCATTGGTGCGCGCCGCACGACGGGTCACGGCGTTGTCCGTGGCGCCCGTGATGGCGGAGATGATCTCTTCCTGCGAGGTCGACTTGACCTCGAAGACGCCGTTGTTGCGCCCGAGGCGCAGGACGGCGACCTTGTCGGCGACCGCCTTCACATCGGCCATGTTGTGGCTGATGAGGATGACGGCGTGACCGCGCTCGCGCAGCCGCTCGACCAGGTCGAGGACCTGCGCCGTCTGCTCGACGCCGAGGGCGGCGGTGGGCTCGTCGAGGATGACCAGCTTGGGCTCGCCGAGCATGGAGCGGGCGATCGCCACGACCTGGCGCTGACCGCCGGAGAGCGAGGCGATCGGGATGCGGACGCTGGGGATGCGGATGGACAGCGTGTCCAGCAGCTCGCGGGAGCGGCGCTCCATCTCCACCTCGTCCAGGACGCCGCGCTTGCGCAGCTCCCGGCCCAGGTAGAGGTTGCCGACGACGTCGATGTTGTCGCACAGCGCGAGGTCCTGGTAGACCGTCGCGATGCCCAGGCTCTGGGCGTCGTGCGGCCGGTTGATGGTGACGGCCCTGCCGTCCCACTCGATGGCGCCCTCATCGATCGGGTGCACGCCGGCGATCGTCTTGACCAGCGTGGATTTTCCGGCTCCGTTGTCGCCGACCAGGGCGACCACCTCACCGGCGTGGACCTCAAGCTCGACGTCGGTGAGCGCCTGGACGGCACCGAATCGCTTGGAGACCCCGCGCAACGCCAGCACGGGCGTAGCGGACACGTGAACCATCTCCTTCGCCGCCTGACCCGGCGGGAGGTTGTGCAGAAGTTTGGGGGGTGGTGGTGTTCCGTCCGGCGCCCCGCGTAGCTTGCGGGGCTGATGATGCGGGGCGCCGGAGGAAGCTTCGTGCAGCCGTTCCCGCACCCGCCGGGCGGGTACGGGGGACGGGACTGCCTACTTGAGGCCGATCTTGTCGCAGGCGGCCTTGTACTTGCCGGCGCAGATCTCGTCGATCGTGTAGAAGCCGTCCTTGATGACGGTCTCCTTGATGTTGTCCTTGGTCAGCGAGACGACCGGGACGATGACCGCGGGGATGTCCTTGGTGGTGCCGCTGTCGACCTTGCCGTTGGAGAGGCCGTCCAGCGACTCGCCCTTGGCCAGCCGGACCGCCATCTCGGCGGCGACCTGGCCCTCCTGCGGGTAGGACTTGAAGACGCTCATGTACTGCTCACCGGTGACGATGCGCTGCACACCCGCCAGCTCCGCGTCCTGGCCGGTGACCGGGACGTTCGTCAGGCCGGCCGCCTTCAGGGCGGTGATGATGCCGCCCGCCATGCCGTCGTTGGCGGAGTAGACGCCCTGGATCTTGTCCTTGCCGAGGGCGGAGATGGCGCCCTCCATGTTGGCGTTGGCGTTCTCCGGCTTCCACTCCTTGGTGTCGTACTCGCGGCCGACGGACTTCACCTTGCCGTCGAGCGCGGCGTGGGCGCCTTCCTTGAACTGGGCGGCGTTCGGGTCCGTGGAGGAACCGTTCATCATGACGATCTGGCTGTCCTTGGCCTTGTCGCCCAGCGCCTTGAGGAGCGCCTCGCCCTGCGTCTTGCCGACGGTGACGTTGTCGAACGAGGTGTAGGCGTCGATCGGGCCCTCGGCGAGGCGGTCGAAGGCGACGACCTTGATGCCGGCGTCCTTGGCCTTCTTCACCGACCCGGCGATGGCCTTGAAGTCCACCGCGTCCAGGATCAGCACGTCGACCTTGTTGGTCACCATCGTGTCGACCTGCTGCGACTGGAGCGTGGCGTCCTGCTTGGCGTTGGCGTAGATCACCTCGCCCTTGTTGTTCGTCAGCTCCTTGACCTTCTTCTCGATCACGGGCTTGTCGAACTTCTCGTACCGCGCGGTCTGGTTCTCCGGAAGGAGCAGACCGACCTTGATCGCGTCGCCCTTCTTGGCGGCGGAGTCGGACGAGTCCGCCTTGTCGCCGGACTCCTTGGCGCTGCCACAGGCGGCGAGCGAGACGGCCATCGCGGTGGCGGCAACGGCAACAGCGGCACGACGCATACGCGTGTTCACTTCAGAAACCTCCCTGACGAGGCCGCGTCGTTGCGGCCGAGGTGGCTGGAAGTCAACTCGGCCACACGTGCGACGTCAAGAAGTAAATCCTTAACGAGATGGCAACGGTGCCATCCGTTCTCTAAGTGAAGGCAGGGGTGGCGGCCGGCAGGGCGGCGGTCGCGGTTCCGTCCAAAAGCGTCGAATCGCCCATCTCGCTGAGGGCGAGGGCGAGCGCCCCCAGGACCTCCGCACGGCCCCCAAGTGCCCCCGGAAGCACGGAGAGTTGACGCGCGGCGCTGGGGATGGCGTAGCGGCCCACGGACTCCCTTATGGGGCCCAGCACCAGCTCACCGGCCTCGGCGAGATCGCCGCCGAGGACCACGCGGCTGGGGTTGAGCAGGTTGCAGAGATTGGCGACTCCGCTGCCGATGTGCCGGCCGACGTCGGCGATCACGCGACGGCAGCCCGGGTCGCCGTCGCGTGCCAGCCGCACGACGCCCTCCATGGTCAGGTCCGTGCCGTGACCGGGCTGGAGCAGCGGGAGCACATAGCGTGCGGCCGCGAAGGTCTCCAGGCAGCCGCGGTTGCCGCAGCGGCAGACGGGACCGGCCTCGTCCAGGGTGATGTGCCCGATCTCCCCCGCGGTGCCGCCGGGCCCGCGGTAGATCTTGCCGTTGATCACCAGGCCGGCTCCGACACCGCTGGCGACCTTGATGTACGCCAGGTCGCGCACCCCCCGGCCGCTGCCCCAGACCAGCTCGCCCAGGGCGCCGAGGTTGGCGTCGTTGTCCACGTGCACGGGCACGCCGAGCCGCCCCCGCAGCTCCTCGGCGGGCCGGGTGCCGCCCCAGCCGGGCAGGATGGCGGTCGAGCCCAGCGTCCCCGACTCCACGTCGATCGGGCCGGGCACGCCGAGACCCACGCCCGCGATCTTGGACCGGTCCACGCCGGTGGCCTCGATCAGCCTGCTGACCAGCTGTTCCGCCCGGTCGAAGCCCTGCGCCGAGGACGCGTCGACGTCCAGCGGCTCGGACTCCTCGGCGAGCACCTGGTGGGCGAGGTTCCCGACCGCGACGCGCAGATGCGTGTGCCCGAAGTCGACGCCGATGACGATGCCGGCGTCCCCGCTCAGCGAGACGCTGCGGGCCCGGCGGCCGCCCGCCGAGGTGGGCGTGACCTCGACGGTCCCGCCGTCCTTCAGTTCCCGGACGATGTTCGAGACCGTCGCCGCGGACAGACCCGTCGTCCTCGCGATCTCCGCCTGCGTGAGCGACCCGGCGAGCCGTACCGCTCGTACGACCCGTTCCAGGTTGGCTCGGTGCAGCGACGACTGCGACCCGGGAGTCTCCACGACGACCTCCTGCGCACGGGGCCGCTTCGATGAGACCCCGTCTATGTCCAACTAGTGAACTCTAAGCTGAGCCGTTCGGGTCGCCTCCCGTCAAGAGGTTGAACCGCATCCGGGTGCCCCGCACACGCACACGTATGCCGCCCCCGGTGCTCCGGGGGCGGCGTGCGCGGGGGCCGGCGGGGGGTTACTTCAGGGCGCCCGCCGTGAGGCCCTGGACCACCTGGCGCTGGAAGATGATGTACGCGGCCAGCACCGGCAGCATCGCCATCACGAGGCCCGCGAAGAGCCCGGACCAGTCGCCCTTGTAGCCCTGGCTGACCGCGAGTTGGACCAGTCCCTGGGTGAGGACGTGCTTGTCCGGGTCGGTGTTCAGCACGGTGGGCAGCATGTACTGGTTCCACTGCCCCAGGAAGTTGAAGATCCCCACGCTGATCAGACCGGGCTTGGCCATCGGCAGCATGATCTGGAAGAACGTCCGGGTGTGGGACGCCCCGTCCACGAACGCCGCCTCCGCCACCGAGCTCGGCAGGGTCCGGAAGAACCCGGTCAGGAAGAACACCGTGAAGGGCAGCGAGTAGGCGATGTAGACCAGGATCAGCCCGTGGATGGTGTTCAGCAGGCCCATGTTGTCCACCACGTAGAACAACGGGACCAGCGCCAGCATGATCGGGAAACTCATGCCGCCGATGAACAAGTAGTAGATGAACCGGTTGCCCGGGAAGTCGAAGCGGGCGAGCACGTAGGCCGCCATGGAGCCCAGCACCAGGGTGCCGACGAGCGAGCCGCCGACCACCAGGACGGTGTTGAGGAAGTAGTCGCCCATGTGGGCCTGGGACCAGGCGCGCGACCAGTTGTCGAAGTTCAGCTTGTCGGGCAGCGACCAGGGCGAGCCGAAGATGGAGGCGTCGTCCTTGAAGGAGGTCATCACCGCCCACACCAGCGGCATCCCGACCATGATCGCCCAGATGACGAGGACGCCGTGGGAGAAGACGTTGAGGGTGGTGCCCTCCTTCTTGCCCTTGGTGAGTCCGCCGGGCGGGGTCTCGGTCTTGCGGACCACGGGGCCGGGGCCGGCCGGTACGGGCGCGGGGGTCTCGGTCGTCTTCATGATCAGAACTCCAGCCGCTCGCGCCGGCCCAGTCGCATCACGACGGCGGCGAAGGCCAGCGTGACGACGAGCAGGGCGACGCCGATCGTGGTGGCGTAGGCGGCCTGACCGTCACGGAACGCCTTCTGGTACACGTACAGGACCATGACGGTGGTCGAGTAGTCGGGGCCGCCGGGGCCGGTCGTCATGATCTGTACGACCGCGAACGACTCGGCGCCGAGCGCGAGGATGCCCATGTAGACCCAGCCGGACTGCACGGTGTCCCACAGCAGCGGCAGGGTGACCTTGAAGAAGGTCGTCGCGCGGTTCGCCCCGTCCAGCAGCGCGGCCTCGTACAGCTCCGCCGGGATGGACGCCATGCCCGCGGAGAACAGGACCACGAAGAAGCCGACCGTGGACCAGACGAGCACCGCCATCACGCACCACAGCGCCAGGTTCGGATCGCCCAGCCACAGCGGCTGGACCGACTCGAGACCGATGCCGCGCAGCAGCGAGTTGATCGCGCCGCTGTCCGGGTTGTACGCGAACGCGAACAGCAGGGCGACGATCGCGATCGAGAGCACCTGCGGGAAGAAGTAGACGATCTTGTAGAAGCCGGAGCCGCGGACACCGGTCACCACCGGCCCGCCGCGGCGGTGGCGTCCGCCCACGTTGATCATGAAGGAGAAGAACAGCGCCAGGCCGAGCGTCACGAGCGGCACCAGCAGGGCGAACATCACGCTGTGCTGCAACGACTTCCAGAAGATGTCGTCGTCCAGCATCCGCGAGTAGTTGTCGAAGCCGACCATCTTGAACTCGGGACTCAGTCCCGTCCAGTCCGTGAACGAGTAGTAGATGGACTGGATGAACGGCCAGACGACGAAGAGCGCGTACAGTCCCAGGGGAACCGCCAGGAACCCCACGATGAACCGGTACTTGCCGTGCTGCATTGCTACCGACCCCGATCTGCGCGCGGGTGGCGCCGCCGGGGCCCGGCCGGCGACGGGGTGCCGGCCGGGCCCTGGTGACACGTCCTCACTGGTGCTTGTAGTGCTTGACCGAATCGTCCTTGGCCGCCTCGTCGGCGAAGCCCTGGATCTTCTTGATGGCCTCGGCCGGGGTGAGGCGGCCGGCCATCATCTCGCCCAGGCCGGAGACGCCGATCTTCTCCTTCTGGAGCTGCACGTACCAGTCCTGGAGGCGCGGGTTCACCACGTTGGTGCCGGCCAGGTCCAGCGCCGCCACACCGGCCTTGAGGCCCGGGGTGAGCTCGATGCCGTCGGTGCCGCCGTTGTAGGCGGTGAGGGACTTCACCTTGGAGGTGAAGTTCTTCGAGGACGCCTCGCTCAGCATGATGCGCAGCTGCTCCATGCCGCCGGCGCCGTTGGCCGCCTTCGCCGGGACGATGAAGGGCTCGCCGCCGGACGCCCAGATGGTGCCGAAGGGCATCTTGTCGGAGGAGTCGATGCCGGGCGGGGCGGAGACGGTGACCTGGAAGTCGTCCGGGATGACGTTGGCGGACTCGTTCTCCACCCAGGAGCCGTTCGGGAGGAACAGGGCGTCGCCCTTGGCCCACGCGGTCTGCGACTGGATGTGGTCCAGGCCGGGGGTGCCCTTGAGGATGTAGCCCTTCTTGTACAGCTCGTACCAGGCCTCGAAGACCGTCTTGACCGCCGGGTGCTTCCAGGCGTTCGGCTCCAGGTTGTCGATGGCGTCGAGCACGTCGGCGCCGCCCACCTTGCCGATCATCGGGTACATCGAGAAGGGGATGTAGTACGGGTACTTGCCGGCGTACGTCCAGCCGGCCATGCCCTTCTTCTTCGCCTTCTCGCACACGGCGAGCATCTCGTCCCAGGTCTTCGGGTACTCGGCGTCGAGCGAGTCCAGGGCCTTCTGGGAGTACCAGTTCCCGTACACCGTGTAGGCGTAGTAGAAGATCCAGACCTTCTCGCCGTCGAACTGGCCCATCTCCACGATGCCGGGGCGCAGCGTGTCGCGGACCTTCTTGGCCGGGTCGTCGTAGGACGGGGCGTCCAGCAGCGGGGTGAGGTCGGCGAGCTGGCTCTTGCCGACCAGCACGCCCATGTCCATCTGCTCGGCGCCGGAGTTGTCGACGAGGTCCGGCGGGTTGCCGCCGTTGAACCGCGGCTGGAGCGTGGACTGGATCTTCTGGGTGGCGGCGAACTTCACCTTGGCCTTGGGGAAGCTCTTCTCGTACAGCTTCACGGCGTCCTCGGCGTACTCCTTGCCGAAGCCGCCGTCGAAGAGGACGAATTCCATCTGGGCGGTCTCGTTGACGGCCAGCGGGTTCTTGGCCGTCTTCTTGCCGGACTCGGCCTTCTTCTGGTCGTCGCCGCCGCCGCTCGCGCAGGCGGACAGGAAGCTCATGGCCGGAACGGAGATCAGGCCGAGCGCGGCGGACCGCTTGATCAGATCGCGGCGGCCGACGCCCGTTCGGTTGTTCTCGGCGGAAGTGGATCCCATGCTCAAGTCCTCGCCTTCTCCAGGACTCAGGCGGTGAACCGGATCCTCCCCGGCACCGCGATCGGGTCACGCTGGGTCGTGCAGGAAGTGCGGATACTGCTGTACGGGCGCCCTGGCGGTGTGCTTTCGCGGTTCCCCCCACGGATCCCCCGGTGGCCGACAGGTATAGTCCACTTCCGGCCGACGGAGCAAGATCGAATGCATGGTTCCCGGCACGTCTTTTCCGAGTTGAGACCTGGCGGAAATATGGGCGGACTGTGTGTCCCCTGAAGGAAATCCCGCGGGCACCGGACCCGGACGCCACAGGCAACACCCTTGACATCACTGGCCTCTTCACGCGCTACTGTTCCTTGCGCTGCGAATTTGACAACGTTGTCCATTTCCTCGGAAAGCGCTTCCGGGGAGCGCACGGAGGGTGCTGGGGCATGCGGTACAGAGTTCGGCACAGATGGGGCCCGGCGGTCGTGCTGACGACCGCCTTCGCGGTGGCGGTGGGATCGCAGGGGGCCGCGGTGGCGCTGCCCGCGGCGCCCGCCGCCGCCGACCGGGAGTTCGCGTCCTCGTTCGAGGCGGACGACCCGGTTCCGGACTGGCTCAACACGGTGGAGACCGCCCCGGACGGCGGCAAACGCGCCTCGGGCGTCGACGGCGGCTACAGCACGGGCATCCCGGGCAATGTCACCGACCACGTCACCGGAGTACGGGCGAGCGACGAGAACACCGGCGGCGGCGAGGTGAAGGAGAACCTCGTCGACGGTGAGCCGAGCACCAAGTGGCTGACCTTCGAGCAGACCGGCTGGGCCGAGTTCGACCTGGACAAGCCGGTGAGGATCACCCGGTACGCGCTCACCTCGGCCAACGACCACGGCGAACGCGACCCGGCGGACTGGACGCTCCAGGGCTCGGCGGACGGCGAGAGCTGGCAGACGCTCGACAGCCGCGCCGGGGAGTCCTTCGGCGAGCGGTTCCAGACGAAGACGTACGACCTCGCCGAGGCGGCCGAGTACCAGCACTTCCGGCTGGAGGTCACGAAGAACAACGGCGGCGACATCCTCCAGCTCGCCGACGTGCAGCTGTCCACCGGCGACAGCGACACGCCCGTCCCCCAGGACATGCTCTCGCTCGTCGACCGCGGCCCGAGCGGCTCGCCGACCGCCAAGGCGGGCGCCGGCTTCACCGGCAAGCGCGCCCTCAGGTACGCGGGCCGGCACACCGGGGACGGCCGGGCCTACTCGTACAACAAGGTCTTCGACGTCAATGTGAAGGTCGACCGCCGGACCGAGCTGTCGTACCGGATCTTCCCGTCGATGGCGGACGGCGACCTCGACA
>NZ_WWHX01001003.1 GCF_009862125.1 Streptomyces sp. SID5910
CCGGTCCTGCGCCGAGGCCGGACCGGCGGCGCCGAGCGCGGCCAGGGCCCCGGCACCCGCCGCCGAGGCGAGGACGGCCCGGCGGCTCACGGAGGGCGACGGGGGCGTGGCGGACGAGGGGGACACGGACGGCGAAGGGGACACGGAGGACGTCGGAGTACGCATGCGGAACTCTCCCTGCGATGGATGAGCGCGGGACGGAGGCGTGCGGGGGTGGGGAACTCCGCGACAGCATGTAAGCGGTTGCTACCGGGCCGCAAGAGGGGAGGGGAAGTTACTGCCTTTTTCTATGACCGACTGCGGTCAATCAGGGACCAATCAGGGACAAGGCGCGCGGTAACCGGTCACACTCAACCGTTCTTCGTGGTCCGGGGCGCCACGGATTCGCGTACCACGATGTGCGTGCCCAGCCGCAGCGCGCCGGTCGTCGGCTCGCGCCAGTCGTCCTCGTCGCCGCCGGACACGGCCAGGCGTACGGCCTGGCGGCCCATCTCCTCCAGCGGCACGTGGACGGTGGTCAGCTTGGGCCGCATCTCCTGCGCGACCGGGATGTCGTCGTAGCCCACCAGGGAGATGTCTCTCGGCACCCGGCGTCCGGCCTCCTCCAGGGCCTGGGCGGCACCGGCGGCGACCACGTCGTTGGCGGCGAACACCGCAGTGAACTCCAGTCCGTCCTTGAGCAGTTCGGCCATGCGCCGGTGGCCGAAGCCGCGGCTGAACGCGCCGGGGTGGACCAGGTCCGGGTCGGGTGTCACGCCGCGCAGCCCGAGCGCGCGGCGGTGGCCGGCCAGCCGGTCCCGGGTGGTGGAGAGTTTCGGCGGCCCGCCCAGGTACAGGATGCGTTCGTGGCCCTGCATCAGGAGGTGGTCGGTGATGGCGAAGGCGCCGCCCTCGTTGTCGTACTCGACCGACACGGTCGGTACCTGCTCGCCGAGCGGCGGCCGGCCGCACAGCACGAGTTTCGAGCCGTCGGCGTCCAGTTCCCTTGCCCTGCGGGCCAGTTCGGAGGTGTAGGCCCGGTCGGCGATGCTGCCGCCGACGACGATGACCGCGTCGGCCCGCCGTTCGTGCATCAGCTCGACGAAGGCCAGCTCGCGCTGCGGGTCGCCCTGGGTGCAGCAGACCAGGCAGAGCCGGCCGCCCAGCGTGGCCTCCCGCTCCACCCCGCGGGCGATGTAGGCGTAGAAGGGGTCGACGACCTCGTTGACGATGATGCCGACCGTGCGGTTGGAGACGCCGGCGAGGGCGCGGGCGTGGGCGTTGACGACGTAGCCGAGTTCGCGCATCGCGGACTCGACCCGCTCCCGGGTGGCCTCGGCCACCGGGTAGTTCCGGTTCAGTACGCGCGAGACGGTCGCCGTGGAGACGCCGGCGAGGCGTGCCACGTCGGTGACCGTGGCCCGCCGCTGCCCGTCCGCGGCCGTGCTCTGCCTGCGCATCCGGTCCACCCCCTGCTGGCTGTCGTGTGACGAAGAGCCTAGAGCCTGCGGTCCCCCGGCGTTCACGCGATCCGCCCCAGGTCGCCCCGGTGCACCGGGTGCGCGAACGCCCGCCCGTGCGCGTAGCGTTCCAGCTCGTCGACGGCGAGCGCGCCGAGGCGCCCGACCTCGTTGCCCTGGGCGCCCGCCAGATGCGGGGTGATGAAGACGTTCGGCAGGTCCCACAGGGGGTGCCCCTGCGGCAGGGGTTCCGGCGAGGTCACGTCGAGCACGGCGTCCAGCCGCCCCTCGACCAGGTGTTCCGTCAGCGCCTCGGTGTCCACCAGGGCGCCCCGCGCCGTGTTGACCAGGAGGGTGCCGGGCCGCATCAGGCCGATCCGGCGGGCGTCGATCATGCCGCGGGTCTCGGGGGTCTCGGGGGCGTGGACCGTGACCACGTCACTCCTGGCCATCAGGGTGTCCAGGTCGGTCGGGGTGACCCCGAGCCGTAGTGCCTCGTCGTGGCCGACGTAGGGGTCGTACAGCAGGACGTCGGCGTCGAGGATCCGCAGGAGTTCGACGACCCTGCGGCCGATCCGGGAGGCGCCGACGACGCCGACGGTCAGGCCGTGCGTGCCGAGCCAGTGCTGCCGGTCCAGGTCGGCGCCGGTGCGGTGGGTGCGCCGGGAGCGGAACAGCTCGGCCAGCGGGAACACCCGTTTCGCGCCCATGATGATGGCGGCCAGCGTGTACTCGGCGACCGGCACGGCGTTGGCCGCGGCGGCGGAGGAGACGACGATGCCCCGGTCGAAGGCGGCCGGGGACAGGAACGTCTTGACCGTTCCCGCCGCGTGGATCACGGCGCGTACCTCGGGTGCCCGTTCAAGCAGCTCCGCGTCGACCGGCGGGCACCCCCAGCCGGTCAGCAGGACCTCCGCCCCGGCCAGCGCCGCCGCGGCGTCCGGCGAGTCGAACTCGCTGATGACGCAGGGGCTGTTCAGGTCGGCGACGTCCTCCAGCCGGGCCCGCACGGGCGGCGGGAAGACGGCGTCGAGCAGTCCGGGACTCATGACCAGCACCGTGCGCGGCCGCCCGGGTGGCCTGGTCGTCGCCTCGGCCCCGGAACGAGCCGGCACCTCTTCGGTGGTTCGCACCCTGCCTCCGGACAGTAATCGTGTTCTATGGAATGACCGGCACGCTAGGGAGCCCTGGGCCCGGCCGTCAAGCACCGGTGACCGCTCAACTGGGCACTTTTGGCTGCCTTTTGCGGGTACGTCCTGCAGAAACCCGCACCGGCGAGCGGCGCGCAACACAGCCGTTCCATCACATCTCTTGACGATGGGGTTAACCGCTTACTAACTTGCCGCCGCAGAAGGTCACCAAGCGCCACCCAGCCGAACAGGACGCGCCATGGCTGAATCAGCACCCCCGCTGCCGAAGGACCGGACCCTGTGGCAACGCATCAAGCGGGACCGGGTGATGCTGCTGCTCGCACTGCCCGGACTGCTCTACTTCATCGTGTTCCACTATGTGCCGCTGCTCGGCTACGTCGTGGCGTTCCAGGACTACGAGCCGTACCTCGGGTACATGCACAGCGTCTGGGTGGGCTTCTCCAACTTCACCGCGGCGTTCGGTGACGCGGCGTTCTGGACGGCGACGTCCAACACCCTGGAGATCGCCCTCATCCAGCTGGTGTTCTTCTTCCCGGTCCCCGTCGCCCTGGCCCTGCTGCTCAACAGCATCACCAGCGACCGCGTCCGGCGGTTCGTGCAGAGCGTGGTCTATCTGCCGCACTTCATCGGCTGGGTGATCATCGTCTCGATCTTCCAGCAGCTCCTGGGCGGCGCGGGCCTCCTGCCCGACGTCCTCGCCGGGCTCGGTCTGCCGCGCTACGACATGATGAGCGACCCCGACGCCTTCCCCTGGCTGCTCACCCTCCAGGTGGCGTGGAAGGACGCGGGCTGGGGCACGATCATCATCCTCGCCGCGCTGCTCAACATCGACCGGCAGCAGTACGAGGCCGCCGCGATCGACGGCGCCGGCCCCGGGCGCAGGCTCTGGCACGTCACCCTGCCGGGCATCGCCCCCGTGCTGATCCTGCTGCTCATCCTCAACCTCGGGCAGATCCTCTCCGTCGGCTTCGAGCAGATCCTGCTCCAGCGCGACGCGGTCGGCCCGGACGCCGGCGAGGTCCTGGACACATACGTCTACTACCACGGCATCAAGGACAACGACTGGGGCGTCGCCGCCGCCGTCGGCCTGGTCAAGGCCGTCATCGGCACCGCCCTCGTCCTGGGCGCCAACAAACTCGCCCACCGCCTCGGCCACGAAGGGGTGTACCGCGGTGCTGACCGCTGAGAAGACACAGCCCGGCTCCCTGCCCACACGGCCGCCGGCGAGAACCGGCCGCCCCACGGTGAAGAAGTCCGACGGCCGTCCGCCCTGGATGGAGAAGCCGACGCTCGCCGGCCGGCTGGCCAAGGGCATGGCCCTGGTGGTCGTGGTCGCCGCCGTCGCCTACCCGCTGCTCGGTGTCATCGGCACCAGCTTCGCCTCCCAGAGCGACATCATCCGCTCCACGGGCCTCGTCCTGTGGCCCGACCACCCCACGCTCGACGCCTACCGCACCATCTTCACCGGCGGTGTCGTGACCCGGGCGCTGCTGGTCAGCGTCGGCATCACCGTCGTCGGCACGCTCGCCAGCCTGCTCGCCACCATCGGCATGGCCTACGGCCTGTCGCGGCGCGACGTCACGGGCTCCCGCTTCATCCTGATGACGGCACTGTTCACGATGCTGTTCAACGCGGGGATCATCCCGAACTTCCTGCTCGTCAAGGGCCTCGGCCTGTACGACACCTACGCCGCGCTGGTGCTGCCCACCCTGGTCAGCGCGTTCAACCTGGTCGTCCTGCGCTCCTTCTTCATGAACCTGCCCGAGGAGCTGTACGACGCGGCGAAGGTCGACGGAGCGGGCGACCTGACCGTCCTCGTGCGGGTGGTGCTGCCGCTGTCGAAGGCCGTGCTCGCCGTGATCAGCCTCTTCTACGCCGTCACGTACTGGAACGCCTTCTTCAACGCGCTGCTCTACCTCAACGACTCCGACAAGTGGCCGCTGCCGATGGTGCTGCGCACCTACGTCCTCCAGGGCCAGAGCCTCAACAGCGCCTCCGCCGGCGAGGCGCTCGCCCCGCAGCAGGCCGTGCAGATGGCGGTCCTGGTGATCGCCGTCGTGCCGATCCTGCTCGTCTACCCCTTCCTCCAGCGCTACTTCACCAAGGGCGTGCTCACCGGCGCCGTCAAGGGCTGAGCGCGAGCGGCTCCGGCCCCCTCCCACCTCTCAAGGAGATTTCCGTGTCGAGCTCCACTCACCTCAACCGCAGAGCACTGCTCCGCATGGGTGCGGGCGCCGGTCTCGCACTGACCGCCGCTCCCCTGCTGGCCGCCTGCGGCGACGGCGGCGCCAAGGCGAAGGCGGAGGCCAAGAGCGCCTCCCTGCTGCCCCGCACCACGGTGCGCAACATCGGTCTGAACCCCGACCTGCCCGGCACCGCCCAGGGCGTCCCGCAGGGCTACTTCCGCTACCCCGCGAAGCCGCTGCGGGCCACGAAGGGCGCCCCGCTGAAGGGCGCATCCACGATCAGCGCGACCCTGGAGACCTTCTCCCCTCCCCCGCCCGGCCGGTCCCGCAACGCCGCCTGGCAGGAGATCGAGAAGCTGCTCGGCGGCAAGGTCGACATCACCGCGGTGCCCGCCGACGACTACGGCACCAAGTTCTCCACCATGGTCGCCAGCGACAGCCTGCCCGACCTGTTCATGTATCCCGAGGTCGGCGGCGTCGACAACAAGGCCGCCTTCCTCGCGGCCAAGTGCGCCGACCTCACCCCGTTCCTCGCCGGCGACGCCGTCGAGGACTACCCGAACCTCGCCGCGATACCGAAGGCCGCCTGGCAGGCCGCGATCTTCGGCGGCGGGCTCTACGGCATCCCGATCGCCCGCACCGGCACCGGCGGAGCCGGGTTCTACCGCCACGACCTCTTCGAGGAGATCGGCATCACGAGCCTCGACCAGATCACCGGCCTGGACCGGTTCGTCGAGGCGTGCAAGGAGCTGACCCGTCCCGGCAAGGACCAGTACGCGGTCATCGCGGGCGTCACCAACGTCCTCGCCATGTCGGCGGGCGCCCCCTACTTCTGGCGGCTGGACGCGAAGACCGGCAAGTTCACCACCGACCTGGAGACACCCGAGTACCGCCAGGCCGTGGAGACCGCCCGGACGCTCTACAAGGCGGGCTGCTTCTACCCCGGCACGCTCCAGATGTCCGGGGCGCAGAAGGCGCAGTACACGGACATGTTCAAGAACGGCAAGGGCGCCTACGTCTACGACGGCCTGCCGACGTATCTGGCGCCGGGCGTCGGCTACGTCGCCGCGATGAAGGCGATCGACGCGTCGTACGACCCGAGGCCCTTCGTGCCGTTCGGCAAGGACGCCGTCGCCTGGACGGACAACGTCGAGCTCCAGAACACGCATGTGAGGAAGGCGTCCGACGACCGTGTGCGGCAGGTGCTGGCGCTGGCGGACTTCGCGGCCTCGCCCTTCGGCAGCCTGGAGTACACGCTGATCAACTACGGCGTCGAGGGCACCGACTTCACGCGCGACGCGAAGGGCAACCCCGCGCTCACGAAGCAGGGCAGCCAGGACGTCACCGTCCCCTGGAAGTTCCTGGCGTCCGCGGTGCCCGCGGTCTACAGCGCCGACTCCGAGCCGGGGGTGCGCCATGTGCACGAGACGCTGAGCAGGATGGTCCCGATGATGGAGCAGTCCCCCACCCTCCAGTACTCCTCGCCCACCTGGGACTCCAAGGGCAGCGGCAGCCTCTACACGCTGAGGCAGGACGGGCTCAAGGACATCATCGCCGGCCGCAAGCCCATGTCGGCCTACGACCAGCTGGTCAAGGACTACCTCGCCAAGGGCGGCGAACAGGCCCGGGGCGAGTTCGAGGAAGCCGTCCAGAAGGGGAAGAAGTGACGACGCGCCGCTCCGCCCTCAGATTCGGCGGCGCCGCGGCCGCCGCCGCCGTGGCCGTGCCGGCGTTCGGTTCCCCCGCCTCCGCGCACGCCTCCCGTTTCCGTCCGACGCCCGGCTCCGACGGGGTCGGCGACCCGCTCTTCCCGACCCTCGGCAACGGCGGCTACCAGGTCGTCCACTACGACCTGACCTTCGACTTCACGCCGGTCACGTACGACTTCACCGGCACGGTGCGGATGAACGCCACGGCCACCCAGGACCTGTCCGCGTTCAACCTGGACACCGACGGCCACACCATCGACTCCGTCACCGTGAACGGCGCTCCCGCCACCTGGGCGCTCGCACCGGGCCAGAGCGGCCAGGAACTCACCGTCACACCCGCGTCGCCTCTGCGTGACGGCCGGCCCTTCACCGTCGCCGTCCGCTATCACGGCAACGGCAAGGCGCCCCGGCTCGGCCTCACCGGCTGGAGGTTCGGCAGTGACGGCGGCTTCGCGTCCGCGGCCCAGTCCTCCCGCGCCGACACCTTCCTGCCGTGCAACGACACGCCGTCGGACAAGGCCACCTGGACCTTCCACATCAGCGCGCCCGAGGGCTTCGTCGCCACCGCCAACGGTGAACTGCTGCACAAGTCCCCCGGCGCGAACGGCTCCACGGTCTGGCACTTCGGGCTGCGCGAGCGGATGGCGACCGAACTCATCGGCATCGCCGTCGTCAAGGGCACCTATCTGTACGGGACCAGCCACCGGGGCCTCCCGCTGCGGCACGTCGTCCCACGGGGCAGGGAGGACGAGTTCGCCCCGGTCGTCGCCCGCACGGCCGACCATCTGGCCTGGCTGGAGCGGAAGTTCGGCCGCTACCCGTTCTCCGTCTACGGCGTCCACATCTACGACGGCTACAGCGACGCCCTGGAGAACCAGACCCTCTCCCTGTTCTCCACGAACTGGTTCCGGCCGAACGCGAACGGACACCCCACGTACGAGACCACCATGGTCCACGAGCTGGTCCACCAGTGGTACGGCGACTCCGTCACCCCCGCCGACTGGCAGCAGGCGTGGCTCAACGAGGGCCCCGCCGTGTACTACGCCGCCCTCTACGGCGAGGAACGCGGCTGGTCCGTCCTCGCCGACAAGATGCGGACGACCTACGGCAAGCTCGACGCGATCCGCGCCGCGGACGGCCCGCCGGGACTGCCCAAGGCCCTCGGCGGCACCAACATCTACGACGGCGGCGCGCTCGTCCTGTACGCCCTGCGCCGGCGGATCGGCGACCGCGCCTTCGACCGCGTGATGCGGACCTGGCCCGAACGCTTCAAGGACCGCAACGTCAGCAGTGAGGACTTCATCGGCCACACCGTGCGCGTCACCGGAGACCGGTCCCTCGACGGCTTCCTGCGCGACTGGCTCTTCGGGGCCGTCAACCCGCCCATGCCCGGCCACCCCGACTGGAGGGCCGACGCGTGAACGTCCGGACGCACGCCCTGCGGCTGACCGCCGCCGCCTGCGCGGCCGGCCTCGCCGCCCTGCTCACCGCACCCACGGCCCAGGCGGCCCCGCCGCCCCGCACCCTGTACGCGGCCCCGGACGGCACGGGCACCTCCTGCACCGCCGCCCGGCCCTGCTCCCTGGAGGGCTCCCGGGACGCGGCCCGCGCCGAGACCCGCCGCGACGTCCGCGTACTGCTCCAGGACGGCACATACGAGCGCACCGAACCGCTGCGGCTCGGTGCCGCCGACTCCGGCGGGCAGGGCCGCACCGTCACCTGGACGGCGGCCCCCGGCGCCCGGCCCGTGCTGTCCGGCGGCCGGAACATCACCGGCTGGGCCCCGAACGGCGACGGCACCTGGACCGCCGCCGTCCCGGCCGGGGTCACCCCGCGCCAGCTCTTCGTCGACGGGACGCGTGCCGTCCGCGCCCGCGGCGACGCGTGCCCCGCTGCGGTCTGCGACGCGACCGAGGCGGGGATGACCGGGGCCGACGCCACCGGCGTCGCCCGCTGGCAGCGCCCCACGGACGCCGAGGCCGTCATCCGCGTCCGCTGGCGCAACTACCACTGCCGGATCACCGGCGTCAGCGGCGACCTCCTGACCTTCGCCCGGCCCTGCTGGACCAACTCCGCGAGCGGTACCGACCGCACGGGCCCCGCCTGGGACTCCACGACGGTCGACTCGGCCCGCTACAGCGGGGTCGCGTTCTTCGAGAACGCCCCCGAACTCCTGGATGAACCCGGCGAGTTCGTGTGGAACTCCGCGCAGCGCACCGTGACCTACCTGCCGCGCGAGGGCGAGACCATGCGCGGCGCCCGGACCGTCACCCCGCACACGGAACGGCTCCTCGTCCTCGACGGCGCCCACGACATCACGGTCAGCGGGATCGGCTTCGCGTACGCCGCCTACCGCCAGCCCGACACCGACGAGGGCTACGCGGGCACCCAGGCCGGTCTCACCCTCACCGGCGCGACCGGACCCGTAGACCACGCCGGCCGCCACTACACGAAACCGGCGGCGGCCGTCACCGTGCGCGGCGGCCGGCACATCCGTATCGACCGGGCCGACTTCAGCCGGCTCGGCGGCGCCGGGGCGATCCTGGAGGCCGGCACCAAGGACAGCTCCCTGACCCGGTCGTCCTTCACCGACCTGTCGTCGGGCGCGGTCTACGTCGGCGACACCGAACCACGGCCCGGGGAAGCGCTCGCCGGTGAGCGGAACACCGTCGCGTACAACACCATCAGCCGCTCCGGCGTCGAGTACACCGACTCCGTGGGCATCTGGACGGGCTACGAGGCGGAACTCTCCGTCGACCACAACACCCTCAGCCATCTCCCCTACTCCGGGATCTCCGTCGGCTGGGGCTGGAACCAGCCCGAGGCGCAGGTCTCCGTCCTGCGCGACAACAGGGTGACGGCCAACCGGATCACCGACGTCATGGAGGTGGCGCAGGAGCAGCACGACGGCGGCGCGATCTACACGCAGGGGGCGCAGCCGGGGACGGTCGTGTCGGAGAACTACATCAACCGTTCCGCGTACGGCAACACCGAGCGCGACGGCAACGGCATCTACCTCGACGAGCAGTCCTCGCACATCCTGGTCGAGCGGAACGTCATCACGCGCATCGGCTACAAGTGGGTGTCCAACTGGGCGGACTACGGCATCGAGAACACGGCCAGGTCCAACTGGACGGACACCGGTGCGCCCGGGCTGGGCGGCCGGGGCTCGGCCATGACGGACAACTCCACCGGCCTGGACCGGCTGCCGGCCGCGGCACTCGCCGTCGCCGCCCGGGCCGGTGCCCACGGCGGCCCGGTCGAGCAGTTGCGCACCGACCTGGCCCGCAGGGGCACCGCCACCCAGTCCTCGACCGAGGGGACCGCGTCGGCCGACCTGGCCCTGGACGGCGACATCACCACGGACACCCGCACCCTGGCCGGGCCGGGCGCCTGGTGGCAGGTGGACCTCGGTGACACCCGCCGGGTCCGCCGGATCGAGGTCTGGAACGACGCCTCGATGACGACGGCCGGCTTCGACGTCGTCACCGACGACAGGACGGTCCACGTCAGCGGAAAGGCCCTGCGCCCCACCGTGATCGACCTGGACGCCAGGACCCGCACCGTGCGGATCGCGGTGCCCGGCAACGGCCGGGTCGCCCTGTCCCAGGTCCTCGTCCACCCCTGACCGGCGCCTTACGTATGCCTGCCGCGGACGGCCTCGGCAAGGGCGTTGCCGACGGCCCGGGCGCCTGACGCGTTGGGATGCAGGGGCGCGGCCGGGCGGCCGGGGACCACGCCCTCGATCCAGCGGTCGGAGGGGGCGGCACAGGTGTCGTGTCCGATGCCCGGGGTGAAGGTGTCGACGAAGACGGCGCCGTGCTCCTCGGCCGTCCGCCGCAGTACGGCCCCGAGGTGGTTGATGGCGCCCTGGAGGTAGTCGGCGTCCTTCTTCCAGTAGGGCTGGTCGGGGTAGCAGCCGCCGGGGCGGAAGTAGTTGCCGTAGCCGACGACGAAGATCCCGGCGTGCGGCGCCCGCCGGGCGATCTCGTCCAGGGCGGTGCCGAAGGCCGGTGCCCAGGCGTCGATGCGGGCCCTTATCCTGTCGCCGCCGCCGGCGGTGTTCTTGTCCGCGCAGCTGGTGCCGTGGGGCTGGGGCAGGACGTTGACGCAGTTCAGCGCTTCGCCGAAGAGGTCGCTGTCGTTGCCGCCGAGGGTGATGCTGACGATGTCGGTGTCCGGGGCCAGCGCCTCGTACTGGGGTGCGACTCCCCGGTGCTGTGCGGTGCTCAGATGGCCGACGGTGGCGCCGGAGCAGCTGACGTCGGTGAGCGCCGCGTTCAGGGCCTCGGCCGCGACCCGGGGGTAGTCGGAGAGGGAGCGCAGGCATGCCGGTTCGGCCCGGTCTGCGGGCGGGACCAGCGGGGCGGACGCGTAGGAGTCGCCCAGCGCGACGTACCGCAGGGGGTCGGCGGCCGAGGCGGCCGTGACCGGTGCCACGGCCGACACGACCCCGGCGGACAGAGCGATGGCCAGGATCATGCGCAGTGGTGTCTTCACAGGATGCCTCCGTTCGGCACGCGCGCGTGCGTGATCCTTTCCTACTACGCGCACGTCCGGGCGGGTGCGACGCCGCACGGGGGCGTCATTCCTTCGCGTCGCGTGTCGTCTCTCGGGGGCGACGAGTCCGGTCGGCTTCCCGGGCCACGCGCTCCAGCCGGTCGCGGTAGTCCGCCCACCACGCGGGGTCGCCCGACGCCATGCTGTCGTTGCCCTCGCGCTCCCCGACGCCGCCGTCCACGAGTTCGCGGACGATGTCGGCGTGGCCGGCGTGCCGGTGCGTCTCGGCGATCATGCGCACGACGGCGTGGTGCAGGGTCACCTCGGCCTTGTGGCTCGGCCACCACGGCACCTTGCCGACCGCGTCCAGGGGCAGCGCGTCGATCGTCGCGTCGGCGTGCGCCCACGACCGGCGGTACAGCTCCACGATGTCCTCGCGTGACTCATCGGGCGTCGCCCACATGTCCGCGTTGGTCTCGGCGCCCTCCGCCATCCAGGGCAGCGCCTCACCGGACGGCCTGCCGAAGACGTCGCCGAGATAGCCCAGCTCCATGCTGGCCACATGCTTCACCAGGCCCAGCAGATTGGTGCCCGTCGGCGTCAGGGGGCGGCGGACGTCGTACTCCGGGAGTCCTTCGAGCTTCCACAGCAGCGCGTCGCGGGCGGACTGAAGATAGAAGCGAAGATCGGCCTTGGCATCGGGTGAGGTCATGCGGCCAGTCTGCCGCCTGCGGACGTCCGCCTGCCGGTGGAATTCGGCCCCGGCCGTTCAGGCATTCGGCCGCACCGACGGGCTGTTCGATCATCCGGCGTGTCTGATGCAGACATGTTCAAACCTTCTCGGCGTACCCTGCTCCGCGCCCCGGTCGCCGCTGCGGGCGCGGGCCTCCTGGCTGCCTGCACCGGCCCCGGCCCCGGACCCAGCTCGGGACCGGGCTCCGGACCGGGCTCCGGACCGGGTTCCGGCCCCGGCTCCGGATCCCAAGGAGGGGCCGGCGGGGCGGCGTTCGTCCCCGACGGGCCCTCGGGCTACGTCAATCCGTCCGACCCGGAAGTCCTCGCGGCCGAGCGCGCACGCGGGGCCGGACCGGTGCGCACGTACAGGCTCACCGCGGCCGAGGCGACACTGGACCTCGGCGGGCGGACCGTCCCGAGCTGGGCGTACGACGAGGCGCTGCCGGGGCCGCTGGTCCGTGTCACCGCCGGCGACGTACTGGACATGACGCTCGCCAACCGGCTGCCCGCCAGCACCACGCTGCACTGCCACGGGGTGCGGCTGCGCTGCGACATGGACGGCGTCCCGGGCCTCACCCAGGCCGCGATCCGCCCCGGGGCCGATTTCCGCTACCGCTTCACCGCCGCCCAGCCGGGAACGTATCTGCTCCACTCCCACGTCGGGATGCAGGCCGACCGGGCCCTGTACGCGCCGCTCATCGTCGACGACCCGCGAGAGCCCCTGTCCTACGACAAGGAATGGGTCGTGGTCCTGGACGACTGGCTCGACGGCGTGGACGGTTCCACCCCCGACGAGGTCCTGGACCAGCTCAGGCCCGGTGCCTCCATGGAGGGGGGCCACATGGGCATGGGCCCCGGCCGCGGCGGGGAGCCGAGCCGGCCGGCGACGGCGACGCCCTCGCCGGCCCGGAGGCCCGCGGGTCCCTCGCGCGTGCTGCACACGTCCCACAGCCGGATGCTGCACGGCGAGGCCGGCAGCGTCGCCCACCCCTTCCACCTGGTCAACGGACGCCTGCCCGCTCACCCCGAGGTGTTCCGCTGCCGTCCCGGCGACCGCGTCCGGCTGCGCATCATCAACGCCGGCGCCGAGACGGCGTTCCGGGTCGCGCTGGGCGGCCACGCCATGACGGTCACCCACACCGACGGCTACCCGGTGCGGCACACACGGACCGACGCGCTCCTCGTCGGCATGGCGGAGCGGTACGACGTCCTGGTCACCGTCCGGGACGGAGTCTTCCCCCTGGTCGCCCTGGCCGAGGGCAAGCAGGGCAGTGCCCTCGCCGTCCTGCGCACCGACAAGGGGAGCGGGAACCTCCCCCCTGCCGACGTCCGCCCGGACGAACTCGACGGCAAGACCATCCCCGCACGGCGTCTCGTGCCCGACGACTCCGTGGCCCTGGACGACCGGGAACCCGACCGCGAGATGCGCATCCGGATCACCGGCGGCATGGAGAAGTACGACTGGGGGTTCGACCACCAGGCCTACTCCGTGGAGCAGCGCCGTGCGGTGCACGCGGGTGAGCGGGTGCGGCTGACCCTCATCAACGCCACCGAAATGTGGCATCCGATGCACCTGCACGGGCACACCTTCGCCATCACCGGACTGGACGGGACGGGCGCCCGCAAGGACACCGCGGTGGTCCTCCCGCACCGGAAACTGGTGCTCGACTTCGACGCCGACAACCCGGGGCTGTGGATGCTGCACTGCCACAACCAGTACCACTCGGAGAGCGGCATGATGACGGTGCTGGGATACCGGCGATAGGGCACGCGAGGGGGCCGGCGGCCACTGGACGTGG
>NZ_WWHX01001004.1 GCF_009862125.1 Streptomyces sp. SID5910
GACGCGCCAACCGCTGCGGGCGAACACCCCCCGACACGACCCCTCCTCGCCGTACGCGACTGACGGCAGTCCGGCCTCCCCAGCTGCGGGCAGTCGTGCCGCTGGGGCGGCACGGGTGGGCGCAGCGGCACCCCGGCAGCGCCGGGCCACGCGACCCACCCCCGGCCAGCCTCAGCGCCGGGTACCCCGGCAGCGCCGGGCCCCGGGCAGCATCGGCGCCGGGCCGCCCGCCCCGCATCCGCGCCGGGTCCCGCTACGCCGCTCGGGCCTCCCCGTGGACGCACGGCCGCCCCCCGCTTACCCTGCGGCGCAGAAAGCGGGGGAGTGGTGGGGTCAGTGTCACGAAGCCCTCCGCCTGCATCGCGGCGAAGCCGATGCGGGGCAGGTCGGCGGAGGCTCGGTACACGACGAAGCGCGGCTCCCACCGCGGCCGGAACTTCGCGTTGAACTTGTACAGCGACTCGATCTGGAACCACCGGGACAGGAACACCAGCAGCCCCCGCCACGCCCGCAGCACCGGCCCCGCGCCGATCTTCTCGCCGCGCGCGAGCGCCGCGCGGAACATGGCGAAGTTCAGGGAGACCCGGGCGATGCCCAGCTTCGGGGCCGCCTGGAGCGCGGCCACGATCAGCAGTTCGTTCATGCCCGGGTCGGCCGCGCGGTCGCGCCGCATCAGGTCCAGGGAGACCCCGTCGGTGCCCCACGGCACGAAGTGCAGGATCGCCTTCAGGTCGCCGTACTCGCCGGGCTCCGTGTCCTGCTTGTGGGCCGTCGCGATCAGGCAGTCCCCGTCGGACGGGTCGCCGATGCGGCCCAGGGCCATCGAGAAGCCGCGCTCGGTGTCCGTGCCGCGCCAGTCGTCCGCGGCGCGGCGGATCCGGTCCAGCTCGGTGTCGCCGAGGTCAGCCACGCGCCGTACCCGGGTCTCGTAACCGGCGCGCTCGATGCGCTTGACCATCTGACGCACGTTGCGCATCGCGCGGCCGGCGAGGGAGAAATCCGCCACGTCCACCACCGCCTCGTCGCCCAGTTCGAGGGCGTCGAGGCCCGTCTCGCGGGTCCACACCTCGCCGCCGGTCTCCGAGCAGCCCATGACGGCCGGCGTCCAGGAGTGGGCACGCGCCTCGTCCATGAAGCGCTCGATGGCGCCCGGCCAGGCCTCGACGTCGCCGATCGGGTCGCCGCTCGCGAGCATCACGCCGGAGACCACGCGGTAGGTGACGGCGGCCTTGCCGCTGGGGGAGAAGACCACGGCCTTGTCGCGGCGCAGCGCGAAGTGGCCGAGGGAGTCGCGGCTGCCGTGCTTGGCCAGCAGGGCGCGCAGGCGCGTCTCGTCCTCCTCCGTCAGGCGTGCGGCCGGGTGTTCGGGGCGGAAGGCCAGGTAGATCGTGGTGACGGCGGTGAGCAGGCCGAGCGCGCCCAGGGAGAAGGCGACCGTCCACGACGTGTTGCCGCGGTAGTCGACCGGCCCCTCGAAGCCGAACAGCCCGTACAGCACGTGCGCGATGCGGTCGGCCAGGCTCGGGTCGCCGACCATGCGGTGCGGGTGGACACTGACGATGACCAGCCCGAGCGCGAGGGAACCGGCGCCCATGAGGACGAAGTTGGCGAGCGCCTTCCAGCGGCTGCGCGGGTCGGGCAGCGCCGCGAACTGGTCGCGGTGCCGCAGCAGCGGGGCGAGCAGTACCAGGGAGATGAGCACCCCGGCGAGGGAATGACGGTAGGTGAACTGTGCGAAGGCGCCCAGCGGCAGCAGGGCCACGGCCGCCCGCCAGGCCCGGCGCTTGCGGCGCTTGAGCCCGTGCGCGAGCAGCAGGAGCAGGACGCCCGCGCTGAGCGAGAGCGCCGCGGCGAACGGGCCGAACGCGCCCGGCAGCACCTCCGCGACGGCGTGCATACGGCTGTGCCGGAAGCGGGGGAAGACCCCCGCGGCGACGTTCAGCAGACCGACCAGCGTGCAGGCCCTGCCGACCAGGACGGGCACGGCCTCCGGACGCGGTCCGCGCAGCACCCGGCCCGCGCGCGTGGCGCCGGCGGCCTTGGGGACGACCCCCGGAACCGCACCAGACATTTCCTCATCTGTCCTGACAGACATCGCACCCGTAGTTCTGCGAGAGACCGTGGATCCGGACCCGTTTCGGGCATCCGGCGACATTGCGCCCTCTAGGACGGTGTCTTGGGGGGAGAGGTTCACTCCCCCTCTCAAAGCCACGTCAAAGGCAGAGGAAGTTACGGGACACCCCTCGCGCATCCGACGGGGGGCCGGGCACTCCGTGGGAAGCACAGGCAGGTAGCAAGGCATGGGTCTGACAAGCAACAAGGTGCTGGCACTGGCGGTTCTGTCCGGCGTGCTGCTGTTCGCCGGCACGGTGTGGCTGTGGCCACGCCTGGCCAGGAGGAGCTGGCGTGCCGTCATAGGCCGGATAGGCCTGCTGTTCGCCACCCAGCTGGCGGTCTTCGCCGCCGTCGGTCTCGCCGCCAACCAGTCCTTCGGGTTCTACGCGAGCTGGGCCGACCTGTTCGGGCGGGAGACCGGGCAGGGCGTGGTGGTCGACCACTCGGCGGGCGGCCGCGGTCCGCTCCAGGTGGTCGGCGCGGGCCGGGTGAAGAAGGCGGGTGGCCGGCCCGAGATCGGCGGGCAGATCCAGCACGTCAGGATCGTCGGCCGTACGACGCACATCGCGACACCCGCCGAGGTGTACCTGCCTCCCGAGTACTTCCAGCCGAGGTACCGCACCCGTACGTTCCCCGCGGCCGTCGTCCTGACCGGCTACCCGGGCACGACCGAGGCGCTGGTGACCAAGCTCCGCTATCCGCGTACGGCACTGGACCTGGCCAAGGAAGGCCGCATGCAGCCGATGGTGCTGGTGATGCTGCGGCCGACGGTGGCGCCGCCGCGCGACACGGAGTGCGTGGACGTCCCGGGCGGACCGCAGACGGAGTCGTTCTTCGCCAAGGACCTCCCCGAGGCCGTCCTCGCCCACTACCGGGTGGGCCGCGGACCGGGCAGCTGGGGCGTCGTCGGCAACTCGACCGGGGGCTACTGCGCGCTGAAGCTCGCCCTGCACCACCCCCGCGTCTACGGCGCCGGCGTCGGCCTCTCCGCGTACTACAACGCCCCCAGCGACCCGACCACGGGCGACCTCTTCCAGGGCGACGAGGAACTGCGCAATCGGGCGGACCTCTGGTGGTACGTCAAGCACATGCCCGCGCCCGCCACTTCGCTGCTCGTCACCAGCAGCAAGTCCGGCGAGACGAACTACAAGGACACGCTGAAGTTCATAGAGCGGGTGCGGGAGAAGAAGCCGACCCGGATCTCGTCGATCGTGCTGGAAAGGGGCGGGCACAACTTCAATACCTGGCGGCGTGAGATCCCCGCGGCGCTTCAGTGGCTCAGCGGGCGGCTGGGCGGCCGCTGACGGGCGGCCACAGAGCGGTGGCCGGGCCTCCAGTAGAAATGATCTTGAGTTAATTCGGGCTCTCCGTGGGCAAGTGAATCCCGAAGTCCTGTGAACGCGTCGGAGACGGCCGTGTTTTTACGGGGCGGGGCGCCAAGAATCGCCTACGCGCGGTAAGTTTCTGGCCATGCCACGTGGACGTCACCGCCATTCCCCGCCTCTGCACAGGCTGCTTCCCCCGTCGGCGATCGCAGGCGTATCGGTCGTCTGCGCGGCCGGCCCCTGGGTGTTCAGTGAGGCGGTGATCCTGCGCGCGCTCGCGGCGGCCGCCGCGGCGACGGCGGTCGTCGGCGCGGTCGTCATGCGTCACTGGGACGCGCAGGCGGGCAAGCGCGTCGCCGACCTCACGCGCGCGCGGGCGAGCGACGAGTGGCGCTACGAGGAGCGGGTCGTCGAACTGGAGTCCGACCTGGAGGAGTCGCGCGAGCTGCGCCAGAAGCTGGAGCACCGGCTGCGCGCCAAGCGCACGGAGCTGGCCGGGCTGCGCAACGAGCACGCCTCCCTGCTGCGCCGGTACGCCACCGCGGAGACCGAGCGCGCCAGCGCGCTGGAGGGCCGCCGCCTGCTGGAGATCGAGGCCGCGCCGACGACACCCGCGCTGCCCGCGGCCCGGCCCGCGCCCGCGGAGGAGACGGAGGAGACGTCCGCACCGGAGGCCGCCGAGGAGGCGTCCGGGGCGTCCGCCGTCTTCTCCCCGGCGGGCTCCCGGCTGTTCCTGCGGGCGAGCGCCGCACTGGCACGGTTCGACGACGAGGCGCCCGCCGGTGAGGAGGACCGGGCCGTCGAGGGTGACGACGACGGCGGCGACGACGGGGACGGCGGGGGCAACGGCGGCGGCGAGAGTGCCGCGGCGGCCGAGCCCGCGCAGGAGGACGAGGCCCAGGGGCAGCCCGAGGCGGCCGACGGGCACGAGGCCGCGCCCACCACCGCGCCGGGCCGGGCCGACGACCGGCACGAGGAGCGGCCCGACGACCGGCACGAGGAGCCCGACGACCGGCTCGACCGGTCGGCGTCGCAGCCAGGGCAGTCGCAGGAGCAGCCGTCCGGGCGCAAGCCCGCCGGGCACTACACGGTGCCGACCGCGGTGGCCGTCGTGCCGGCCGCTCCCGCGCGGCGCCCCGTGGTCGAGGGCGGTTTCGACTTCTTCGGCACGAAGAACGCCAAGGACGCGACCGCGTCGCCCGCCGCCCTGGAGGCCGTCCAGAACGAGGACCTCGCCGACGTCGTCGGCCAGGAGGCCCTCGCCCTGCACAAGGCCGAGACGGAGGCCGCGTTCAAGCCCGCCGGCGAGGAGTCCCGCGGAGTGGGCCAGGTGATCGACCTGACCGCCCACGACGAGACCGAGCAGATCGACGTACAGGGGCTGCGCAGCGCGGTGTCCTGACCGCCGCGGACCCGGTGGACGCCGTCACGCCATCCAGCGGTCCGGCAGCGCGTCCCGGCGGCCCGTGCGGGAGCGTTCCGCCTGGCCGCTCAGCAGGGCCGCCGCCTCCTCCGCGTCCCGCAGCCGCGCGGTCACCGTCTTGTTCGCCCCCGTGTCCACCCGTACGTCGGCGACCCGCAGGGTCCGCTGCCACGGGCCCTGCGTCAGGCGGACGCTCTGGACCTTGGCGTGCGGCACCAGCGCGAGGCTCCTCCGCAGCAGCCCGCGGCGGGCGGCGAACACCGCGTCGGTGACGGCCAGTCCGTGGCCGCGCCACCACAGCGGCAGGCACCACCGGGACCGCCGCGGCGGACGGGACAGCTCCGCCGGCACGGTCACCCCGGGCAGCACCCGCGCCACCACCGACTCGGCGATCTCGCGCGGGGCGACCGGCAGCAGCACGGAGTTCGACGACCCGGCCACGTCCAGCTCGACCCGGACCCAGCCGCGCCGGCGCCACAGCAGCGGCTCCACGATGCGTACCGTCTGCACCCGGCCCGGCGGCACCGTCTCGTGGGCCCGGTCCAGCAGGCCGTGGTCGATGCGCAGCCCGTCCTGCGATTCGGCCACCGTCCAGTCGTACTCCCCGACGAACCGCCCCACGCTGCTCGCGCCGGCCGCGCCCAGCAGCGGCAGGGCGGTCGCCAGGACCGTCCACAGGCTGTGGGTGGCCGACCACAGCAGCGTCGGTACGGCCACGGCGGCGACCAGCGTGCCCCAGGTCGCGCCGGTCAGCAGGAGGGAGACGGCGAGGACGCCGGGCGGCACGCGCAGCAGGTGCCGGGAGGGCGCCTCGCCGACCTCGTGCGCCGTCTCGGGCGCGAAGCCCGCCGCCCGCGCGAGCAGTTCGGCCCGCAGCGCCCGGGCCTCGGCGGCGCCCAGGAAGGCCAGCTCGTCCTTCTTGGCGGTGCCGATGACGTCGAGCTTCAGCTTGGCGACCCCGGCGACGCGGGCGAGCAGCGGCTGGGTGACGTCGATGGCCTGGATGCGTTCGAGCCGGATGTGCGCCGTACGCCGGAACAGCAGGCCGGTACGGATGCGCAGCTCGGCGTCCGTCACCGCGAAGTGGGTGAACCACCAGGTCAGGAAGCCGTACAGGGCGGCGGCGGGGATGAGTACGGCGAGGCCGATCAGCAGCGTGGTCGTGGTCAGCCGCGTGAGCTGGCGCTGGGCCTGGTCGGGGTCGTGCACGGCCCAGCCGACGATCACGGCGACCGGCGCCCAGGCCCGCCGCAGCGGGGTGACGGGGTGCAGCCGGCGCTCGGTCACCCCGTCGCCGGCGCCCGTGGTGCTCACAGCCCCGCCGATCGGGCCTCGCCCAGCTCGGTGAGCCGGTCGCGCAGGCGCTCCGCCTCGGCCGGGTCCAGGCCCGGGATGGTCGCGTCGGTCGCGGCGGCGGCCGTGTGCAGCTGCACGCTGGCCAGCCCGAAGTACCGCTCGACGGGCCCGGAGGTCACCTCGACCAGCTGCATCCGGCCGTACGGCACGACGGTCTCCTCCCGCCACAGCACGCCCCGGCTGATCAGCAGGTCGTCGGCGCGCTCGGCGTACCGCCAGGAGCGCCAGTTGCGCTCCAGCACCACCCAGCCCCAGATCAGCACGGCCAGCGGCAGCAGCGCGAAGAGGGCCCAGGCGGGGCCCGCCAGCAGGCCGGGCACCAGTGCGGCGGCGAGCGCGAGCAGTCCCAGCCACACCACCAGCAGCAGCCGCCGCATCCGCAGCAGTCCCGGCGGCAGCCCCGTCCACACCGGTCCGGCCGTCGTCGTGCCCGTTTCCCCGGGGCTCCCCGTCTCCATGGACCCAGCGTACGTAGGGGAGACTGTGCGCATGACTCCCAAGACGGAGACCATGGTCGGTATCGGCGGCGCCGCGGAGAGCACCGACATGGTGCTCAACATCGGCCCCCAGCACCCGTCGACGCACGGCGTGCTGCGGCTGCGGCTCGTCCTGGACGGCGAGCGCATCGTGAGCGCGGAGCCCGTGATCGGCTATATGCACCGCGGCGCGGAGAAGCTGTTCGAGGCGCGTGACTACCGTCAGATCATCGTGCTGGCCAACCGGCACGACTGGCTGTCCGCGTTCTCCAACGAACTGGGCGTCGTCCTCGCCGTCGAGCGCATGCTCGGCATGGAGGTGCCCCCGCGCGCGGTGTGGACGCGGACGCTGCTCGCGGAGCTGAACCGGGTGCTGAACCACCTGATGTTCCTGGGGTCGTACCCCCTGGAGCTGGGCGGCATCACCCCCGTCTTCTACGCCTTCCGGGAGCGGGAGGTCCTCCAGAACGTCATGGAGGAGGTCTCCGGCGGGCGCATGCACTACATGTTCAACCGCGTCGGCGGCCTCAAGGAGGACCTGCCGGCCGGCTGGACCGCACGCGCGCGTGCCGCCGTCTCCGCCGTGCGCTCGCGCATGGACGTCTTCGACGACCTGGTGCTCGGCAACGAGATCTTCCGGGGACGGACGCGCGGGGTGGGCGCGCTGAGCGCCGAGGCCGTGCACGCGTACGGGGTGAGCGGGCCGATCGCGCGTGCCTCGGGCGTCGACTTCGACCTGCGCCGCGACGAGCCGTACCTGGCCTACGGGGAGATCCAGGACACCCTGAAGGTCGTCACGCGTACCGAGGGCGACTGCCTCGCCCGCTTCGAATGCCTCCTGGAGCAAACGCACAACGCCCTCGACCTCGCCGACGCCTGCCTGGACCGGCTGGCCGGGCTGGAGCCCGGGCCGATCAACCAGCGGCTCCCGAAGGTGCTGAAGGCGCCCGAGGGCCACACGTACGCGTGGACCGAGAACCCGCTCGGGATCAACGGCTACTACCTGGTCAGCAAGGGCGAGAAGACCCCGTACCGGCTGAAGCTGCGCTCCGCCTCCTACAACAACATCCAGGCGCTCACCGAGCTGCTGCCCGGGACGCTGGTCGCGGACATGGTGGCGATCCTCGGGTCACTGTTCTTCGTCGTCGGGGACATCGACAAGTAGCCGCGCGGCGTCCACGGGCCCGACCGGCTGGAGCAGCCACACGAAGTCGCCGAGCCCGCCGGACGCGGTCAGCTCGGCGGCCTCGGACGCGCTCGCGAGGGCACGCACATAGGCCGCCGGATCGGTGGAGGCGAGCGCGAGCGGAGGCCGAGCGCCGGCGACCCCGAGAGCACGCAGGGCGCTCCGCTGGGGGAGCAGCCGCGCACGGGGGAGCGCGCACACCGGCTCACGCGCG
>NZ_WWHX01001005.1 GCF_009862125.1 Streptomyces sp. SID5910
GTGTTGTTGCCGACGAGGTCGTAGTTGCCCTCCTCGGTGTAGAACTTCACCGCGAAGCCGCGCGGGTCGCGGACCGCGTCCGCGCCGCCCAGCGAGTCGGCCACGGTGGAGAAGCGCAGGAAGACCTCGGTGCGCTTGCCGACCGTGCTCAGGAAGTCGGCGTGCGTGAAGCCGGTGACGTCGTCGGTCACCTCGAAGTGGCCGTAGGCGCCGGAACCGCGGGCGTGCACCACGCGCTCCGGGATGCGCTCGCGGTTGAAGCGCGCGAGCTTCTCCAGCAGGTGCTGGTCCTGGATCAGGAGCGGGCCGCCGATGCCGGCGGAGGCGGAGTTCTGGTTGTCGGCGACCGGGGCGCCGGACTCTGTCGTGAGCACGCGCTGCGACATCGGGGACCTTCCGTGCGAGGGGTCAGCGGAAAACTGTTTCCGCTTCGTGGAGCCTAAGTTTGGGGTGCCGAGCACGTCAACAGTTTGTTGAAGTGGGTTCCGGGCGGCGCCGCCGCTCGGGCGCGACAGGACAGGTGTCAGCGGCGGCGCCACCCGGAGGTCTCGGGGCGGGGTGCGTCAGACCTGGGCGCCGGAGAGGCGCTCCACGGCCCGCAGCAGGGCCGAGTGGTCCAGGCCGCCGTCGCCCTGGGCGCGCAGCGACGCGACCAGCTGGGCCACCACGGCGCCGACCGGCAGCGCGGCACCCACGTTGCGGGCGGCGTCGGTGACGATGCCCATGTCCTTGTGGTGCAGGTCGATGCGGAAGCCCGGCTTGAAGTCGCGGGCCAGGAAGTTGTCCTTCTTCCGCGTCAGCACGGTCGAGCCGGCCAGGCCGCCGTTGAGGACGTCGAGGGCGGCCTTCAGGTCCACGCCCGACTTCTCCAGGAAGACCACGGCCTCGGCGCACGCCTGGATGTTCACGGCGACGATGAGCTGGTTGGCGGCCTTCACGGTCTGGCCCGAGCCGTGCGGACCGCACAGCACGATGGTCTTGCCGAGGGCCTCCAGGATCGGCTTGGCCTCGTCGAAGTCGGCCTGCTCACCGCCGACCATGATGGACAGGACGGCCTCGATCGCGCCGGCCTCGCCACCGGAGACGGGGGCGTCCAGGACGCGGATGCCCTTGTCCTTGGCGGCCTTCGCGAGGTCCACGGAGGTCTGCGGGGTGATCGAGGACATGTCGACCAGCAGCGCGCCGGACTTCGCGTTCTCCAGGATGCCGTCGGGGCCGTAGGCGATGGCCTCGACCTGCGGCGACGCGGGCACCATGGTGACGACGACGTCGGCGTCGCGCACGGCCTCGGCGATCGAGCCGGCCGCGGTGCCGCCGGCGGCGGCGAGGCGGTCCAGCTTGTCCTGCTCCAGCGTGAAGCCCGTGACCTGGTAACCCGCCTTGATCAGGTTCTCGGACATGGGGGAGCCCATGATGCCGAGGCCGATCCACGCGATCTTGGGGAGGTTGCTCATGATGGGTGCCTCTCGAAAAAAAGATTCAGGGGTGTCAGCGGGCGGCGCGGGCTTCGCGGGGCAGCCAGTCGAAGGCCTCCGCGCTCGGGCGGTCGCCGGGCTTGTACTCCAGGCCGACCCAGCCCTGGTAGCCGGCCTTCGCCAGCTGGTCCAGCAGCTCCTCAAGGGGGAGCGAGCCCGTGCCCGGGGCGCCGCGGCCGGGGTTGTCGGCGATCTGCACGTGACCGGTCTTCGCGGTGTACGCGTCGATCACCTGCGGGAGGTCCTCGCCGTTCATGGACAGGTGGTAGAGGTCCATGAGGAACTTGGCGTTGCCGAGTCCGGTGGCCTCGTTGACCTTGTCGACGACCTCGATCGCGGCCGGCGCCGACACCAGCGGGTACAGCGGCGACTCGGGCTTGTTCAGCGCCTCGATCAGCAGGACCGCGCCGATCCGGTCGGCCGCGCGGGCGGCCAGGACCAGGTTCTCCAGGGCGAGCCGGTCCTGCTCGGCCGGGTCCACGCCCTCGACGCGGTTGCCGTACAGGGCGTTGAGCGCCGTGCAGCCCAGCGACTTGGCGAAGTCGGCGGCCACGTCGATGTTGGCGCGGAACCGGTCCGACTCCTCGCCCGGCACGGACAGGGCGCCGCGGTCGGGGCCCGGCAGCTGTCCGGCGTAGAAGTTCAGCCCGGTGAGCTGGACGCCCGCGTCCTCGATCGCCTTCTTCAGGGCGTCGAGCTCGGACTGCTCGGGGGTGGGGGAGTCGATCCAGGGCCACCACAGCTCGACCGCGGTGAAGCCGGCCGCGGCGGCGGCCGCGGGGCGCTCCAGGAGCGGGAGTTCCGTGAAGAGGATCGACAGGTTGACGTTGAAGCGCTGATCTGCGAAGCCCATCGGGTGCCGCGCTCCCTTCCGTTTCGTTCGTTGTTCCGCATTACGGAAGTTCGTTTCTGCGTAATGGAAGATTGCCGAAGTCGGGCGCAGCTTGTCAAGAGGGGGCGGCGGAAAACGGTCACCCCGCGTTAGGTTGACCGGGTGCGATTGAGAGTGGAGTTCACGACCGAACCCTTCGACCTCGACGAGGCGCCCGCCCACGCGGTGGTCGCCCGGGAGGTCGTCGAGGCCGCGGAGCTGGACGAGGTCGACGTCGGCCCGTTCGGCAACACCGCCGAGGGCGGCGCCGACACGGTGCTCACCGCCGTGGACGCGCTGCTGCGCCGCTCCCTGGAGGCCGGCGCCACCCGGATCTCCCTCCAGGTCAACGTGGTCGAGGAGGGCGAGCGGTGACCGGCCCCGGCGAGGAGCCCTTCATCGCGGCCGTGAAGCCCCTGGTCGACGCCATCGGCGGCGAGATGCTGCCGCCGGACGAGGCGGGCCAGGACGACGTCGTGCTCACCTGGGAGGGCGCCGACGTCGTCGCCGTGCGCCTGCCCCAGCTCGCCGACTCCCTGGACCACATCCTCGCCGCCATGGAGCGCCGGCAGGGCAGGCCGCTGGCCGAACTCGACCGCAGGACCAAGCAGGAGGTCGTGCGTACCCTGGAGGCGCGCGGCGCCTTCTCCGTGCGGCACGGCGTGGAGACCGTCGCGGGCGCGCTGGGCGTCAGCCGCTTCACCGTGTACAACTACCTCAATCGTGAGAAGGGCGCCTGACCTGCACAGGAGCCGCACAGCACGCGCCGCCGTCCGGTCACCGGGCGGCGGCTTTTGTTACCCCGAATTTTCAACAAAGTGTTGACGCGTTGTTTCCAAAGGCGTTAGCTATCGGCACGCCCGTTCAGCACAAGGCCACGGAGGCTCCCGTGACGTCCACTTCCGCGTCGGGCCTGGCCCGTTTCAACGCCCTCGAGGAGACCGCGGCACTCGCGGAACTCCACGAGGCGTGTGCCGCCACGGCGTGGGCCCGGCAACTGATCAGCGCCCGCCCCTTCACCACCCCCGAGGACCTCTATGCCGCGTCCGACGCCGCCATGGCCGAGCTGACCGCGGCGGACCTGGCGGAGGCGATGGCCGGGCACCCGCCGATCGGCCGCCCCAAGCCCGGCGACCCCACCTCCTCCCGCGAGCAGGCGGGCATGGCCGGGGCCTCCGAGGACCTCAAGGCGGAGATGCTCGAACTCAACCTGGCCTACCAGGAGAAGTTCGGCCACGTGTTCCTCATCTGCGCCACCGGCCGGACCGGCGAGCAGATGCGGGACGCGGTCAAGGAGCGGATCGGCAACTCGCCCGAGCAGGAACGGGAGATCGTCCGCACCGAACTGGGGAAGATCAACCGTATCCGGCTGGCCCGGCTGCTCGACGCCGCCTGACCCGCCGCAAGCCGACCGACGTCGCTGCACACCGCAAGAGGACTTCGCATGAGCACCGATACCACCGCTTCCGTGTCCACGCACATCCTGGACACCAGCGTCGGCCGCCCCGCCGAGGGCGTCGCCATCCACCTCTCCGCCCGCGGCGGACCCGAGGCGGACTGGCAGACGCTCGGCGGATCCGCGACCGACGCGGACGGGCGGTGCAAGGACCTGCCGGCACTGCCGGAGGGCACCACACACGTACGGCTCGACTTTGAGACCGAGACGTACTTCGCCAAGAAACAAGCCGCGGCCCAGCAGGACGCCCCCGCGCTCCGGGACAGCGAGAACGGCCGGCCCGTGTTCTTCCCCGAGGTCACCATCACCTTCGCGGTGGTGCCCGGCGAGCACTACCACGTTCCGCTGCTGCTCAACCCGTTCGGCTACTCCGTTTACCGAGGGAGCTGACCGACACATGACCCGTTTCGTCCTGGGACAGAACCAGTACGGCAAGGCAGAGAACCGCGTCGTAAAGATCACGCGTGACGGCGACACGCACCACATCAAGGACCTGAACGTCTCCGTCGCCCTCTCCGGCGACATGGAGGAGGTCCACCGCAGCGGTTCCAACGCGAACGTCCTGCCCACCGACACCACCAAGAACACGGTGTACGCCTTCGCCAAGGAGCACGGGATCGAGAGCGCCGAGGACTTCGGCGTCAAGCTCGCCCGCCACTTCGTGGACAACACCGACTCCATCGCCCGGGCCCGCATCCGCGTCGAGGAGTACGGCTGGGAGCGGATCGAGACCTCCAAGGGCGGCGCCCGCTTCGTCGGCTCCGAGGAGATCGCGCACTCCTTCGTCCGCAAGGGCCAGGAGACCCGCGTCGCGGAGATCACCTACGACGGCCACGGCATCCAGGTGCTCTCCGGGTTCAAGGACCTGACCGTCCTGAACACGACCAACTCCGAGTTCTGGGGCTACCTGAAGGACAAGTACACCACCCTCAAGGAGGACTACGACCGGATCCTCGCCACCACCGTCTCCACCTGGTGGCGGCACAACTGGGACGGCGTCGACTCGCACGCCCCGGACTGGGACCGCTCGTACAACGGGGTGCGCAAGCACGCGCTCCAGGCGTTCGCCGAGACCTACTCGTACTCGCTCCAGCAGACCCTCTTCGAGATGGGTGTGCGGGTGCTGAACAGCCGCGACGAGGTCGACGAGATCCGCTTCTCCATGCCGAACAAGCACCACTTCCGCTCGGACCTGTCGCCCTTCGGGATCGACAACGAGGCCAAGGACGGCGCCGTGTACTACGCCGCCGACCGCCCCTACGGCCTGATCGAGGCCACCATCCTGCGCGACGGCGCCGAGCAACTCATCCCGGTCGACATGACCAACCTCTGACGCGGGACGCGCGCCACCGGCCCGGCCACCTGGGGCCGGTGGCGCGCCACACCGGAGGGAACACCATGGCACAGCCTGCAACGGAGCCGGCGAAAGGCTCCTGTTCCACCCCGCCGGTGCACATCGAGGACGCCGTCACGTCCGTGCACCCGGTGGACGAGAAGCTCCACCCCTCGCGGCTCGTCCCCGCCGCGCTCCAGCACATCGCCGCCATGTACGCGGGCGTTGTCACTCCTCCGCTCATCATCGGCCAGGCCTGCGGACTCGACCTGGAGTCCCGCACCCGGCTCATCGCCGCCTCGCTGCTCATCGCGGGCGTCGCGACCCTCCTTCAGACCCTCGGCGTCAAGGGCTTCGTCGGCAACCGGCTGCCCTTCGTCAACGCCGCCTCCTCGGCCGGCATCGCGCCCATCCTCGCCATCGCCGAGACCAACTCCAAGGGCGACCAACTCCCCGCGATCTACGGCGCGGTGATGGTCGCGGGCGTCTTCTGCCTCGCCGTCGGCCCCTTCTTCGGACGGCTGCTCAGATTCTTCCCGCCGCTGGTCACCGGCGTGGTCATCACCCTCATCGGCGTCACGCTGATGCCGGTCCCGGTCGGCTGGGCCCAGGGCGGCGACAAGACCGCCGCGGACTTCGGCTCGATGCGCAACCTCGCGCTCGCCGCGTTCACCCTCGGCGTCATCCTCGTGATGCAGCGCTTCGGCAAAGGCTTCTTCAAGCAAGTGGCCCTGCTCTTCGGCCTGTTGATCGGCACCCTGGTCGCCATCCCCTTCGGCATGGCCGACTTCAGCGCCCTGAGGACCGCACCGGTCGCCGCGCTGCCCACCCCCTTCGCCTTCGGCGCCCCCGAGTTCCAGCCCGCGGCCATCCTGTCGCTGTGCATCGTGATGCTGGTCCTGATGACCGAGTCCAGCGCCGGCATGCTCGCCCTCGGCGAGATCTGCGACCGCCGCGCCGACGCCAAGGTCATCACCCGCGGCCTGCGCACCGACGGCCTCGCCACCCTGCTCGGCCCCGTCTTCGGCGGCTTCCCCACCTCGGCCTTCGCGCAGAACGTCGGCGTCGTCTCCCTGACCCGGGTCCGCAGCCGCTACGTCGTCGCCGTCGCCGGCGCGACCCTGCTCGTCCTCGGTGCCTTCCCGGTCCTCGGCGCGGTCGTCTCCCTGGTCCCCATGCCGGTCCTCGGCGGCGCGGGCATCGTCCTCTTCGGCTCCATCGCCGTCAGCGGCATCCGCACGCTGTCCGAGGCCGGACTGGACGACAGCTCCAACATCATCCTGGTCGCGGTGGCGCTCGGCGCGGGCATCATCCCGCTGGCCGCACCGACCTTCTACGCCGACTTCCCGGCCTGGGCGCAGACCGTGCTCGGCTCCGGCATCAGCGCCGGCGCGATCGTCGCGGTCGCCCTCAACCTGTTCTTCCACCATCTCGGCACCCGGAGCGGCAGCACGGTTCCGGCACTCAAATCCTCCTAGGGTCCTGCCGTGCCCCCCTCGTGGGTACCCATACCGCCCACGGGCCGCACCGAAGACAAGGAAGCAGCATGGCAGCATCATCGGCAGCCGAGCGCACGGTCATCGAGAACTGTGCGATCGCCACCGTGGACGCGGGCGACACCGAGTACGCCTCCGGTCACGTGGTGATCGCGGGCAACCGGATCGAGTCCGTCGGCGCGGGACGGGCACCCGAGGGCCTTCAGAACGTGACCGGCCGGATCGACGCGACCGGTCACCTGGCCACCCCCGGCCTGGTCAACACCCACCACCACTTCTACCAGTGGATCACCCGGGGCCTGGCCACCGACCACAACCTGTTCAACTGGCTGGTCGCGCTGTACCCGACCTGGGCGCGCATCGACGAGCCGATGGCGTACGCGGCGGCCCAGGGCTCGCTCGCGATGATGGCCCGCGGCGGCGTCACCACCGCCATGGACCACCACTACGTCTTCCCGCGGGGCTCCGGCGACCTGTCCGGCGCGATCATCCGCGCCGCCCGCGAGACGGGCGTCCGCTTCACCCTCGCCCGCGGCTCCATGGACCGCGGCGAGTCGGACGGCGGGCTGCCGCCGGACTTCGCCGTGGAGAGCCTGGACGACGCGCTCGCCGCCACCGAGGCCACCGTCCGCGAGCACCACGACGCCTCCTTCGACGCGATGACCCAGGTCGCCGTCGCACCCTGCTCGCCCTTCTCCGTCTCCACCGAACTGATGCGCCAGGGCGCCGAGTTGGCCAGGCGCCTCGGGGTGCGGCTGCACACCCACGGTTCGGAGACCGTGGAGGAGGAGAAGTTCTGCCACGAGCTGTTCGGCATGGGCCCGACCGACTACTTCGAGTCCACGGGCTGGCTCGGCGAGGACGTGTGGATGGCGCACTGCGTCCACATGAACGACTCCGACATCGCCGCCTTCGCCCGCACGGGCACCGGCGTCGCGCACTGCCCGTCCTCCAACGCGCGCCTCGCCGCCGGCATCGCCCGCGTCCCCGACATGCTCGCCGCCGGCGTCCCGGTCGGCCTCGGCGTCGACGGCACCGCCTCCAACGAGTCGGGCGAACTCCACACCGAACTGCGCAACGCCCTCCTCGTCAACCGTCTCGGCGCCCACCGCGAGGCCGCGCTGAACGCCCGCAAGGCGCTGCGGCTGGGCACCCACGGCGGCGCGCAGGTCCTCGGCCGCGCGGCCGAGACCGGCTCCCTGGAGGCGGGCAAGCTCGCCGACCTGGTGCTGTGGCGGATGGACACGCTCGCCCACTCCTCCATCGCCGACCCGGTGACCGCCCTGGTCTTCGGCGCCGCCGCCCCGGTCACGGCCTCGTTCGTGAACGGCCGCCGGATCGTCGAGGACGGCAGGCTGCTCACCGTCGACGAGGACGCCATCGCCCGCTCCACGCGGAGCGAGGCACAGCGACTGGCGCGGATCGCCGCGCAGGGCTGAGCACGACCGAAAACCCAAGTTCTCCGGCTGGGAGGGACGGCTCCCGGCCGGTAGCCGTGGACCCGAGCGGGGTCCATGGCGGCCGTCTCCGGGGCGTGTGCCCATGCACACGCCCCCGGAGCGGTCACCGTTTCACGCAACCGGAACGGTCCGTCCCGGTCCCGCACGACCAACTGCACCACCTCCCTGACAGATACGTCGACGCCGACGTGTAACCGACCGGAGGAACGCCGCCGTGGCCGACCACCCTGTTGACGAGAAACTCCCGCCGCTCAAGATGGCGACGACCGGCCTGCAACATGTGGCCGCGATGTACGCCGGAGTCGTGGCCCCGCCCCTGATCGTGGGCGCGGCCATCGGCCTGAGCGCCACCGAGCTCACCTTCCTCACCGGCGCCTGCCTGTTCACCGCGGGCCTCGCCACCTTCCTCCAGACCCTCGGGTTCTGGAAGATCGGAGCCCGTCTCCCCTTCGTCAACGGCGTCACCTTCGCCGGTGTCGCTCCCATGACCGCGATCGTCGCCTCGACCGACGACAAGTCCGACGCCCTGCCGATCATCTTCGGCGCGGTCATCGTCGCCGGCCTGCTCGGCTTCCTGGCCGCACCCGTCTTCTGCAAGGCGATCCGCTTCTTCCCGCCGGTCGTCACCGGCACCGTGATCACCCTGATCGGCATATCCCTGCTGCCCGTCGCCTTA
>NZ_WWHX01001006.1 GCF_009862125.1 Streptomyces sp. SID5910
CGGCCTCCCACCTACGACGCTGAGCCCACCGCTCTGCCGCCCGCCGACCCCGACGCGCTGGACGGCCTCGTCGCGGACACCGTGCTGGAGGGTGCCCGGTACGGCGCCTGCACGCTGCGGGCCGTCTCCGTGCGGGGCGACTCCGCGCGCTACCGGGGAGACCCGCGCCGCGACGCCCTGCTCGTCGCCCGGTTCGGCGCGGGCGAGCAGGCGCTCGTCCTCGTGGCGATGGCGACCGGCGCCCGCGGGGCGGCCGGCACGCACCGTGCCGCCGCCCAGGTCTGCCGCTGGATCGGCCGGGCCGTGGGCCGCAGCCACGCCCGGCTCGCCGAGGACCTGCGCGCCGCCCGGCGCGGCGACCTCAAGTCCGGCCTGCACCGGCTCACCGACCGCAGCCTCGGCCGGCTCCGCGCCGAGGCCGCCGAACAGGGCCTCGCGCCCCACGAGTACGCGGCCACCCTGCGCTGTCTGCTGCTGCCCGCCGCGCCCGAGTGCCGCACCCGCGTGTTCTTCGGCGTCGGCGCCGGCGGACTGTTCCGGCTGCGGGACGGCGCCTGGCAGGACATCGAACCGCGCACCGGCGACATCACCGGCGAGCCCGTCGTCGGCTTCGGCTCCCCGCCGAGCGAGACCCCCGAGGGCGACCGGCTCACCATGGACCTGGGCGTCGCCACGCCGCCCGGCCCGTACGACGGGCCGCCCGACGGGACGCCCCGCGAGCCGTTCCGCTTCCGCGCCTCCGTAGCCCGCCCGGGTGACGTGCTGCTGATGTGCAGCACGGGCCTGGCCGAGCCGCTGCTCGGCGAGCGCGAGCTGGGCGAACTCCTCGCGCGGCGATGGTCCGGCGCCGCGCCGCCCGGCCTCGCCGGGTTCCTCGCCGACAGCGGGGTCCGGGTCAAGGGTTACGCCGACGACCGTACGGCCGCCGCCGTTTGGGAGGCGTGACGCCGCGCGCTGTGCCTCCATGGACCCATGGCCAAACAGAACGTCGCGGAACAGTTCGTCGACATCCTCGCCCGTGCCGGAGTGGAACGCCTCTACGGAGTGGTGGGCGACAGCCTCAACCCGATCGTGGACGCGGTGCGCCGCCACCCCGGCATCGACTGGGTGCATGTGCGGCACGAGGAGACCGCCGCCTTCGCCGCCGGCGCGGAGGCCCAGATCACCGGGAAGCTGGCCGCGTGCGCCGGCTCCTGCGGCCCCGGCAACCTCCACCTCATCAACGGGCTGTACGACGCCCACCGCTCCATGGCCCCGGTCCTCGCGCTGGCCTCGCAGATCCCGTCCAGCGAGATCGGCCTGGGCTTCTTCCAGGAGACCCACCCCGAACAGCTGTTCCGCGAGTGCAGTCACTACTGCGAGCTGATCTCCAGCCCCAAGCAGATGCCGAGGCTCTTGCAGACCGCCATCCAGCACGCCGTCGGCCAGGGCGGCGTCAGCGTCGTCTCGCTGCCCGGCGACATCGCGGACGAGCCCGCCCCGCAGGGCGCCGCCGAGACGGCACTCGTCACCTCCCGGCCCACCGTCCGGCCCGGCGACGACGAGATCGACCGGCTGGTGCGGCTGATCGACGACGCCGACAAGGTCACCCTGTTCTGCGGCAGCGGCACGGCGGGCGCGCACGCCGAGGTCATGGAGTTCGCCGGGAAGATCAAGTCGCCGGTGGGGCACGCGCTGCGCGGCAAGGAGTTCATCCAGTACGACAACCCGTTCGACGTCGGCATGAGCGGGCTCCTCGGCTACGGCGCCGCCTACGAGGCCACCCACGAGTGCGACCTGCTGATCCTGCTCGGCACCGACTTCCCGTACAACGCGTTCCTCCCCGACGACGTGAAGATCGCCCAGATCGACGTGCGGCCCGAGCGGCTGGGCCGGCGGTCCAAGCTGGACCTCGCGGTGTGGGGCGACGCGAAGGAGACGCTGCGCTGTCTGATCCCGCGGGTGAAGGAGAAGAAGAGCCGCCGCTTCCTCGACCGGATGCTCAAGAAGCACGCGGACGCGCTGGAGGGCGTCGTCAAGGCGTACACCCGCAAGGTCGACAAGCACGTGCCCATCCATCCCGAGTACGTGGCCGCCGTGCTGGACGAAGTCGCGGACGACGACGCGGTGTTCACCGTCGACACCGGCATGTGCAACGTCTGGGCGGCCCGGTACATCACGCCCAACGGCCGCCGCCGCATCATCGGTTCCTTCTCGCACGGCTCGATGGCCAACGCGCTGCCGATGGCGATCGGCGCCCAGCTCCCGGACCGGCACCGGCAGGTGATCTCGATGTCCGGCGACGGCGGGTTCACCATGCTGATGGGCGACTTCCTGACCCTCGTCCAGCAGGACCTGCCGGTGAAGGTCGTCCTGTTCAACAACTCCGCGCTCGGCATGGTCGAGCTGGAGATGCTGGTGGCGGGCCTGCCCTCGTACGGCGTGGCCAACCGCAACCCCGACTTCGCCGCCGTCGCCGAGGCCTGCGGTGCCTTCGGGGTGCGGGTGGAGAAGCCGAAGGAGCTGGCCGGGGCGCTGAAGGCGGCCTTCAAGCACAAGGGCCCGGCCCTGGTCGACGTCGTCACCGATCCGAACGCCCTGTCCATCCCGCCGAAGATCAGCGCCGACATGGTCACCGGCTTCGCCCTGTCCGCCTCGAAGATCGTCCTGGACGGCGGCGTGGGCCGGATGCTCCAGATGGCCCGGTCGAACCTGCGCAACGTGCCCCGGCCGTAGCCGCGCGGCGCTCCCGGGGCATTCGGCATGACTGGCCGGGGCCCGATCGGGCAAGGATTCCCGTGAACGTGTTCGAGTTGCAGAAGTTCGAGGAGCAGAAGGGAACCGACATCGGCACGCGGACGGGGGACATGGAGAGGCAGGCGGTGCCACAGCTCAGGCGGGCACTGGGCCGGGCGGATCTGCGGGCGGTGCCCGAGGCCCGGCGGGCGCTGCGCGAGCTGCTGCGGCACTGGGGCGGATCGGGGCAGTCGGAGATCGCGGAGCTGCTGACCAGCGAGCTGGTGACCAACGCGCTCGTCCACACCGACGACGACGCGGTGCTGACCGCGACGGTCTCCGAGCGCGGGCTGCGGGTGGAGGTGCGGGACCGCGTCGCCCGGCTGCCCCGGCAGCGCGCCCCGGAACCGGACGAGAGCACCCACGGCAGGGGCCTGGTCCTGGTGCAGTCCCTGGCGGACGCCTGGGGTGTGCGCGGGCACGACGTGGGCAAGTCGGTCTGGTTCGAGCTGGGCGCCGAGGCCGCGTGAACGCCGAAGGGGCGTGACACGCGGTCACGCCCCTTCGGCGGTGCGGTGGTGGGCCGGGCAGGTCGTCCCGGCCGGGCCGGCCTAGCCGAACTGCTGCTCCAGGTCCTTCAGCTTGCGCTCCAGGGAGTCCAGGCGCGGCAGGGCCTGGGTGTCGTCCTCCGCGGTGAGGTCGACGGTGCGCTGCTCAGTCCCGCCGCGCACGGGCTGAAGGGAGGGAAGCTGGCGTACGGGCAGCTGCTCAGGGGTCGATATGGCAGGCTCCGCGGCGGCCCGGTCCGAGCCGCGCTCCACCTGCTGGACGTCCACCTCGACCTGCCGGCCGCCGCGGCCGGGGAGACCGCGGTGCCCGTGGCCCCGGCTGATGGCCTTCAACTGGGCCCGCTCCAGGCGCTCCTGCTCGCGCCGCCGCAGCTTCTTCTCCTCCTTCTGGCGCCGGTCGTCGCGCACCTCCTCGACCGCCTCGTCCAGGCTGCGCACGCCCTCCAGGAGCATCAGCGACCAGGCGCGGTACGTCTCGCGGGGGGCGCGCAGCCAGCGGACCATGCGGATCTGCGGCAGC
>NZ_WWHX01001007.1 GCF_009862125.1 Streptomyces sp. SID5910
ACGCCCGGTGTCCACGACGGCGGCGCCGACGGAGCCGCGGACGAGTCCTCCGGTTGAGCACCTCCCGGCGCGGATCTCAGCGCCGCGGCCCTGCGACAGCAGGCGCCGGGGTGCTGAACCGCCTGATCGACATGGGCCGGGACGACTTCGCCCGTGACGTCTGGGCGCGGACGGCACTGCACACACGCCGAGCGGACGACTTCTCCGACCTGTTCTCCGCGGACGCCGTGGACGAACTGGTCTCGCGCCGCGGACTGCGTACGCCGTTCCTCCGCGTGGCCAAGGACGGAACCACACTGCCCGACGCGTCGTTCACCTCGTCCGCCGGCGTCGGAGCCACCATCTCCGACCAGCTCGACGACACCGCCGTGTGGCGCGCCTTCCGCGACGGCGCCACGCTGGTGCTGCAAGCCCTCCAGCGCACGTGGGAGCCGCTGGGCGACTTCGTCGCCGGCCTCGGCGCCGAACTCGGGCATCCGGTGCAGGCCAACGCCTACGTCACCCCGCCGCAGAACCGCGGGTTCGACGACCACTACGACGTCCACGACGTCTTCGTCCTCCAGATCCACGGCACCAAGCGCTGGCTGATCCACGAGCCCGTCCACCCCGACCCGCTGCGCGACCAGCCCTGGACCGACCGCCGCTCCGCCGTCGCCGAGGCGGCGAAGGGCGAGCCCCGCATCGACACCGTGCTCGAACCCGGCGACACCCTCTACCTGCCGCGCGGCTGGCTGCACTCCGCCCAGGCACAGGGCGCGGTCTCGATCCACCTCACCCTGGGAATCCACAACTGGACGCGGTACGCGCTGGCCGAACAGCTCACGCGGTCGGCGCTGGCGATGCTGCGCGACGACCCCCGCATGCGCGCCACCCTCCCCCTGGGCGTCGAGGAGCCGGGCGACGAGCTCGGACTCGTCCGGGACCTCCTCGTCGCCGCCGTGGAGAAGGCGGACCCCGCACCGCTGTTCCACCGGGCCCGGCGCGGGCAGGGACGGCCGGCACCGCTGGGGCCGCTGGTCCAGTTCGCGGCCGTCGACGGGCTCGGACCCGACTCCGCGGTGCGGCTGCGCGAAGGGCTGGAGGCACGCCTGGAGGGCCTGCGCCTGCGCACCCGCGTGGGCTGGCTCGACTTCCCCGAGAGCGACCTGGCGTCCCTCACCCGAGTGCTCGACGGGGAGGCGCACCGGGCCGGCGACGTCGGCGTCGGACTCGTGGAGAGACTGCTGCGTGCGGGCGTAGTGGTGCCCGTCGCTTCGTGATGTCCGCCGTGGACGCGGCAGGCCCCTTCTTCTGCTCCGACGCCGCCCGGGTCCGCGGCGACCCGATCGCGGGCACGGCACCGTACGGCGACGTCTGGGTCCTCGTCGAGTACCGCGGGGGCTGGCCGGCCAACGGGTTCGACGGCCTCCCCATCGACCCCGGCGTCAAGGAGCGCGTGTACCGCGCCGCCCAGCTGGCGCGGGCGCGGGTGCTGCTGGTGCGGCGCCACGGCCGCCGCGCGTCGACGGGCACCGCCCCCCGCTGGGCCGTACTGCACTACGACGGCTCCGGGGCCCACCGGCAGCGGTGGGGCAGATGGCACGCGGACGAGGACCTGGCCGAGATCGCGGACGCCCTCGACGCCCCCGGCGAAGCCGGCCTTCCACCCGTCGTCCTCGTCTGCGCACACGGCCAGCACGACCCGTGCTGCGCGGTGCGCGGGCGGCCCGTGGCGCGTGCGCTGAGCGAACGCCGGCCGGACCTGGTGTGGGAGTGCGCGCACGTCGGCGGCGACAGGTTCGCCGCGAACGTCGTCGTCGCGCCCGACGGCGTCTACTACGGCGGTCTCGACGGCAGATCGTCCGTCGCCGTGATCGAGGAACATCTGGCCGGCCGCGTCCACCCGGAGTACCTGCGGGGCTACACCGACCTCTTCCCGCCGCAGCAGGCCGCCGTCGCGGCCGTACTCGGACACGCCGGACCGGCGGGCCGGCACGACTACGCCGTCACCGGGACGGACCGCGTCGGCGACCGCTGGCGGGTCCGGATCACGGGCCGCCCGCCCCGGGCGGAGTCGTTCGACGTCGAGGTGCGGGGCTACCGCACCCCGCCGACCCGGCTGACGTGCCGCGGAGCGGCGAGGAGTTCGGCCGTGGCCTACGAGGTCACCGCCATCCGCACGGCGTGAGCCCGCCACGCCCCGCACCCCGCTTCGACGGTCAGCCCGTGACGAGTCCGGCGACGAGGTTGATGGCGGTGGCCAGGATGCTGGTGCCGAAGACGTAGGACAGCAGGCAGTGGCGCAGGACGATCGCGCGGATCGCCGTGCTGGAGACGTCGGTGTCGGACACCTGGTAGGTCATGCCGAGGTTGTAGCTGAAGTACAGGAAGTCCCGGTACGACGGCGGGTCGTCGGAGTTGAAGTCGATCCCGCCGTGCCGCGTGTAGTAGACGTACGCGTAGCGGGTGGCGTACATCAGGTGCACGGTGGCCCAGGCCATGAACACACCGCACAGGGCGACCGCGGCGCCGGCGCGTCCGTCGCCGGACGGGCCGAGAAGCAGCAGGAGCACGATGGCGACCAGGCCGCAGAGGGCGACGGTCAGCACGGCGAGTTCGTCCGTGTGGGGCCGGAAGCTCTCCCGGCGGGCGTTGCGGTGGGTGGCGGACGCGTCCATCGACCACAGCACGATCCACCCGGCCAGGGTGAAGACGAGCTCCGTCGCCGCGATCCCGGCCAGCGCCCCCAGCACCGCCCCGGTGCCCAGCCCCACCGCGACGCCCACCACGGCCCCGACGACAAGGGCGCCGGACAGCCGCGGTACCGCGTCCACGGGCAACCAGCTGCTCATGGCATCACCGTAAGGGCGCCCGAGCGGTTCGTCCCGGCGGGCGCGGTGCGACCGCGCCGCTGACATCGTTGTCGGCGGCGCGGCCCGCGTGGCGCGTTACGGCGTGTAGAGGGCGTCGCTGCCGTACAGCTCCCTGGTGAAGGCGGAGACGTCGGCGCTGCGGTCGCTGCCGTCGAGGTTGTACGTCAGATAGACGCCGTAGCCCTCGCTGACGGTGCGACGGGCGAGGTCGGCGGTCGTGCTCCGTGAGGTCCGGCCGATCTCGACGGCCGCCAGTGACAGCTTCGACTTGGGCAGGGCGATGCCGGGGACCTGCCAGGTGCCGTAGTACGGGTTCCAGGCGTAGTCGAACGAGCCGGAGACGTCGACGCCGCCGTAGGACAGGCGGGAGGCGGCCGGGCCGATGTTGTAGAGGCTGATGATCTTGTCCGGCATGTTCGCGCGCAGGGCGGTCACCAGGTGCACGAACGAGCTGTCGTTGGGCTGGGCGGTGCCGTTGGCGCCGTACTCGGCGTACTCGTCGTCGAAGTCGACGCCGTCGAGGCCGTACTCGGCCACGGTGTCCGACAGCTCCTTCGCGAACGCCGAAGCCGCCTGCTGGGACGGGAAGTTGGCGAAGCCCGCGCCCTGGTGGTTGCCGAGCACCGAGAGCACGACCTTGATGCCCTTCTGCTGCAACGGCCGTATCTCCGTGGCGGCGTTGTCGAGGACGCGCTGCACGTTCTCGTTGAAGTGCAGGTACGCGGCCTTCTTCGTCGTGTCGTAGTTGATGTTCGCCGCGAAGATCACGGCGACGTCGAAGACGTTGCCGCCGCCGTCGGCGAGCGTGTACTTGCCCGCGTTGAGCATGCTGTTGTTGTTCACCTCGATGTACGCCACCGAGGTCGGCCCCTGCTTGGCAGGGGAGTTGGTGGGGGAGGGCGCGGGGGTGGCGGCCGCTGTCGCGCCGGTCGTGGCGGTCGCGCCGAGGGCGAGGGCCGTGACGGCCGAGAGCGCGAGCGCGGCGGCCCGCAGCCGGCTCCGTACCAGAGTGAACATCGTGGGTGGGTCTCCCGTCGCATGGTTGGCGTCCGACTGATTCGGAAGCGCTCGGTGAGCCCTCCGAGTCTTCCGTCGTCGTCACCGGATGCCGAGGAGCGTGCGCGAACCCTTCACGACTTCCCCACGCGGCTCGGCTCGGCGGGCTGGTGGTGCCGGCCCACCGGGATGGCCAGCGGGGTGCCGCTGACCGGGTCGGTGGTCACCTGGCAGCGCAGGCCGAAGACGTCCGCCACGGTGTCTTCGGTGATCACGTCGGCCGGCGCGCCCTCGGCGACGACGCGGCCGGCCTTCATGGCGACGACGTGGTCGGCGTACCGGCAGGCCTGCGGGTCAGGGGTGGTGCTCAGGCCCGGGGGCGGCCCGGCTGCCGGACCAGGCACGCCAGAGCGCGGCGTACGGGCCCCGCGCGTCGCGCAGTTCCTCGTGGGTGCCGCTCTCGACGACCCGGCCGCCCTCCAGGACGACGATCCGGTCGGCGGCGACGGCCTGGGTGAGCCGGTGGGCGACGACGAGCGCGGTCCGGCCCGCCAGCGCGGCCCCGGCGGCGCGTTCCAGGACGCGGGCGCCGGAACTGCCCGCCTCCGCGGTGGCCTCGTCGAGCACGGCGACGGCCGGATCGGCCAGCACCAGCCGGGCGAGGGCGAGTTGCTGGGCGCGGGCGGGATCCAGCGGGTGCCCGCCCTCGCCGACGACCGTGGCGAGCCCCTCGGGCAGTGCCTCGGCCCAGTCCAGGGCGTCCACGGCGGCCAGGGCGTCGCGCAGTTCGGCGTCCGTGGCGTGCGGGCGGGCCAGCCGCAGGTCCTCGGCGAGGGTGCCGCTGAAGACGTGCACCTCCTGGGTGACCAGGGCGACGGGCAGCTCCGCCTCGCCGGCGGCGATCCGCACCGCGCCCGTGGTGGGCCGCTGCACGCCGGCGACGATGCGGGCGAGCGTCGACTTGCCGGCGCCGCTGGTCCCCACCAGGGCCACGTGCTCGCCGCGCGCGAGGGTGAGCGAGACCTCGTGCAGGACCGGGCGCCCCGTCCCGTAGGCGTGGCCGACGGCGTCCACGACGACCGCCGAGGGCGCCGCGGCTTTGGCCGGCCCGGTCCGCTGCCGGGGCAACGGGGGCGCGTCGGCGGGGTCCGGCGCGTCGTCCTCCAGGGTGGTCACGCCCACCAGGCGGGCCAGTCCGGCGGCGGCCGACTGGGCGTCGTCCAGGAGGACCAGGGCCTGGTTGACGGGCCCGAAGAGGCTGTGGAAGTACAGGGCCGCGGCCGTCGCCGTGCCCACGGACACGGCGTCGTCGCGCACCAGCCAGTACCCGGTGAACAGTACGGCGGCCAGCCCCAGGTACTCGGCCACGTGCAGCCGGGCGTAGAAGCCCAGCACCAGACGCACCCCTCGCATCGTCAGGGCCACGGCGTCACGCGAACGCGCCTCGCTGCGCGCGGTGTGCTCCCGCTCCAGCCGGTGCCCCCGCACGGTGACCGCGCCCCCGACGGTCTCCAGGAGCTGTTGCTGCTGGGCGCCGTTGGCGACGCGCTGCTCGGCGTAGAGCGGGCCCGCCCGGCGGACGTACCAGCGCGCGGTGAGCGCCTGGACGGGCACGGCGAGCAGGGCCGCCAGCAGGAACCGGAGGTCGAGCAGGGCCAGGGCGCCGAGGGTGAGGACGATGGCGAGCGTGGAGCGGGCCAGTTCGGGCAGGGCGGAGCGCACCGCCTCGGCGACCCGGGCGACGTCGCCGGTCACCCGGGCGGTGAGGTCTCCGGCGCCCGCCCGCTCCAGCCGGTCGGCGGGCAGGCCGAGCGCGTGCTCCACGAACCGCTCGCGCAGCCGGGCCAGGACGCGCTCGCCGAGCCGGGCGGTCCTGCCCAGCCCCACCGTGGTCGCCACGCCCTGCACCACGGCGACGAGGGCGAGCAGGGCCACGGGCAGGGTCAGCTCGCCGGCCGGGCGGCCGTCGGCGACGATGTCGACGACGCGGCCCAGCAGGGGCTGGACCAGGAGGCCGACGGCGGTGGCGGCGACCAGCACGCCGAGGGCGAGCGCCGCGGGTCCCCGGTCGGGCCGGACCAGGGTGCGCAGCGCAGCCCAGGTACGGGCGGGAGAGGCGATGGGCAGCAGCTCGCGGGCGGACGCCGTGGCGTCCTCGTCGGCCGGCGGGGCCGGCTTCGTCTGCGCGGTCGTCGTCATGCGAGCACCGCCGAGCGGTAGGAGGGGTGGTCGCGCACGAGGTCCTCGTGGGAGGCCTCGGCGGTCACGGTGCCGGCGTCGATCAGCACGACGCGGTCCGCCACGGCCAGCAGGGCCGGGCTGCTGGTGACCAGGACGGTGGTGCGCCCGTCGCGGGCGCCGCGGATGCCCTCGGCGATGCGTGCCTCGGTGGCCGCGTCCACGGCGGTGGTCGGATCGTGCAGGACGAGCACCGTGCGCTCGGAGGCCAGGGCCCGGGCCAGGGCGACCCGCTGGCGCTGACCGCCCGACAGGGCGCTGCCGCGCTCGCCGATCCGGCCGGCGCCGCCGCCCGCGAGGACGGAGACGACCTCGTCCA
>NZ_WWHX01001008.1 GCF_009862125.1 Streptomyces sp. SID5910
GCAGCCTCGCAAGCGACGGACAGCGTGGCGGGGCGGGCTGCGGCGGTGCGGCTCACCGCAGCCACCTACGGCGGCCCGCAGCTGCGAACGGCGTGGCGGCGTACGGCTGCGGGCCGCCGTAGGGCCCCAAACGCCCGGAGGGCCGCCTCATCCGGGGTGGATGAGGCGGCCCTCCGAGAGCAAGGTGCGGCCGGTAGGCCTCAGCGGACGTCGCCCATGAGGTCCTTGACGCGCTTGCGGTACATCCAGATCGCGACGCCGGCGACCACGGCGAGCGTGGCCTCCAGGGCGACGATGCCCGTCTTGTTCAGGTCGACGCCGGCGATGGAGAGCAGGCCGGTCGTGGCGTCACCGGCGGTGACGGCCAGGAACCAGACGCCCATCATCTGCGACGCGTACTTCACCGGCGCCATCTTCGTGGTGACCGACAGGCCGACCGGCGAGAGCATCAGCTCACCGCAGGTCTGGACGAAGTAGATCGCCACCAGCCACATCGCGGCCGCCTTGTGACCGCCGTCGGCGATCGCCAGCGGGGCGAGGAAGAGGAAGAAGGACGCGCCGACCAGGACCAGGCCGCCGCAGAACTTGACGACCGTGCTCGGCTCCTTGCCGCGGCGGTTGAGCGCCAGCCACAGGGAGGCGAAGACCGGGGCCAGGGCCATGATGATGACCGGGTTGACCGACTGGTACCAGGAGACCGGGAACTCCCAGCCGAGGACGCTGTTCTCGGCGGAGGAGTCGGCGAAGATCGACAGCGTCGAGCCGCCCTGGTCGTAGATCATCCAGAACACGGCCGCGGCGACGAAGAACCAGATGTACGCCGACATCTTCGACTGCTCGCCGCGGTCCAGCGACTTGTCGCGCTTGATGCGGGTGAGCACCATGATCGGGATGATCACGCCGAGCAGGGTCAGCGGGACCAGGATCCAGTTCAGCGTGTAGTGGCCGGAGAAGCCGACGATCGCGTAGAAGACGACGGCGATCGCGGCCCAGAACGCGGCCTTGCGCAGCGTCGAGGTCTTCTCCTCCACCGACAGCGGCTTCGGGACGACGCTCGAGTGGGGGTCGAGGTGGCGGCTGCCGATCAGGAACTGGATCACACCGAGCGCCATGCCGACCGCCGCGAGCGCGAAGCCCAGGTGCCAGTTGACGTTCTCACCGATGGTGCCGATGGTCAGCGGCGCTATGAAGGCACCGAGGTTGATGCCCATGTAGAAGACGGTGAAGCCACCGTCGCGGCGCGGGTCGTCCGGGCCGTCGTAGAGCTGGCCGACCATCGTCGAGATGTTGGCCTTCAGCAGACCCGAGCCGATGGCGACCAGACCGAGGCCCGCGTAGAAGGTGCCCGAGGTGGGCAGCGCCAGCGTGAGGTGGCCGAGCATGATGACGCCGCCGGCGATGGCGACCGTCTTGCGGGGACCCCAGACACGGTCGCCGAACCAGCCGCCCGGCATCGTGAGCAGGTACACCAGCGACAGGTACACCGAGTAGATCGCGGTCGCGGTGCCGGCGCTGAGGCCGAGACCGCCGGGAGCGACGAGGTACAGCGGGAGGAGAGCCCTCATGCCGTAGTAGGAGAAACGCTCCCACATCTCGGTCATGAAGAGAGTGGCCAGTCCGCGGGGGTGGCCGAAGAAGGTCTTCTCGGAACCGGGGGTGCCCGGGCGGACCGAGTCCTTCGTCAGGCTGGACGCCATGGTCGTTCCTTGCTGTCGGGACGCGCTCATGAGGCGATGCGCGCCCGGTGGGGGGCAGCCGGCACCGGCGGCCTCACCCGTCCGACCCCACGCCTGAGGGATTCGCCCCGGATCACGGAGCGATGGACGGCGACCACCGGGATCCACGCCTCCGCGCGCTTCACTGCGCGCGATGAGGCCCGGCCACAGGTCATTCCTTTCGAGGCCGGCCGTGGACCGGCCCGCACACGAAAGAGACCTTCAGCGTCGAACTGTCGCCAAAGGTCCTCTGGGTGCTACAGGCGCTGATTCACCATACGGCAGGACACCGCCCGGTATGGAAGGACTTGAGACGCGGATCACAGGTGACGACGGAACCGCGAACGGTCATTCGAAGGTCCCTCCCAGGATGACACCCCACAGCCGCAGGTCCGTCACCGGGGCGGCAGTGCGGGCCGGAGGGCGTGCACCCGGCCCGGCCGCGGGACCTGTCCGGCATGTCCGGAGGTAAGAGACCCTCACCCCGATCACACCCCGGGCGTTGCTCCGAGCGGACTACCATCAGCCCATGACCCGTGTACTGCTCGCCGAGGACGACGCGTCCATCTCGGAGCCGCTGGCCCGCGCACTGCGCCGGGAAGGGTACGAGGTCGAGGTGCGTGAGGACGGCCCCACCGCGCTCGACGCCGGGATGCAGGGCGGCATCGACCTGGTGGTGCTGGACCTCGGGCTGCCCGGCATGGACGGGCTGGAGGTCGCCCGCCGGCTGCGCTCCGAAGGGCACGCCGTGCCGATCCTGATCCTGACCGCCCGCGCCGACGAGGTGGACACCGTCGTCGGCCTGGACGCCGGTGGCGGCGGCCGCGCTGCCCTGCGCGGCGCTCGCCGTCCTGTCGGTGGCCCTGCTGCACCGCGGCGACTCCGCGGGCGTCTGGGCCGTCATTCCCGTGGTCGCCCTGATCCAGGCGGGCGTCCTGCTCCGGTCGGGCCGCGAGTCGGGTGACCCGTCGGGGACGGCCGGCTCGGGCAGCGCGGCGGCGGCATCAGCCGGCCCGGTGCCGGGCCCGGGGGAATCGACCCGAGTCGGCCCAGTGCCCGGTCCGGGGGAAGCGAGCCACGCCGGCCCAGTGTCCGGTCCGGGGGAAGTGGGCGCAGCCGGCTTGGTTTCCGACCCTGGGGAAGCGACCTCAGCCGGCCTTGAGCCAGGTCCGGCCTCCCACGAACCCGTGCGGCACTCCGACGCGGCGACGGAAGAGCCGGGCGGCCCGGCGGCCGGCTTCGGTGGCCCAGCGGCCAACTCCGGCGGCCCGGCGGCTGGCTCCGGTGGCCCCGAGGAGGACCCCGGCCGGCCGGGGGAGGACCCCGACGACGGCGCGACCCGCGCGGAACCGCGCCCCCTCCCCACCGCCGCAGCGCAGCCACCGCACGCCGCCGACCCGGCCCCGCTCGTCACCGCCGACGGACCGGCCCCCGACGAGGACCCCGAAGCCCGCCGGCCCGCGCGCCGCCCCGAGGTCGGCATCGACGCCGAGCTGTGGCGCAACCTCGCCGAGGCGCTCACCGAACCCGCCGAGCGCCGGCAGGAACAGGGCGGCGTCGCCCTCACCGCCCGGACCGCCGACGGCATGTGGACCATCGTCGGCGCCGTACTGCCGCAGCAGACGTGGGCCAACGCGGTGCGCTGCGAGTTCTCCGTACTGGAGGTCGAGCGGGTCCGTGACGCGCTGGACTCCCTCGCCCCCGACCACCGCGACGCCGTCCGCATCACCTGGCTGCACACCCACCCCGGCCTGTCCGTGTTCCTCTCCTCCACCGACCACGACACCTCCGCGAAGTGGCGGGCGCTCGACCCCGAGTTCCGTCCCGTGGTCGTCGACGTCACCAAGGACGAACTCGGTGACCGCGTCGGCGTGTTCGACGAGCGGGGCAAGGCCCTGCCCATCGGCCTGGTCGACGGCGTACTGCCCGCCGGGACGGCCGGGGCCATCCGGGACGCCCTGCTGGAGCGCTACCGCAGGACGGGCGGGCCCCTGCCCCTCGTGCTCGTCGGCGCGGAACCGTACCGGACATGACCGCGCGGCACTCACCGCCCGCACCCCAGCACCCGAGGGACGAACGATGCCGAGGTCACCGCGCCGCGGAAAGATGCCGGACCACGCCGGAGACGACATAGCCCTCGACCGGGAATGGGGCGCCACCCTGCTCGCGTACTTCGCCCGCTTCCCCGCGGAGCGCGGCGGCGTGCTCGTCGGGAAGCGGTCCGCGGGCCGGGTCGAGATCACCGCCGCGGTGTTCCCGCCGCAGCAGATCGCCACCCCGGTCCGCTGCTCCTTCGACACCGCGGTCGTCGAGGGCGTGAACGACACCCTGAAGGCCGTGGAGGAGACCCGGATCGGCCCGTACGCGCCCACGGTGCTCGGCTGGGTGCACAGCCACCCGCACATGGGGGTCTTCCTCTCCGCGCAGGACGAGCGGACGCTCACCACCTGGACCGACCTGGACGCCGACGCCGTCGCCCTGGTCGCCGACCCGTTCGCCCCGGAACACCAGATCGCGGGATGGGGGCGGGCGTGCGTACCCCGCAGACTCTGGGTGGGCGACGACCGGGAGGCCCTGATGCTGAACCAGGGCGCCAAACTCGCCGACGTGCTCAGCGGATTCGCCCGGCCCGGCCAGGGCGGCCTCTGGGACGTCGTCGGCTGCGGCGCGGTCGTCTCGGTGCGCGTCTCCCGGCGGCGGGCGGCCCACCACCGTACGGAGGAGAACCGGTGACCGAGGACATGACGATCCGGGCCCTCGCCGACGACGAGGTGATCCACGGGCACTGCTACACCAACGCCCCCGGCGCGGCCGGCGGCGACCTGCTGCGCGTGACGTCGCCCCACGCCACCGTCCACTGCCGGGTCGCCTGGGACCTCACCGACCGCTTCGGGCCGGCGGCCGAGATCGCCCTCGACCGCTGGCAGCGCGCGGCGCTGGGCGCGGCGCCCGGCACCCGGGTGACCGTCGAGCGGGAACACGGGCCCGTGCCGCAGGCCGACGAGGTACGGCTCGACCTGTCGCGCGGCACCGCGGCGTCCGGCCCCGAGCTGCGCGACTTCCTCGCCGTGGGCCGCTACCCCCTCTATCCCGGCCTGCGGTTCAGCCACCGTCCGCTGGGCGCGGCCGGCGACGGCACCGACGGGTACGGCGAGTACGTCGTGGAGCGCGTCGTCACCGACGGCGCGGACGTCCCCGTCGCCGAGGTCGGCCCCCTGCTGGAGGTCGTGGTCCGGCGTTCCCCCGCCCTGCGCGCCGTGGCGCCCGGCTACGAGGACCTCGGCGGCATCGACGACGTCGTGAGCCTGCTGCGACGGGAGATCGAGGTACCGCTGCGCCGCTCGGAGGACCTGCGCCGCCTCGGCGTCCACGCCCCGGCGGGCATCCTCCTGCACGGCCCGCCCGGCACCGGCAAGACGACGCTGGCCCGCGCCGTGAGCACCCGGTGCGCCCAGGACGGGGTGGACACGGTCGTCCTGCGCGGGCCGGCCCTGGTCACCCAGCAGCGGGAGGACGCGGAGGCGGCTCTGCGCGAGGCCCTGCACCCGGTGGCCGAGGGCGCGCCACCGCGGCTGGTGGTGCTGGAGGACGTCGACTACCTGGCGCCGGCCCGCGACACCCCCGTGGTCGGCGGCTCCATGCTCGGTCTGCTGCACGAGCTGCTCGACCGGCCGGACCGGCCCGTGATCATCGCCACGACCAGTCGCCCGGACGACGTGGACGCCGCGATCCGGCGCCTGGGCCGGCTCGGCCAGGGCATCCGCATGCCCCTGCCCTCGGAGGACGACCGCCGGGCGATCCTCGCGGTCCACACCCGCGACCTGTCCCTGGCGGCCGAGGACGAGGCGGCCAGGAACGCGCTGCTGGGCGACCTGGCGGCCCGTACGTCGGGATTCGTCGG
>NZ_WWHX01001009.1 GCF_009862125.1 Streptomyces sp. SID5910
GGTGTCGTTGCCGGCGTCGGGTGGGGTGCTGCTGACGGGTCGGTTGTCGTTGGTGTCGCATGGTTGGCTGGCTGATCATGCGGTGGCCGGGGTGGCGTTGTTGCCGGGTACGGCGTTCGTGGAGCTGGCGTTGCGTGCCGGGGACGCGGTGGGTTGTGGCCGGGTGGAGGAGTTGACGTTGGAGGCGCCGTTGGTGCTTCCGCAGGACGGCGCCGTCTCCGTCCAGGTCCATGTCGACGGACCCGGCGAGTCCGGGCGGCGAACGGTGAGCGTGTACTCGCAGACCGACGGCGACACCTGGACGCGACACGCCCTCGGCACCCTCGCCGACGACGCTGGAGACACGGCGCGAGCCGACGCCGACGCGGGCGACGACGTACCGTGGCCCCCCGCCGACGCGGAGGCGGTCGACGTGGAGGGCCTGTACGACAGGTTCGCGCGCAACGGCTTCGGATACGGGCCCACGTTCCAGGGGCTGCGGGCTGTATGGCGCCGTGGCGAGGAGGTGTTCGCCGAAGTCCGGCTGCCCGAGGAACAGTGGGCCGAGGCCCGGCACCTGGGTGTGCACCCGGCCCTGCTGGACGCGGCGCTGCACGCGATGGCGTTCGGCGGGTTCGTCCGGCTGCCCGGTGACGTCGCCCCGGGCGGGGACACCGGACGCGTCCGGCTCCCCTTCTCCTGGAACGGCGTGTCACTGCACGCCACGGGCGCGTCCGCGCTGCGGGTGCGGCTGGCCCCGGCGGGACCGGACGCGGTGTCGGTGACCGCGTCCGACGGCTCGGGCCGCTCCGTGCTGTCGGTGGACTCGCTCGTCACCCGGGCGATCTCCCGGGAGCAGCTCAGCCGGGAGCACGGGACGTTCCACGAGTCGCTCTTCCGCCTGGACTGGGCCCCGGCGCCGGCCGTCAACGGGGCCGGAAGGCCGGGCAGGTGGGCGGTGTTGGGCGATGACGACACCACGTCGCTGCCGACGGCTCTGAAGTCGGCCGGAGCGGGCGCGGAACGGTTCGCGGACCTGTCCGCCCTCGCGGAGTCCGTGACGGCGGGCGGCAGCATGCCGGACCTGGTGTTCGTCCCGTTCGAGGGACAGCCGGGCACCGTTACCGACCCCGACACCGTCCTCAGCGTCGACGCACGGCGTGCCCTGTCCGCGGACGGTGTGCGCACGGTGACGCACCGGGCGCTGGCGCTGGCGCAGCAGTGGCAGAGCGACGAACGCTTCACGGGCTCCCGCCTCGTGTTCGTGACCCGCGGGGCGGTCGCCGCCCGTGCCGGGGAACGGGTCCTGGACCCGGCCTGCGCGACGGTGTGGGGTCTGGTGCGGGCGGCGCAGTCGGAGAACCCGGACCGGTTCGTTCTGCTGGACCTGGACGACGACGAGGCCTCGCTCACGGCGCTGCCCCGGATTCTGAGCGGCGACGAGCCGCAGCTGGTCGTGCGGGCCGGACGGGCGTTCGCGGCACGGCTCGCCCGGGTGCAGACGACCCCGAACACGGCACCGGCAACGGAGACGCCGGACACTCCGGTGTGGGACCCGCAGGGCACCGTGCTGATCACGGGAGCCACCGGCGTACTCGGGTCCCTCGTGGCCCGGCATCTGGTGGCCGAGCACGGTGTACGCCATCTGCTGCTGACCAGCCGCCGCGGCGGGGCGGCCGCCGGTGCCGCCGAACTGGCCGACGAGCTGACCGCCTCGGGCGCGTCGGTCCGACTGGCGGCCTGCGATGTGGCGAACCGCTCCGCACTCGCGGACCTGCTGGCGAGCGTGCCCGCCGAGCACCCGCTGACCG
>NZ_WWHX01001010.1 GCF_009862125.1 Streptomyces sp. SID5910
CGCCCCGAAGGGGCGCGGGGAACTGCGCGCCCAGCCACGACGGACCCGCAGAGGGCACTCGACACCGTCCCCCTCCCCCTCACCCCCACCCCCGCGCGGAGCGCCCCCGCTTGGTCTCCGACCGCTGCTTCTTCTCCCGCAACCGCCGCTCGTTGATCCCCCGCGGAATCCGCGTCGCCCGCCGCGGCGCCGGCGGCGGCGCGGTCGCCTCGGCAAGCAGCGCAGCGAGCCGCACCGTCGCCGTCTCGCGGTTGCGCCACTGCGACCGGTGCTCGGAGGCGCGCACCGTGACGACCCCGTCGGTCAGCCGCCCGGCCAGCCGCTCCAGGGCCCGCCGCTTCCACACCTCGGGCAGCGCCTCGGTGCGCGCCAGGTCGAAGCGGAGCTCCACCGCCGTGTCCGTGGTGTTGACGTGCTGTCCGCCGGGCCCCGAGGAACGCGAGAAACGCCAGACGAGCTCGGCCTCGGGAAGCGAGACGGAGCCTCTGATGACATGGGGACCGGACATGCCGTCCATGTTCCCGTCCCCCGGCGGTCCACGTCACCCGAATATCCTCGGGCCCGGACTCGGACTCGGACTCGGACTCGGTAAAGAAAGTAAAGAGAGCTGGAACCTTGCGTACCCCTCTCGTCGTTCATGGGGGTAGCTGTAGCTTTCTTGCCGTACGTAAACGAGGGAAGGGACTCCCAACAATGGCTGTAAGCCTGTCCAAGGGTGGCAACGTCTCGCTCACCAAGGAGGCTCCGGGCCTGACCGAAGTCACCGTGGGCCTGGGCTGGGACGTCCGTACCACCACCGGCACCGACTTCGACCTCGACGCCTCCGCGATCGCGGTCAACACGCAGGGCAAGGTCTACTCCGACGGCCACTTCGTGTTCTTCAACAACAAGCAGACCCCGGACAACACGATCGTCCACACCGGTGACAACCGCACCGGCGAGGGCGCCGGCGACGACGAGGCGATCAACGTCAACCTGGCCGCCCTGCCGGCCGACATCGACAAGATCGTCTTCCCGGTCTCGATCTACGACGCGGAGAACCGCTCGCAGAACTTCGGCCAGGTGCGCAACGCCTACATCCGCATCGTCAACCAGGCCGGCGGCGCCGAGATCGCCCGCTACGACCTGTCCGAGGACGC
>NZ_WWHX01000103.1 GCF_009862125.1 Streptomyces sp. SID5910
ACCACGTGCAGATCACCATGGCCGAGGACATCGGCATCGGCGGCCGGGCGGGCTACTACGACGGCATCGGCGCCGCCCGTGACGTCATCCAGAACCACCTGCTCCAGTTGCTCGCCCTGACCGCGATGGAGGAGCCCGCCTCCTTCGACGCGCCGTCGCTGCTGACCGAGAAGCTGAAGGTGCTCAAGGCGGTGCGGCTGCCCGACGACCTCGGCGAGCACACCGTGCGCGGCCAGTACGCGGGCGGCTGGCAGGGCGGCGCCAAGGTGCCCGGCTATCTGGAGGAGGAGGGCATCGACCCGGCCTCCACGACCGACACCTACGCGGCGATCAAGCTGGCCATCGACAACCGCCGCTGGGCGGGCGTCCCCTTCTACCTGCGCACCGGCAAGCGGCTCGGCCGCCGCGTCACGGAGATCGCGGTCGTCTTCCAGCGGGCCCCGCACTCCCCCTTCGACTCCACCGCGACGGAGGAGCTGGGCGAGAACGCCATCGTCATCCGCGTCCAGCCCGACGAGGGCATGACGGTCCGCTTCGGCTCCAAGGTGCCGGGCACGTCGATGGAGATCCGGGACGTGTCCATGGACTTCGCGTACGGCGAGTCCTTCACGGAGTCCAGCCCGGAGGCGTACGAACGGCTGATCCTGGACGTCCTTCTGGGCGACGCCAACCTGTTCCCCCGTCACCAGGAAGTGGAAGAGTCCTGGCGGATCCTCGATCCGATCGAGGAGTACTGGGCCACGCACGGCAGGCCCGCGCAGTACGCCTCGGGCGGCTGGGGACCCGAGGAAGCCGACGAGATGCTCGCACGAGACGGACGGAGCTGGCGCAGGCCATGAGGATCGACCTGACCGACACCACGGCAAGCAAGATCAACAAGGCGCTGGTGCAGGGTCGCCGCGCCATCGGCACCCCGGCCGTGGGCATGGTCCTGACGATGGTGATCGTCACGGACGAGGAGAACGCCTACGACTCGATGAAGGCCGCCGAGGAGGCCTCGCACGAGCACCCCTCGCGGACCCTGGTCGTCATCAAGCGGCACGCCCGCAACCTGCGCGACCGCACCCGCTCGCACCTCGACGCCGAGGTCCGCGTGGGCTCGGAGGCCGGCACCGGCGAGACGGTCGTGCTGCGCATGTACGGCGAGGTGTCCGAGCACGCCGACTCGGTCGTGCTGCCGCTGCTGCTGCCGGACGCCCCGGTCGTCGTGTGGTGGCCGGTGGAGGCGCCGGACAACCCCGCGAAGGACCCGCTCGGCGCGCTGGCCCAGCGCCGCATCACCGACCTGTACGCGGTGGAGCGGCCGATGGAGACCCTGGAGAAGCGGGTCCGGTCCTACGCGCCCGGAGACACCGATCTCGCCTGGACCCGGCTGACGCTGTGGCGGTCGATGCTGGCCGCGGCGCTGGACCAGGCCCGGGTGCCGGTGACGTCGGCGGTCGTGGAGGCCGAGGGCGACAACCCGGCCGCCGAGCTGCTGGCCCGCTGGCTGGAGGCACGGCTGCACGTCCGGGTCGAACGCGTCATCACCGACGGGCCGGTCGTCACGGCCGTCCGTCTGGGCACCGCGAACGGCGAGATCGTCATCGACCGGCCCGAGGGCCCGCTCGCCACACTCACCCTGCCGGACCAGCCGCCGCGCTCGCTCGCGCTGAAGGTCCGCCCCACCTCCGAACTCATCGCCGAGGAGCTCAGGCGCCTCGACGCGGACGAGATGTACGCCATCGCCCTGCGCGGCGAGGCCGACAAGGAGACGCCCGTCCATGTCTGACACCCCCAAGCTCACCGCCCGGCCCGAGTGGACGGCGCTCAAGGACCACCGCGCGGACGCGCTCGCCCGTCCGGACCTGCGCGAGCTGTTCGACCGGGACCCGGGCCGGACCGAGCGGTACGTCGTGCGCGTCGGCGACCTGCGCATCGACTACTCCAAGAACCTGGTCACCGACGAGACGCTGGAACTGCTGCGGGAACTGGCCGCCGCGACCGGCGTGTCCGGGCTGCGCGACGCCATGTTCCGCGGCGACCGGATCAACATCACCGAGGACCGCGCCGTGCTGCACACCGCGCTGCGCGCCCCGCGGGACGCGGTGATCGAGGTCGACGGCGAGAACGTCGTCCCCAAGGTGCACGCCGTGCTGGACAAGATGGCCGGCTTCGCGGACCGGGTCCGTTCCGGCGAGTGGACCGGCCACACCGGCAAGCGCATCCGCAACGTCGTCAACATCGGCATCGGCGGCTCCGACCTCGGTCC
>NZ_WWHX01001011.1 GCF_009862125.1 Streptomyces sp. SID5910
GCCAGGTCACCGGCCCGCACCGCGCGGATCGCCGCCGCCAGCAGCGTGTCGTCCGGCACCGGCGGGCCGTCCGGGACCGGCGCCGGCGCCGCACGCGGCGGTGTGCGGTGGGCGTCGGCGCGGGAGATCAGCACATCGCCCCCGGCGGACTCGGCGGCCGGCGCGAACCCCATCGCGCGCAGCCCCTCAAGCAGCCCCGCCGGGTCGGCCCCCGCGGCCAGCACGGTCGGCGCGAGCCGGCGCAGACCGAGGCCGGCGGCCCGCTTGTCGGCGAGGATCTCGTCCAGCGTCGCGTCGTCGTCGCAGCGCACGTACGCCGAGGCGGCCCCGACCCGCAGCTGCCCGTGCCGGCGGGCCACGTCGTCGATCAGATACGTCAGCGGCTGCGGCACCGGCGTACGGGAGTGGCGGGCGAGGAAGGCGTGCAGGTCGGCGGCGGTCCGGCCGGCGTCCAGCGCGCGGCGCACCGAGCCCGGCGTGAACCGGTAGACGGTCGCCCCGCCCCTCGACTCCACGTCCGCGAGCACCCCCAGCGTGTCCGCGAGCGGACGCTCCAGCGGCCCCGGCGCCACCGCCGTCAGGTCGGCCTGGAGCAGCACGTGGTCCAGCGGCTCGGGCAGCAGCGGCGCGAGCAGCCGGGCGGCGGTCGCGGTCGCGGCGGCCCGCTCGGCGGCGCTCGGC
>NZ_WWHX01001012.1 GCF_009862125.1 Streptomyces sp. SID5910
GGCGGGAGTGGCCGCCCCGGCGGCGTGGTCGGCTCGATGAGCGTGCCGGGCGGTTCCCGGCCGCCCGGTTCCACCAACGGCGCCGGCCTGCCCGGCGCGACCGGCGGACCCGTGGCACCCGGACACGGCGGCGGCACCGGTTCCTTCGACGTGACCGAGGCGCTGGCGGCGGGTCCGCTCGGCGGCAACGGCACGCGCCCGGGCGGCCAGGGCGCCGCCGAACGCGGCCGTGACGACCAGCCGTTCTCCCCGGAGAACGGACGGGGCGAGCAGAGCACCCCCGGCGCACCGGGCGGCCCGAACGGCCAGAACCGGCCGTCCGTCTTCGGCGGTGCCCAGGCGCCCGCCGGCCCGACGACCGGCCCGGTCACCGGGGACGGCCCGCCGGTGCCCCCGCTCGCCGGACCCGGCGCACCGGCACGGCCCGG
>NZ_WWHX01001013.1 GCF_009862125.1 Streptomyces sp. SID5910
GCCCTGTCGATCGCGGCGGAGATCGTCGCCGCGAGGCGCGGCGGCACGGGCCTGCCTCTGACGGGCGGGGCGGCACCGATCCATCGCGACCTGTCGGGGGCGGCGGCCTGAGGGTCGGGGCGGTGGGGATTGGCCGCCCTGGCCCTCGTGCGGGGGCTGCGGTGCGCGTGCCGTGCCGGGCCCCACGCTCGCCGTGCCGAGGTACGCCGATCCCGTGGGCGTCCGACGGGACCGACCTGTCCGGGCTGCCGCCTGAGGCACCGGGGCAGCCGGGGCATGCCCCGGTCTTCAGCCGGGTGCTGCGGCGCGCGAGCTGGGCC
>NZ_WWHX01001014.1 GCF_009862125.1 Streptomyces sp. SID5910
GTCGCGGTGGACCAGGCCGTCGCGCTCCAGGGTCTGGAGGGTCTGGGTGAGCATCTTCTCGCTGACGCTCCGGCCGACCCGGCCGACCGCCCGGCGCAGCTCGCTGAACCGGTGCGGCCGGTCCAGGAGCTCGATCAGGACGAGGACGCCCCAGCGGCTGGTGATGTGTTCGAGGACGAGCCGGTACGGGCACATCGCCTCGCCGGCCACGGGGTCACTTACGGTCATGTATGTACCTTACTTCAAAGTGGGTACTTTCTTTTGGTTAGCGCCTCCTTTAGCGTCGGTGACATCGCACCCACCCCTTTCGCACCCACCCCCCAGAGGAGCCCCGAACCATGAGCATCGTCGTCACCGGAGCCACCGGACACCTCGGCCGCCACGTCGTGGAGCAGCTGTTGGCGAAGGTCCCGGCCGAGCAGATCACCGCCGTCGTGCGCGACAAGGCGAAGGCCGCCGACCTCGCGGAGCGCGGCGTGCGGCTCGCCGTGGCCGACTACAACGCGCCCGAGACCTTCGACGGGCTGTTCGCGGCCGGCGACAAGGTGCTGCTGATCTCCGGCAACGAGGTCACCAAGGACCGTCCCGCGCAGCACCGGGCGGTCATCGACGCCGCCGCCGCGGCCGGCGTCGCGCTGCTCGCGTACACGAGCGCGCCCAGCGGCCTGACCGCCGCGCTCGCCGACGACCACCGCGCCACCGAGAAGGTCCTGCTCGCCTCCGGCCTGCCCTGGGTGATCCTCGGCAACGGCTGGTACCACGAGAACCACACCGAGCACCTCGCCCAGGTGCTGGAGCACGGCGCCGTCGTCCAGGCCGCCCGCGACGGCCGCGTCTCCTCCGCCTCGCGCGCCGACTACGCGGCCGCCGCCGTCGCCGTGCTGACCGGCGAGGGGCACGAGAACAAGCGGTACGAGCTGGGCGGCGACGAGGCGTGGAGCTTCGCCGAGTACGCCGCCGAGGTGAGCCGGCTCGCGGGCCGCGAGATCGCCTACCGCGCCGTCTCCGTCGAGGAGTACGTCG
>NZ_WWHX01001015.1 GCF_009862125.1 Streptomyces sp. SID5910
CCCATGGTGCAACTCCTCAAGGACGGCACCATCACCACCGTCGCCCAAGCCCTCGCCAACGAACTGGAGCCGGTCGAGGAGGAGTCCGACACCAAGGCGGACGACTCCGCAACACCTGCGGCGACAACGGACAGTACGCCTCCGGTAGCCGAGGTCGCATCCGTCAAGGCCAGTGGCGAGAGCACGGCCCCGGCGGCCGCTGCACCGTCCCTGCCCGGCGCCGGGGCCTCGCAGGCCCCCGAAGCAGCACAGGCGCCTCCCACGGACGAGCTCCTCGACTTCCTCAAGCAGGAGGTCGCCGTCGTGATGGGACTGCGGCCCGAACGCGTCAACATCAACCG
>NZ_WWHX01001016.1 GCF_009862125.1 Streptomyces sp. SID5910
CCGGGCATGCGGACGTCCATGAGGACGACGTCCGGCCGTGTCTCGCGGACGACGGAGACCGCCTCGGCGCCGGTGGCCGCCTCGCCGGCGACCTCCATGTCCTCCTCGGCGGAGAGGATGGCGCGCAGGGCGGTGCGGACCATGCGTTCGTCGTCGGCGAGGACGATCCGGATCGGCCTACGGGTCATGCGGGTCCCTTCAACGGCAGGCGTACGTGGAGCCGCCACACCCCGTCGGCGCCGCCCGCCTCAGAGGCGCCGCCCAGCAGCCGGGCCCG
>NZ_WWHX01001017.1 GCF_009862125.1 Streptomyces sp. SID5910
ATCGGTGAGCTGGCGGCAGCCCATGTCGCCGGTGTGTGGTCGCTGGAGGACGCGTGTGTGCTGGTGGCTGCGCGTGGTCGTCTGATGCAGGCACTCCCGCAGGGTGGGGCGATGCTCGCCGTGGAGGCCGAAGAGACGGTGGTCCGGGCTGCGTTGGCTGGCCGTGAGGGTGTGGCTGTCGCGGCGGTCAACGGGCCGCAGGCGGTCGTGGTTTCCGGTGACGGTTCTGTGGTCTCGGAGTTGGAGGAGGTGTGGCGGGCTGAGGGCCGGCGGGTGCGTCGGCTGCGCGTCTCGCATGCGTTCCATTCGCCGTTGATGGAGCCGATGCTGGACGAGTTCCGGCAGATCGCCCAGTCCCTCACCTACCAGGCTCCGCAGCTTGCTGTGCTGTCGAACGTGACGGGTGAGCTGGCGTCTGCGGATGGAGTCTGTGACCCGGAGTACTGGGTGCGTCACGTACGTGAGGCGGTGCGTTTCGCCGACGGCATCACGCATCTCTCAGACCAGGGCGTGACCAGCTGCCTCGAGTTGGGCCCCGACGGTGTGCTGTCCGGGATGGGCGCGGACTCCGTCTCGGACATGGTGTTCGCTCCCGTCCTGCGTAAGGACCGCGACGAGGCCGGCTCGCTCGTGGAAGCCCTCGCGCAGGCATACATCCGGGGGCACGAGATGGACTGGGCTGCGTTCCTCGCCCCGTCCCGCCCCCGGCTGGTGGAACTCCCCACCTACGCCTTCCAGCGAGACCGATACTGGCTGGAGGCGGCCCCGTCCGCCGGCGATGTGTCGGCGGCGGGTCTGGGGGCTGCTGATCATCCTCTGCTCGGTGCTGCGGTGACCCTGCCCGATTCCGACGGCTGTCTGTTCACCGGCCGTCTGTCGCTGGCGTCCCACGCCTGGCTGGCGGACCACGCGGTGCTGGGGGCCGTCCTGCTGCCGGGCACCGCCTTCGTCGAACTCGCCCTCCACGCCGGTGGCCGCGTCGGCTGC
>NZ_WWHX01001018.1 GCF_009862125.1 Streptomyces sp. SID5910
CGGCATTCCGGATTGTGATCCGGCCGTTCGCCACGACAATAGTGCGGCCGAGCCCATCGGAGGACCGAATCGTCAGATCGGAGAATTCGGCGGTACCGTCAGCCGCAATCTGCCACCCTTCCACCCCTGATTGGAAATTCTGGGATTCGATCGCCTCACGGATAAGAGTGGAGCCCGCCAGAACGGAATTGCGGAACGTCACAGCTCCCTCACGTCCTTTCGGCCGCT
>NZ_WWHX01001019.1 GCF_009862125.1 Streptomyces sp. SID5910
GCCGGGTTCTCGTAGTTCAGGTCCGGCTGGTGGGAGAAGAAGCGGTGCCAGAAGTACTGTCCGCGGACCGGGTCGTAGGTCCAGTTGGAGGCCTCGGTGTCGACGAAGATGATGCGGGCGTCCGGGTAGCGGGTGTCGTCGTCCGCCCAGACGTAGTAGTCGCCGTACGGGCCCTCGGGGTTCTTCCGCGACTCCTGGAACCACGGGTGCTGGTCGCTGGTGTGGTTCATGACGAAGTCGATGATCACGCGCATGCCGCGCTGGTG
>NZ_WWHX01000104.1 GCF_009862125.1 Streptomyces sp. SID5910
GGATGGGCGAGACACGCGGGACGTGCCGGACAGGCCCGTGGCCGCGCCGTCCGGCGACGCACCGCTGACACCCCCGGACGCCGGGGCGGGCGGCGAGCGCGGGGGCGGGGCGGAGGTGCGGGGCGGGTATGGGGCTCCGGTTCTGCTGGAGGGGGACGATGCTCGGGTGCCCCGGGTGTTGCGGGAGCTGGACGGGGCCGTGCTGGCCCATATCGCCGCGCACGGCACGTTCCGCGCCGACAGTCCCCTGTTCTCCTCGCTGCGGATGGCGGACGGGCCGTTGATCGTGCACGACTTCGAGCGGCTGGACCGCAGCCCGTATCGGATCATCCTGTCCTGCTGCGACACCGCCCGCCTCGCGTCCGTCGGCGCGGACGAGCTGCTCGGGCTGGTCACCGCGCTGCTGCCGCTGGGCACCGCCGGGGTGGTGGCGTGCAGCGCGCCGGTCAACGACGCCGCGCTGGTGCCGTTGATGCTCGCGCTGCACAAGGGGCTGGACGCCGGCCTGTCCCTGGCGGAGGCGCTGCGCGACGCGCGGGCCGCGCTGCCGGGCGACGCCGTGCACCAGGCCACGGGGTGGGCGTTCTCGGCGTTCGGCGCCGCCTGACCCGGGCCGTCGTCAGGCAGGCTGGGCCGCGGGCAGGTCCACCAGCCAGGGCAGGGCGCCGCGGTCGCCAGCGCCGAGGCGGGTGTAGGCGCTGTAGAGGTGGTTGCCGACGGTGCGGACGGAGAGCGTGAGTCTCTCGGCGATCTGGCGGTTGCTCAGTCCGGCCGCGGCGAGCGTGACGATCTGCCGCTGGCGGGCGGTGAGTTCGCCGAGCACCAGACCGGCCAGGGCCGGGGTGCGGGCGCCCTCGCAGCGGCGGGCGAGGGCGACGGCGCGGGTGCGGGCGGTGCGGGCGGCCCGCGGATCGCGGTGGGCGCGTACCGCCTGGGCGTGCGCCTCGGCGGCGAAGAGCAGGAAGCCGCGCCGCTCCAACTCCCCGGCGACCTGGTCAAGGCCGGTCCCGTCGCCGCGGGCGAGGGCGTCGGCGTGGGCGGCGAAGACGCCGGTCAGCCGGCCGGCGGCGCGCGCGGGGGCGCCGAGCCGGACGGCGTCGTAGGGGTTGCCGTCGACGG
>NZ_WWHX01001020.1 GCF_009862125.1 Streptomyces sp. SID5910
CGAGAGCCCGGTGTCCCGGCGCAGCCGGTCCAGCCCGGCCGGGTCGTCCCGGTGCTCGTGGACGGCGCCGGCGACCTCGGACAGGGCCTCGTGGCCGGGCGCGCGGGCGGCGAAGTACGTGCGCATGCCGGTGTCCTCGGGCCGGTAGTGCAGTACGGCGAGGGCGGGCTCGCCGTCCCGGCCGCAGCGGCCGATCTCCTGGTAGTAGGCGTCCGGCGAGCCCGGCAGCGAGGCGTGCAGCACGAACCGTACGTCCTCCTTGTCGATGCCCATGCCGAACGCGGAGGTCGCCACCACGACGTCGGCCTCGCCGGAGAGGAAGGCGTCGTGGATGCGGGCGCGTTCGCTCTTGCGCAGGCCTGCGTGGTAGGCCTCGGCGCTCAGTCCGAGCCGGGCCAGTTCGCCGGCGAAGTGCTCGGTGTCCTTGCGGGTCCCCGCGTAGACGATGCCCGGCTTGGGTTCGGCGGCGGCGCGTTCGACGACCGCCCGGCGCCGCTCGTCCTCGTCGAGGAACCGGCGGACCTCCAGCCGGATGTTGGGCCGGTCGAAGCTCGTCACCGTCACGCGCGGCCGCTCCATGCCGAGCCGTTCGACGATCTCCCGGCGCACCGGCGGGGCCGCCGTGGCGGTGAGGGCGAGCACCGGGGGCCGGCCCACCCGCCGCACCGCCTGCTCCAGGCGGAGGTAGTCGGGCCGGAAGTCGTGGCCCCAGGAGGCGACGCACTGGGCCTCGTCGACCACGAAGAGCGCGGGGCCGGTCCCGGCCAGCCGCTCCACGACCTCGTCCTTGGCCAGCTGTTCCGGCGACAGGTACAGGAAGCGTGCCTCGCCGCTCCGTACGGCGTCCCAGGCCTCCTCGGTCCGGGCGGCGGTGAGGTCGGAGTTGACGGCCACCGCGCCCGGTGCGCGGGCGCCGTCGGGCAGGCCGGCGATCTGGTCCCGCTGGAGGGCGAGCAGCGGCGACACGATCACGACCGGGCCGGACAGCAGCACGCCGGGGACCTGGTAGACGGCCGACTTGCCGGAGCCGGTGGGCATCACGACGAGGGTGTCCCGGCCGGCCAGGACCGCCTCCATGGCGTGGAGTTGCTCGGGCAGGAGGCTGTCCCACCCGAACACGTCGGCGGCGGCACGGCGCAGGCGCGCGGCGCCGGCGGCGCGCCCTTCACCCGCAGCGCCCTCGTCGCCCGCAGCGCCCTCGTCGCCCGCAGCGCTCCCTTCGCCCGCAGCGCCCTCGTCGCCCCCAGCGCTCTCGTCGCCCGCTGCGCTCACCGCGCGCTCTGCGGCCTCTGCGGCCTCTGCGGCCTCT
>NZ_WWHX01001021.1 GCF_009862125.1 Streptomyces sp. SID5910
GATGACCCCGGCGGTCGTCCCCGAGCCGTTGTTGTCCAGCACCCGCACGGCGACGATCTTCGCCTTCTTGGCCACGCCGTAGGTGGAGCCGGCGATGGTGGTGGCCACATGGGTTCCGTGGCCGTTGCCGTCCGCGGCACTGGTGTCGCCGTCGACGGCGTCGTACCCGTAGGTGGCACGGCCGCTGATCTGCTGGTGCGTGATGCGTACGCCGGTGTCGATGACGTAGGCCGTCACACCGCTGCCGGCGCTGTCCGGGTAGGTGTAGGTGCCGGACAGCGGCAGGGAGGCCTGGTCGATGCGGTCCAGGCCCCAGGGCGCGTTGGACTGCGTGGTGTCGGCGACGCGGACCCGCTGGTTCTGCTCGACGGCCGCGACCGCCGGGTCGGCGGCCAGGTGCCCCGCCTCCGTCGCGGAGAGGGTGGCGGTGTAGCCGTTCAGCGCGCTGCCGAACGTCTTGTTCACGCTGCCGCCGTACTCCTCGACCAGCTCCCTGCCCGTGGCCGAGGAGGCCTTGAAGCCGGCGTCCTTCCGCAGCGTCACGATGTAGCTGTCCCGGACCGCCGTGGGCGAACCGGCACCGATGACCTTGCCCTCGGCGGGGGCGGCCTGGGCGGGGACGGCGGCGAGACCGCCGGCCAGGGTGGTCGCCGCGACAGCGGCGATCGCGGCGAACCGTATTCTCTTGCTCCGCAGTTGTGCCATTACGAGGGGTTCCTCCTCTTGGCGGCGCGCGCACGGGTGGGGCGCGCGTCTGTGGGGGCGGGTGCGCGTGATCGCGCACCCCTGCCGGGGCGGGGCGTGGCATTCCGCTCCGGACTGCGATCAAGAGTTGCCCACAACAGGAAGGACCGGCAATGCAGTTGACGAAGCGTCAACAAGCTTGCCATGCGCACGACACAACAACCGGCGGACCCCTCGTATCAGGCGGCACGCGTGAGAGGGCTACTCGCGGGTACACCGGTGTGTCATGGACCGTTGAGCAAGGAGAGGTTGAGCATGCTCTTCCTGGTTGTGGCCCTGCTCCTGCTGGGCATCCTCGTCGGCGCGGCCGCGTACCTGCCGTGGCCGGTCGCCGTGGTACTCGGGGCCGGGATCCTCCTGTGGCTCCTCGTCTTCACGACCCGTGAACGCAAGCGCCGCAACGCGAGGAGGGCCTAGGCATGCGACTGACCGCGGAGAGGTCACGGCGGACAGGACTGCGGGACACCGAGGGCATGGCGGTGGCCTCCTTCGTCCTCGGACTGGTGGGACTTCTCGTCCTCAACCTCGTCCTCGGCCCGATCGCCATCGTCCTGGCCGCCATCGCCCTGCGCCGCGGCACCCCGCGCCGCTTCCGCGCCTACCTCGGCCTGGGTCTCGGCATCGCCGACCTCGTCGTGCTCGCCGTGCTGGTGCTCGTGCACGGCGGCTCCCCGTGGTCGGTCCTGACCGGCTGAGGCATCGCCCCCGCACCCCGGATCACCGGCGGCGATGCCTCGGCCCCGGGCATCACTCGAACGCGGCCGCCGCCTCGCGCAGCGCGGTGGCCACCGCTTCCAGGGAGTCGGGGCCCGGCGCTCCGGGCCGGTACGTCACCGACCTCAGCCGTCCGGTGAACCGGAAGCTCCGGTGGCGCTCGTACAGGGGCCAGGAGACGGGCGACTTGCGGTCGACGCCGACGCTGATGCCCTGGAAGGGCGCCATGCCGATGAGCTGGTGCACGCTGCCGGACACGGCCCGCTCGGTCCCGTCGACGGACAGGGTGAACCGCCAGCGCAGGCCCTCCTCGGCCGTGGCACTCAGCAGGACGAGGTGCGGGCCCGCCGCCAGGGGGCCTGCGTCCGTCTCGTGCAGGACGCCGTACTCGTTGTAGGCGAGGCGCAGCCGTCCGTCCTCGACGTGCAGGTTGTAGCCGCCGCCCTGGTCGCCGTGCGAGACGAGGACGCCTTCGCCGGTCTCGTCGAGCAGGACCTCGATGTCGAAGGAACACAGCGAGATCAGCCGGGAGGAGCGGTAGCGCTCCAGTTCCGGCGTACCGGGCAGCAGCGTGAGCGGCCGGGCGAGCCGCCGTTCCGCGGGGTTGCGGCGGGCGAGGGCTCCGCTGCCGTCCGGCAGCGGGAAGACGCCGTTGCGCCAGGCCGCCTCCTCCCAGGCCGCCGACAGCTCCTTGACGAGGTCCGGGCGCTCGGCGGCCAGGTCGTGGATCTCGGTGGGGTCGGTGCGGATGTCGTACAGCGCCCATTCGGAGTCGTCGTAGGGCGCCCCAGGACGGTGCAGGGTGACGAGTTTGTGCCCGTCCCGGTAGTGGCTGCGGTTGCCGCTCATCTCGCAGTACTGCTCGCGGTGCGTGGAGTCGTGGGCGGCCTCGGCCAGGACGGGGGCGAAGCTCGCGCCGTCGGGTTCCTGGAGGGTGCGTCCGCGCCGGGCGTCGGGGCGTGCCAGACCGGCCAGTTCCAGCAGGGTGGGCGCGATGTCGGTGACGTACTGGTACTGCGGGCGCAGGCCCGGGTCGAGCCGTCCCTCCCGGGCACCGTCGGGCCAGGACAGCAGGAACGGGACGCGCACGCCGCCGGCGTAGGTGTGGCCCTTGTAGAGGCGGAACGGGGTGTTGGACGCCATGCCCCAGCCCCGCGGGTAGTGGACGAGGCTGCGGGGGCCGCCGATCAGCTCGGGGTCCCGGTCGACGTCGGGCGTCCAGTCGCCCGGCAGCGCCGGGTGGTGGACGAAGCGGCTGAAGTAGGAGCGGGTGCCCTCGGCGCCGCCCTCTCCGGTGCCGCCGTTGTCGGAGGTGAAGACGATGATGGTGTTGTCGAGTTCGCCGAGCGCGTCCAGGGTGTCGGTGAGGCGGCCGAGGTTCTGGTCGATGTTGTCGACGAGCGCCGCGTACACCTCCATGTAGCGGGCGTACAGCGCGCGCTGCTCCTCGGTGAGGCTGTCCCAGGCGGGCACGTCGAGGCCCGCCTCGCTGTTGCGGTCGGGCAGTTCGGTGCCGGGCGGGAAGAGGCCGGCGGCCTTCTGCGCGGCGAAGCGCCGCTCGCGCAGGGCGTCCCAGCCGTCGTCGTAGCGTCCCCGGTGCCGGTCGATGTCCTCGGCCCTGGCCTGGAGCGGCCCGTGGACCGCGTTGTGGGCGAGGTACAGGAAGAACGGCTTGTCCTGGTCGTGGGCGCGCAGCGACTTCACCATGGCGATCGCCTGGTCGGTGATGTCGTCGGTGTAGTAGTAGTCGTCGGGGAACTCGTCGATGTCGAGCGGGCTGTTGTCGCGGACGAGCTGGTGCGGGTGGAACAGGCTGGTGAGGCCCTCCAGCACGCCGTAGTACTGGTCGAAGCCCTTCTGGAGGGGCCAGCTGGCGCGGTCGTCCGCCGCGTTGGACGCGGAGTCGCGCACGAGGTGCCACTTGCCGACGGCGTAGGTGGCGTATCCGGCGTCGTGGAGCAGTTCGGCGAGGGTGGGGATGTCGTCGGCGATCTGCATGCCGTAACCGGGGAAGCCCGGGTCCGAGTTGGCGACCATGGCGTAGCCGACACGGTGCGGGTTGAGACCGGTGAGCAGGGCCGCCCGTGCCGGGGAACACAGCGGCATGGTGTGGTAGTTGGTCAGCCGTACCCCGTCGTCGGCGAGGCGATCGAGGACGGGCGTCGGGATCTCCGAACCGAACGGGCCGATGTCGCTGTACCCCATGTCGTCCACGAGGACGACGACGATGTTCGGCGCCTTGCCCGTGGGGGCGGGCGCGGGCCAGGCCGGTTCGGACTCGGCGAAGGTGCGTCCGACGCGGCCGGCGAAGCCCTCGTACGGGTCGCGTCGGGTGGCGCTGCTCATGCGGGGACCTCCGCGTCCACGTCGGTGCTGTCGGTGATGGGGGCCGGGAAGAGACGGGCCAGT
>NZ_WWHX01001022.1 GCF_009862125.1 Streptomyces sp. SID5910
TTCGCCGACGAGGTCACCCGCGTGGCCCGCGAGGTCGGCACCGAGGGCCGGCTCGGCGGCCAGGCCGAGGTGGAGGGCGTCTCCGGCACCTGGAAGCGGCTCACGGAGAACGTCAACGAGCTGGCGGGCAACCTCACCCGTCAGGTGCGCGCGATCGCCGGGGTGACGAGCGCCGTCGCCGAGGGCGACCTGACCCGCTCGATCAACGTGGAGGCGTCCGGCGAGGTCGCCGAGCTCAAGGACAACATCAACGCGATGGTGCAGTCCCTGCGCGAGACCACCCGGGCCAACCAGGAGCAGGACTGGCTCAAGACGAACCTCGCCCGGATCTCCGGCCTGATGCAGGGCCACCGGGACCTGCCCGTGGTCGCCGAGCTGATCATGGACGAGCTGGTGCCGCTGGTGTCGGCGCAGTACGGCGCGTTCTACCTGGCCGACGACGGCGAGGCGGGGCCCGAGCTGCGGCTCGTCGGCTCCTACGGCTATCCCGACGACGCGGACCGGCCCACCCGGATCGCCTTCGGCCGCACGCTGGTCGGGCAGGCCGCGCGCAGCCGCCGCACCATCGTGGTGGACGAGCTGCCGCCGGGCTACGTGATGATCTCCTCGGGGCTCGGCCAGGTGGTGCCCTCCGCCCTGGTGCTGGTGCCGATCGTGGTCGAGGGCCAGGTCCTCGGCGTGATCGAGCTGGCGTCGGTCACCCCGTTCACGCCGATCCACCGGGACTTCCTGGAACAGCTGATGGAGACCATCGGCGTCAACGTCAACACGATCGTGGCCAACGCCCGCACCGACGAGCTGCTCGCCGAGTCCCAGCGTCTGACGGCCGAGCTCCAGGCCCGTTCCACGGAGCTCCAGGTGCAGCAGGAGGAGCTCCAGCGCTCCAACGCCGAGCTGGAGGACAAGGCGTCCCTGCTGGTCACCCAGAACCGGGACATCGAGGCGAAGAACCTCCAGATCGAGCAGGCCCGGCAGGAGCTGGAGGCCCGTGCGCAGCAGCTGTCGCTGGCCTCGAAGTACAAGTCGGAGTTCCTGGCGAACATGAGCCACGAGCTGCGCACCCCGCTCAACAGCCTGCTGATCCTCGCCCAGCTGCTCGCCCAGAACCCGTCGCGCAACCTCACCCCGAAGCAGGTGGAGTACGCGGGGATCATCCACTCGGCGGGCTCGGACCTGCTCCAGCTGATCAACGACATCCTGGACCTGTCGAAGGTCGAGGCCGGCAAGATGGACGTCTCTCCGGAGCGGGTGACGCTGCGGCAGCTCATCGAGTACGTCGAGGTCACCTTCCGTCCCATGACGACGCAGAAGGGTCTGGAGTTCACGGTGACGACGGCCGCGGGCGCGCCGGCCGACCTGCTGACCGACGACTCCCGGCTGCGTCAGGTGCTGCGCAACCTGCTGTCCAACGCGGTGAAGTTCACCGAGCGCGGCGGGGTGGAGCTGGCCATCGAGCCGGCGCCGGACGACGAGGTGCCGCAGGGTGTGGTCCGCGGCGGTGCCGTGGTGGCCTTCCGGGTGAAGGACACGGGCATCGGCATCCCGGAGCAGAACCTGGAGTCGATCTTCGGGGCGTTCCAGCAGGCGGACGGCACGACGAGCCGCAAGTACGGCGGCACCGGCCTCGGCCTGTCCATCACCCGGGAGATCGCCCAGCTGCTGGGCGGTGCCGTCTCGGTGGACAGCACGCCCGACCGGGGCAGCACGTTCACGCTGTTCCTGCCGGTGGCCCGGCCCGACTTCGAGGAGCTGCTGCGCCGGGGCGGGGAGCAGACGCCGGCCGAGTCTCCCGCGGACGTGCTCGCGAGCCCGGCGCCGCTGCCCGAGCTGACGTCCGGTCACCGGCAGCGCCCTCGCCGCCTGCTGGTGGTGGAGGAGCGGCCGCGCGGCCTGCTGACCCTGGTCGCGGAGAGCGTGGTCGCCGACCTGTCGCACGGGCGGGACGACGCGGGGGGCAGGCCTCCGCTCGACGTCATCACCGCCGTCGGGGCGCAGGAGGCGGCCGGTGCGCTGGCGGCCGACCCGTGCCACTGCGTCGTCCTGGAGCTGGGCATGCCGGACTCCGAGGCGTCCCGGTTCCTTGAGGCGCTGCGGGGCGACTCGGCGCTGGCGAGCGTGCCGGTGCTGGTGCACAGCGGTCACCGCGCGGACGCGGCGCTGGAGGAGAGCCTGCGCGCCGGCTCCGGGGGCGGGGCGCTGGAGTTCCTGTCCAGCCTGGACGAGCTGCGGGAGCGCATCGCGCTGCACCTGGCCGCCGAGGAGCCCGGGGACGTGCTGTCCCTGGTCCGCCCCGACGAGCCGCAGCGCCTGATGCCGCTGCCCGTGGACGAGTCGCCGTCGGGCCGCACCGTCCTGGTCGTGGACGACGACGCGCGCAACCTCTTCGCGCTCAGCGGCATCCTGGAGCTGCACGGCTTCCGGGTCCTGCACGCGGAGAACGGGCGGCGGGGCATCGAGACGCTGGTGGGCCACCCGGAGGTCGCGCTGGTCCTGATGGACGTGATGATGCCGGAGATGGACGGCTACACGGCGACGGCGGAGATCCGCCGGATGCCCGAGTACGCCGAGCTGCCGATCATCGCGGTGACGGCGAAGGCGATGCCGGGCGACCGGGAGAAGAGCATCGCCTCGGGCGCCAGCGACTACGTCACCAAGCCCGTGGACACGCAGGACCTCATCGCGTGCGTCCGACGCTGGCTGCCCGCATGAGCGCGCCGGCCCCCGTCCCGTACACCGGTGGGCCGGGCGGTGCGCGACGCGTCCCGTCGTGTTCCGTGGCGGTCTCCAGCCGAGGAGTGATGCGACCGTGAGCATCTCCGACCAGCCGCACGGACCCGGCGGCGCCGAACCGCCCGGTCCGTCCGCGGCACCGCCCCCGGCGTCCGCGCCGCCCCAGTCCTGCGCGGTCGACGGCCCCGCCGCCGACCTGCGCGGCATGACCCCGCTGTCGCCCGTGGGCAGGCTCGCGGCCACGGTGGACCGGCTCAGCCGCGAGGTGCGGGCCGCCCAGGCGGAGGCCGAGGGCCGGGCCCTGATCGAGCTCGCCAAGGGCATCCTGGTCGCGCGGCTCGGCTGCGGTCCCGCGCAGGCCGCCCGGCAGCTCGCCGAACTGGCCGAGCAGTCCCAGGTGACGCCGCTGGAGTTCGCGGTCGACGTCATCAACCAGGCCGCCCGGGACCGCATGTCGGAGGTCACGGACGCGTTCCTCGCGGCCACCGCCGCGGCGGAGGCGGAGCGGTCCGAGGAGGGCGAGCAGCCGTCCGCGGAGTCCGCCGCCGTACGCCTGCGGGCGGCCGAGAGCGGCGCGCTGGCCGCGGACGACACCCAGGCCGTCGCCGACGCCCTCCTTGAGCAGGCGCTGCGCCCGCTGGGCGCGGTCGCCGTGGCCATCTGGGCGGCCGGCTCCGACGGCTCGCTCACGCTGGCCGGCTCCGCCGGGTTCTCGGCCGCCGAGGCCACGCGCTGGCGCTATGTGCCGCCGGACGTGGCGACGGTGGCGCGGCGCGGCCTGACCGAGCGGTCGGGCCAGTGGATCACGTCGCTGGCCCGGACCGGGCTGCCCAGCGTGGGCCGGCACCAGCACCCGGAGGGCGGCCGGGTCGCCGTGCCGGCCGGCACGGGGGGCCGTATCCACGGCGTGCTGGAGATCGCCTGGCCTGGGCCCCTGCCCGCGCAGCCGCCCCAGGTGGTGCGCCAGGTGGAGGCCCTGGCGGAGCTGTGCGCGCACACGCTGGAGACGTACACGCCGCCGCACGGCGCCGGGCTGGAGCCGCGGGTGCTGCCGGACGCCGCGGAGCTGATGGACCTGGCGGACGGGCTGCACGATCCCGCCCTGGTGCTGGTGCCGCACCTGGACGCGGCCGGGCACCTCGCGGACTTCCGCATCCAGCACGTCAACAACCGCTTCCTGGACCCCGCCGGGCGGCCGCGTGCCGTGGTGGGCGGGGCGCTGCTGCTGGAGGCCTATCCGATGGCCGCCGGGGACAGCGAGCTGTTCCGGAGCGTGGAGCGGGTCTACGCCACGGGCGAGTCGTTCCGGGCCCGGCGGATGAACCTGACGGCGCTGGTCGACCAGGTGCCGCTGTCGGCGATCGCGGACATCAGCATCAGCCGGCACGGCAACGCCGTCCTGCTCATCTGGCGCATCGAGGACGAGACGGCCCGGCTGGCCAGCCTCCTCCAGCACGCCCAGCGGCTCGGCCGCATCGGCGGCTTCGAGGAGAATCTGCTGACCGGCGAGATCACCTGGAACGGGCAGCTCTTCGACCTGTACGGGCGTCCGCAGACGAGCACGCCGGTGCCGCTGGAGCAGCTGGCCTCCCACGCGCATCCGGACGACGCCGTGCCCATCGGCCGGTTCCTGCGCACGCTGCTGCACCACCGCAGGCCGGCGTCGGCGGCGTTCCGGCTCCAGCGTCCGGACGGGGTGACCCGGCATGTGCGGGTGGTGGCCGAACCGGTGCTGGACACCGACGACCGCCTGCTCGTCGTCCGCGGCGCCTACCAGGACATCTCGGCCCAGCACTGGACGGAGGTGGCGCTCGCCGCGACCCGCGACCAGCTGGCGCACACCGAGCAGCAGTCCATCGAACGCGCCCGGCTGACCTTGCAGTTGCAGCACGCGATCATGCCGCCCGCCCAGACCCCGCTCAGGGTGCCGGACCTCCAGGTGGCCGTCCGCTACCGGCCGGCGGAGACGGAGCAGCTGGTCGGCGGCGACTGGTACGACGCGGTGATGCTGCCGAACCGGATGGTGCTGCTGTGCGTGGGGGACGTGGCCGGGCACGGCATAGAGGCCGCGACCAGCATGGTCGTGCTGCGCAACGCGCTGCGCGGCCTCGCGGTGACGGGTGCGGGCCCCGGGCAGCTGCTGTCCTGGCTGAACATCGTGGCGCACCATCTGACGGGCGGGGTCACGGCGACCGCGGTGTGCGGCCTGTACGACCCGGTCCGGCGGACGCTGCGCTGGGCCCGCGCCGGGCATCTGCCGCCGGTGCTGGTGCGGGGTCCGGAGGCGAAGCCCCTGCCGCTGGTGCGGGGCATGCTGCTGGGCGCCGTGGCGGAGGCGGCCTACGAGGAGGACGAGGTGCAACTCGCCGCCCAGGACACGCTGCTGATGTACACCGACGGCCTGATCGAGCGGCGTGACCGCTCGGTGGAGGAGTCGCTGGCGCAGCTGCTCAGCACCGCCCGTTCCCACCCCACGACGCTGGACCAGCACCTGGACCGTCTGCTCACCTACAGCAGGTCGGACACGGACGACGACACGTGTCTGGTGGGCATCCGGGTCGGGTGAGGTGTGGCCGTCGGATTCGGGGGTAGACGCCGGGCGCGGTGAGCGGTGTTCGCGGGTGAGGGGCATGGCGGCCGGTGAGATTTCGATCACCGGAACGTGCCCCTCGTCCGCGGGCTGCGAAGTCGCTCACGGGGGCTGCCCGGTCCCTGGCCGTCAGGATTGTTGGAGGTACACGTGCCCATTGCCCAGAACCCGCTGTCCGTCGAGGTGACGCTGCCCCGGGAGGACGTCGCGCTGCTCAAGGTGGAGGGCTATCTGGACGTCGACACCGCGACCGAGTTCCAGCACCACCTGGCCAACCAACTGCACCACGGCCGACGGCACTTCCTGCTGGATCTGTCGGACGTCCCGTTCATGGACTCCTCCGGGATGAACATCATCCTCCGGGTCTACCAGGAGGCGCGCGACCTCCCGGGCAGCGTGCACATCATCTCGCCCGCCCCGGCGGTGCTGCGCATCCTGGACCTGACGGGTGTGAGCATCACCGTGCCGGTCTCCGGCAGCGTCGAGGAGGCGCTGTCCCGTGTCGACCGGGAGCCGGGGGGCCCGGAGGTGCCGGACGCCTGAGCCGGTCCGCCGCGCCGCTCCGTCCCGGCCACTCGTCCGGGCCGCTCGTGCGGGAGCAGGTGTCGTACGAGGTCGACGGGTGGTTACAGTTGTCGCCCGGCAGAGTCACGTCGCCGTCACGTTGCCCGATGGGTCGGTACGGCGCAGCGCGGATGAGGAGTGGAGCAGGTGCCGGAGCAGGCGGAGGGAACGGCCGGATCGGCGACGCAGGAGGTCAGGGAATTCCTGCGGCGCCGCCGTGAACAGATCGCCCAGCGGTGGGCCGACGAGCCCTTGTTCCGGGCCGTGTTCACCGTTTCGCGGGACGAGGCGGTCGAGGCGGGGAAGTCGGTGGTGGACGCGCTGGCCCAAGTGGCCGACGCTTCCCGGGTGGAGGACCCCGACGCCGCGGGATTCACCGCGGTGCGCGAGCAGTTGGCGAGGATGGGGGCGGCACGGTCCCGCGCGGGCCTGAGCACCGCTCAGGTGTCGAGCGAGATGGCCGCCCTGCGTCCGCCGGTCGAGAACCTGCTGCTATCCGACCTCCCGGACGCCTCGGCCGACCACGTACGGGACTGTGTCACCACGCTGAGCGTCCTGATGGGCACCCTGCGCGTGGTGGTCATGCAGACGGCGCTGAGCGAGGGGCAGGCCCTGATCGACCGGCAGCGGCTGCAACTGCTGGAGGTCGCCACGCCCGTCATCAAGCTGTGGGACGGCATCGTGGCCGTGCCGCTGATCGGCACGCTGGACAGCGCCCGCAGCCAGGTCGTGATGGAGACCCTGCTGGAGTCGGTCGTCGAGCAGCAGGCGCGGTACGCGATCCTCGACATCACCGGCGTCCCGACGGTGGACTCGCTGGTGGCGCAGCACCTGATGAAGACGGTCGCCGCGGCCCGGCTGATGGGTGCCGAGTGCATCGTCTCCGGCATCCGTCCGGCGATCGCGCAGACGATGGTCCACCTCGGTCTGGACCTGGGCACGGTGGTGACCCGGGCGAGCCTCGCCGACGCGCTGGGCTACGTCCTGCACCAGCTCGGCGTCGGCATCGTGAACCCCGTCGCGAACGGTCCGGTCGCGCGGTGAACGAGGCCTTCCCCGGGCCCCACGGGGGTCCCGTGACGGGGTATGTACCGGTCCTGCGGCTCGGTGACGTCCTCCTGGTCACCCTCCAGGGGGATCTGCACGACAGCACGGCGCAGCAGCTCCAGGACGATCTCGCCGAGACCATCGTGCGCACCGGGGCCACGGGCGTGATCATCGACATCTCCGGCGTGGAGATCGTCGACTCCTTCCTGGGCCGGGTGCTGGCCGAGATCGCCGGGCAGACCGATCTGCTGGCCGCCCGGACCGTGGTGGTCGGCATGCGGCCGGCGGTCGCCATCACCCTGGTGGAACTGGGTCTGACCCTGCCGCGGGTGCACACCGCGCTCAGTACCGAGGTGGCCATGGACCTCCTCACGCGGCAGGCTCCGTCGTCCCGCTTCGGCGGCCTGCGGCAGGAGAGTCCGTGATGCACACTGCCGCGGGCGCCCAGGCCCGCCTGCCGATCCGTTCGGACATGGATCTGGTGTGGGTGCGACAGCACGTGCGGCAGGCCGCCGCCCAGCTCGGCTTCGGGCTGGTGGACCAGACGAAGCTGGTCACGGCGGCCAGCGAACTGGCCCGCAACACGCTGGTGTACGGCGGTGGCGGCACCATGGACACGGAGGCCGTGACCGAGGGCGGCGTGCGCGGCCTCAGGCTGACCTTCAGCGACGAGGGCCCCGGCATCGCCGACGTGGAGCAGGCGCTGAGCGACGGTTTCACCTCGGGCGACGGGCTCGGCATGGGGCTGGGCGGTGCCCGGCGCCTGGTGCACGAGTTCACGATCGACAGCGGTCCGGGCACCGGCACCACCGTGCGGGTGACCTCCTGGGTGGGCCGTCCGCCGCGCCCGCGAGAGGAGTTCTGATGCCGCGCGTGTGGGACGTGCCCGTGCACGACTCGACCCGGGTGCGCGACGCCAGGGTGGCCGCGGAGCACGCGGCCGCCCTGGCGGGGCTGGACGAGCAGTGCACCGCCTCCGCGTCGCTGGTGGCGACCGAGCTGGCCACCAATCTGCTCAAGCACGCCGGGGGCGGCCAGGTCCTCATCGACGTGGTGTCCCCGCCGGTCCTGACGGCCGGCCGCGACGAGGCCAGGGCCGTGCAGATCACGACGGTCGACCACGGTCCGGGCATCGCCGACGTGCCGGCCGCCCTGAGCGACGGCTTCACCACGACGGCCTCGCTCGGGGCGGGTCTGGGCACCTGTGCGCGCCTCGCCGACGACTTCGAGCTGCACAGCGTCCCGGGCCGGGGCACCGTGGCGCTGGCCCGGATCGGCGGCGCCGCCCGTGCCCGTGCCGGGGCGAAGGACCCGGTGGCGGGTGTGCGGGCCGGCGGCGTGAACGTGCCGTTCGGCGGTGACGACTACTCGGGCGACGCCTGGGCGTGGGTGCGGACCGAGGACCGGGTGACGCTGATGCTCGCCGACGGGCTGGGTCACGGACCCGAGGCGGCCCGGGCCTCGTCGGCCGCGGTGGAGGCGCTGCGCGGCGCCGCCCATCTGGTGCCCTCCGAGGCGCTGAAGCGGCTGGACGCGGCGCTGTCCGGCACCCGCGGCGCGGCCGTGGCGGTCGCCCAGGTCGACACGCGGGCCGGGCGGCTCAGGTTCGCCGGTGTCGGCAACATAGGGGCCCGGCTCTGCGCGGGCGGCGACTGGCGGCCGCTGGTGTCCCAGCCCGGCATCGTCGGCACCCACCGGCCCACGACCGTGCGCGACGAGGAGCGGGAGTGGGGGGACGGCCGGGTGCTGATCCTGCACAGCGACGGCCTGCCGAGCCGGTGGACGCCGTCGCCGGACGCCTGCGCGCCGAACGTCGACCCGGCCGTGACCGCCGCCGTGACGATCCGTGACGCCAGCAGCTCCGCCCGCCCCGTGCGTGACGACACCGCCGTGGCCGTCCTGACCTCGACCCCGCCGGACCGCCCATGACCCGTACCTGGCAGATCAGCGGTGTCACCGACGCCGCCCGGGCCCGTATCGCCACGGCCCGGCTGGCCGCGGCCCACGGTGTTCCGCCGCTGGAGCGGACGCGGCTGGCGGCCTCGCTGAGCGCGCGGCTGCGGCAGTGCCTGACCAAGGGCGGCACCTGGCTGCTGACCCTGGAGGCGACCACGGCGCCCGCCGGCACGTCGGACGCCGGACAGGGCGAGCTGCACGCGGTGGTGACGCCGGCGCGTGAGGCCGCGGCCGACGGTGAGCCGCCGTGGCGGATGACGGTGCCCTGCCCCGAGGCGGTCCCGGCCGCCGGCGAGGACGCCGTGGCGGACGACCCCGACGCCCTGGCGGAGGCCCTGCTGGGCGCCGACGAGGACACGTCGCTGGTGCTGGACCGGCTCGCCGAGCAGGAGGACCTCGTCGCCTTCCACCGGGAGGAGCTCCAGCAGACGAACCAGGGCGTCGTGGCGCTGCACGCCGAGCTGGACGCCGCCGGGCGGGCCCAGCGGGAGGCGTTCGCCGCCGAGCGCAAGGCGCGCACCGAGGCGGAGAACGCCCGCCGCAGACTGACGTTCCTGGCGGACGCGAGCGCGGTCCTCACCGCCTCGCTCGACCACCACGAGATCGTGCGCCGGCTGCCGGACCTGCTCGTGCCGGAGTACGCCGCCGCCGTCGACGTCTGGATCTTCGACCAGGAGGGCGACCGCAACCGGCCCCCGGTGCACGCCGCCGCGGCCGTGGTCGCGGCCCGCACCGGACGGCCGCAGTACGCCGCCCGCGAGCCGGGCCGGCTTCCGGGCGTCGACGACCAGCCGCCGTCGGCGCTGAACCCCGACCAGCCCCTGCTGTGCATCCCGCTGCCCACCCGGGGAGCCCCGCTCGGGGTGCTGACGCTCACCCCGCCCGGGGAGCGCTGGGACCCGGACGACGCCGTGATGCTGCTCGAACTCACGCGGCGTGCCGCCATCGCCATCGACCACGCCCAGCGCTACCAGCACAACCGCGACATCGCCGAAACCCTCCAGCGGGCCCTGCTGACGGACCTTCCGGCGCCGCCGGGACTGAGCCTGGCCGCGCGCTATCTGCCGGCCACGCACGGACTGAACATCGGCGGCGACTGGTACGACGCGTTCCGCCAGCCCGACGGCGGGGTCATCGTCGTCGTCGGCGACGTGACCGGGCACGGGCTGCGGGCGGCCGTGATGATGAGCCAGCTGCGGACCGCGCTGCGGGCCTACGCCGTCGACGGCGGCAGCCCCGGCCGGCTGCTGACCCGGCTGCACATCTTCCTGCACCACCTCCAGCCGGACCTGTTCGCCACCGCGGTCATCGCGCGCTTCCACCCCGACGACCCGACCCTGACGTGGGCCGCCGCCGGGCATCCGCCGCCCGTGCTGCGTACCCCGGACGGCGGAGTGCGAACACTGGACGCCAAACCGGGGGCGATGCTCGGCATCCCGCTCCAGCAGGAGATCGCCGACCACACGGAGCGGCTGGCGCCGGGGTCTACGCTGGCGCTGTACACGGACGGCCTGGTGGAGCGGCGGGCCCGGGGCATAGACCCGGGCATCGAACGGCTGGCCGAGGCCCTGGGGTCGTTCGCCCCCGAGCAGCTGGACACGGACCTGGAGGGCTCGGCGGACGGCATCCTGCGGCCCCTGCTCAGCGACTCCGAGCGCGACGACGACGTGTGCCTGCTGCTGTGCCACCTCGACGGCTCCGCCTGAGCCGGCCCGGTCACCACTCCCCCACCCGTCCGTTCCCGGCTGTTCACCCGTGCCCGGTGCGGACGGGCCCCGGCCGGGGCACCCTGGTGCACAGGGTGTGTCGCCTGCCTGGCGCTCCCGGCTCGCCGAACCGCCGCCGACGCGATGGGATCGACGAGGTGCGAAGCAGCGATCCAGGGGCAGGCGAATGGCGTTCGCGGCTGACCGCCCGGAGCCGCAGAAAGGGATGAACACCGTGACACGACCCAGGATCCTGGTGGTCGGCGCAGGTTTCGCCGGCGTGGAGTGCGTCCGCCGTCTCGAGCGCAGGCTCTCCCCCCACGAGGCCGACGTCACGCTGGTGACGCCGTTCGCCTATCAGCTCTATCTGCCGCTGCTGCCCCAGGTCGCCTCGGGTGTGCTGACACCGCAGTCGATCGCGCTGTCCCTGCGCCGCAGCAGCCGGTACCGCACCCGGATCATCCCGGGCGGGGCCATCGGCGTGGACCTCAAGGCGAAGGTCTGCGTGGTGCGGACCATCACCGGTGAGATCGTCAACGAACCGTACGACTACATCGTGCTGGCCCCCGGCAGCATCACCCGTACGTTCGACATCCCGGGGCTCACCGACCACGCGTTCGGCATGAAGACGCTCGCGGAGGCCGCGTACATCCGCGACCACGTCATCTCGCAGCTCGACCTCGCCGACGCCAGCCAGGATCCGGCCGAGCGCGCCTCCCGGCTCCAGTTCGTGGTGGTCGGCGGCGGCTACGCGGGCACCGAGACCGCGGCCTGCCTCCAGCGGCTCACGCACGCGGCCGTCAAGCGCTACCCGCGCCTGGACCCGGCCCTGATCAAGTGGCACCTCATCGACATCGCGCCGAAGCTGATGCCCGAACTGGGCGACAAGCTCGGGCGCAGCGCGCAGGAGGTCCTGACCCGGCGCGGCATCGAGATCTCCCTGGGCGTGTCCATCGAGAAGGCCGGGCCCGAGGAGGTCACCTTCACCGACGGCCGGGTGGTGCCCACCCGCACGCTGATCTGGACCGCCGGCGTGGTCGCCAGCCCGCTGATCGCCACGCTCGGCGCGGAGACGGTCAAGGGGCGCCTCGCGGTCACCGCCGAGATGTGCCTGCCGGGCAACGACGGGGTGTTCGCGCTCGGCGACTCCGCGGCCGTGCCCGACCTCGCCAAGGGCCAGGAGGGCGCCGTCTGCCCGCCCACCGCGCAGCACGCCATGCGGCAGGGCAAGCACGTCGCCGAGAACATCATCGCGACCCTGCGCAACCAGCCGATGCGGCCGTACGTCCACAAGGACCTCGGTCTGGTCGTGGACCTCGGCGGCACGGACGCGGTGTCCAAGCCCCTCGGCATCGAACTGCACGGCCTGCCGGCCCAGGCGGTGGCCCGTGGCTACCACTGGTCGGCGCTGCGCACCGGCGTCGCCAAGGCCCGGGTGGCGGCCAACTGGACGCTGAACGCGGTCGCGGGCGACGACTTCGTGCGCACCGGTTTCCAGGCCCGCAAGCCGGCCAAGCTCAAGGACTTCGAGTACACCGACGCCTATCTGACGCCGGAGCAGGTGCGCAAGCAGGTCGAGGGGGCGGGCCGGGCACAGTTGTGACCCGCTGCCCGCGGCCCGCTCGCGGCATGGCATGCTGAGAAGTGGATCTAGGCCATGGCCTGAAATCGAGCGTGAGTCGGGAGAGTGTACGGCGGCGTGAAGTCAGCGGGGCGCTCTGTGGGGGCACGGCTGCGGGACCGCGTCGCCGCGTCGGATCCCGGCCTGCTGCGGCTGACGGCCGGGCTGCGGACGGTGGGCGCGATCGCCCTGGCGCTGGCGGTGCTGGCCCTGCTCGGGTCGGACGTCAAGCATCTGGTGGCGGGCGCCATGTCGGCGATGGTCGCGACCTTCGCCATCCGCGAGAAGCAGCCCGGCGCGCAGGCCGTCACGCTGGCGCTGGGCCTGCCCGTGGCGCTGGCGTCCGTGTCGGTGAGCGCGCTGCTCACCTCGCGCGTCGTCGTCGGTGACCTCTTCTTCGTCGTCCTGATCTTCTGCGCCGTCTACAGCCGCCGGTTCGGCGACCGCGGCACCGCCCTGGGCCTGATCGGCTTCCAGGTCTACTTCGTGTCCCTGTTCGTCGGCGCGAAGACGTCGGCGCTGCCGGGGCTGTGGGCGGCGATCGCCGTGGCGTTCGCGTGCAGTGCCCTGGTGCGGTTCGCGATCGTGCCGGCGACGCCCGCCCGCGTCCTGTCCCTGCTGCGGCAGGCGTTCCGGGCCCGGCTGGCGCAGCTGATCTCGGCTCAGATCGAGCTGCTCGACGCCGGACCGGACGAGATCGACAAGGCGCTGGAGCATCTGCGGGACGGCACGGCGCGGCTGCACGAGACGGCCCTGATGATCCAGTCCCGGCTGGAGGAGGGCACCCCGGACGCGTCCACGGCCCGGCTGGTGCAGCGCCGCATCGCGGACGCCGAGATCGCCGCCGAGCGCCTCGGCCTGCTGCTGCTGACCGCGCGCAGCGCCGAGCGGGCGGACACCCTCACCCTGCATCTGCCGGGCGCTCCCGCGCCGTCGGTGGGGAGCACGCCGGCGCCCGGCGAGGCGACGGCGGTCCTGCGCCGGGACCTGGAGGCGCTGCGCGCGCTGATGCAGCGGTCCCCCGCCGAGGCCCGCGGTACGGCCCTGTCCCACCTGCGCAACCGGCTGCTCGGCTACCGCGACGAGGAGAACCTGCCCGAGGCGACGCCCGCCGTGCAGGACGTCTTCCGCGGCATCGGTGAGACCGCCCGTGCGGTGATGGGGCTGAGGATCGCGCTGGACGGCCCGCAGGACGAGTCGGACGACAGCCCGGCGACGGCCCGTTCGCGCGAGGAGCTGGACGCCGAGGACGCCGCGATCGACGCCGGCGAGGAGGCCGCCGCGGAGGAGGAGCCGGCCGGGCTGCGGCGGCCCACCACCCGAGCGGCCGTGCAGGTCGCCGTGGGGTCCTCGCTGGCCATCGTGGGCGGGGAGTTCCTGTCCTCGCAGCGCTGGTACTGGGCGGTGCTCACCTGCTGGATCGTCTTCCTGAACACGGCCTCCACGGGCGAGATCCTGGTCAAGGGCTACCGCCGACTGCTGGGGACCATGCTGGGGGTGGTGGCCGGCATCGTGCTGGCCGGCCTGGTCGGCAACCACACCTGGACCGCGTTCGGCCTGGTGCTGGTGTTCATCTTCGCGATGTTCTACACGGCGCCGCTGTCCTACACGCTGATGTCGTTCTTCGTGACCGCGATGCTCGGGCTGCTGTACACCCTGCTGCACACGTACAGCATGGCGGTGCTGCTGCTGCGGGTGGAGGAGACGGCGCTCGGCGCGGCCTGCGGGATCATCGCGGCGGCGCTGGTGCTGCCGATCCGCACGGACCGGCGTACGAACGAACTGCTGGGCACCGTGCTGGAACGGCTGGTGGACGTCACCGAGGGCGCCGTCGACCAGCTCAGCGGCGGACCGGCCGCCGATCTGCTGGACCGGGCGCGCGACCTGGACCAGGCGCTGGGCGATCTGCGCGGCGCGACCCAGCCGCTCACCCATCCGATCACGCCGCTGCGGGCCCGCCGGAACACGGCCCAGTACGTGGTGGCGCTGCTGGAGACCTGCGCCTATCACGCCAGGTCCCTGGCGGCGACGGCCGAGCTGCTGCCGACCCATCCGTCGATCGCGGCCGATCCGCGGCTGCGCGGGGCGGTGCGGCGCACGGTGCGCAACATCGAGGCGATCGCCGCCCGGGTCGAGGACGAGCACGCCGCCACCGAGGTGGAGACCGGGCCGAGCATCGCGTCGCTGCTGGAGTTCGAGCCGGGCGGCGTGCCGCGCTACGGCAGGATCACCGGGCGCGTCCTGCGGCACCTGGAACGGCTGGACGAGGCCGTGGTGGGCCTCGCCCGGCCGCTCGGGGTGACGGTCGCGACGCCGCGGCGGTGACAGGTCAGAAGTCGGTCGGCATGCCGCTGGCCTCGGCTATGCCGCGCAGCTCCTCGTTCTGCCGGTGGCGTTCCTTGAGGTAGTCGGCGATCTCGCCGAGGCGTTCGGGGTCGGAGGCGGTGACCGCGTCCGTGACGACACGGACGGGGCCGGTCTCGTCGGTGCTGATCTCGACGACCTCGTTGTCGAGCCGGCCGGTGACGGCGGTGGCGATGACCAGGGCGGCCTCGTCGCGGATCTCCTGGGGCAGTGCCTCGGCGTTGTCGCCGTCCAGCGAGAAGTCGATGGTGGGCATCTGCTGCTCGTCGATCGCCTGGAGGACCGGCTCCACCACGCTGAGCAGCAGCTGGTAGTCGTCGGTCTCCATGCGGAAGCGCAGGAGGTCCAGGTAGACGTCCACGGGACGTCCGTCCGGCGGAGGAATCTCGTGTTCGTTCATTCGCCCCGTGTTCCCCGTGCGGCGCGGCTCAGACCTCGGCTCAGACCCGGCGCCAGCGCGCCAGGGCGAACGAGAACACGCCGAACAGCACCAGACCCGCGGCGACGCAGACCAGCAGCCACGGTCCGAGCGGGGTGCCGGCGAAGGAGCGCAGGGTGTCGTCCATGCCCTTGGCCTTGTCGGGCTCGTGGTCGACCGCGGCCCGTACGGCGAAGGCGCCCGCCGCGGCGAAGACGACGCCGCGGGCCGTGCCGCCGCCGACGCCGGTGACGTCGACCAGCCGCCGCACCCGCGGGCTCAGCGCGCCGAGCTTCAGCTTCTTGTGGTAGCTGCGGCGCAGGGCCTGCACGGCGATCACCACTCCGGCGACCACGATCGCGGCCCCGGCCACGCCGACGGCCCAGCGTCCGGCGGGCATGTCGAGCACCTTGGCCGTGACGTCCCGGGACTGCCGGTCGCCGCCTCCGCCCCCGCTGCCGCGGGAGCCGGCCGCGAAGGCCAGCACCGAGTAGGCGACGAACGAGTAGAAGACGCAGCGGGCGGCGGCCGGCAGGCGCTTCTTCGCCTTGTGGCCGTCCTTGCCGACGGCGCCGAAGAGCGCCTCGGACAGTCGCCACAGCGCCATGCCGACGAGGCCGGCGCCCAGCGCCCACAGCAGTACGGCGCCGAACGGCTTGTCGGCCAGCTCGGCCAGGGCACCGCCGCGGTCCGCCTGCCGCTGCCCGTCGCCGAAGGCGATCCTCAGGGCCAGCAGCCCGACCAGCAGGTAGATGACGCCGCGGGCGGTCAGTCCCGCCCTGGCGGCCCCCTCGGCGGCCGATCCGTTGGCCGCCCGGCGGGCCGTACCGCGGCCGGTGCGTGTCAGAACACTCATGCGAGCCTCCCCTCCGGGACTCCGCATGCCCCGCCTTCCGCCCCGCACACCGGGGTCGTCCCCGGTCGGGGCGGGTGCGGCGGGTGGGGTGACGGCCGGCCCGGACATGCCTGCGCCCCGTATGCCGTCGACCGGCACACGGGGCGGCACGCCACCTCGCCTCACCCCGTCCGTCACGCCGCGGACCTTCGGGGTGAGGCGTCAGGATCCGTCTCCGCGCCCGCCGGGGGCGTCCCGGCGGACCCGGACCGTCCTCACACCGTGGAGCGCCGGCGGACCGGGCGCTGTCCCATCGCCTCGTCGCGCACGCGGGCGCAGCTGCGGCTGATGAGCCGTGACACGTGCATCTGCGAGATGCCCAGGCGGTCGGCTATACGGCTCTGCGTCATGTCCTCGAAGAACCGCATGTAGAGGATGGCCCGCTCCCGTTCGGGCAGCCTGCGCAGGCCCTCCTTGGCGGACTCGCGGTCGATCACGGTGTCGTACGAGGCGTCGGCCGCGCCGAGGGTGTCCGCGAGGCTGTAGCCGTCGTCGCCGGCCGACAGTTCGGCGTCCAGCGACAGGGTGCTGAAGCTCTCCAGCGCCTCCATCCCGGCGCTGACCTCGTCCTCGGTGAGTCCCGTGTGGGCGGCGAGGGCGGCGACCGACGGTTCGGGGCTGCCCGGGCTCTGCGTGAGCTCGCGCCGGGCAACCCGGACCTTGTTGCGGAGTTCCTGGACGCGGCGGGGCACGCGCAGCGCCCACATGCGGTCGCGGAAGTGCCGCTTGACCTCGCCGGTGATGGTGGGCACGGCGTAGCTCTCGAAGGCACCGCGCTCCGGGTCGAAGCGGTCGATGGCCTTCACCAGGCCGAGCGCGGCGACCTGGCGCAGGTCCTCGATGGACTCGCCGCGGTCCCGGAAGCGGCCGGCGATCCGGTGGGCCATAGGGAGCCAGGCGGTGACGAGTTCGTCGCGGACGGCGTCCCGTTCGGGCCCGTCCTCCAGGCCCGACAGCCGCGCGAAGAGGGCGGCGGTGTCCGGGGCGTCGTCGTGCCGGCGACGGGTCGCGGCGGCAGGAGCGGCGGTGGCGTTCGCGGGCTCGGGGGTTCCGGGACGGATGGTGGGCGTTTCAATGAGCATGCGGATTCGCTCCTGAACGGTGGTCTCAGGGGAACTTTCCGCGGAAGCGGCACTGTCCGGGTCTCCACCCGGAGGGGCCGGAGCAGTCATACCGCTCCCGCTGCTGCGCCTCCGGTCCGAAGCACGAACTTGCGACTGCCCCTGCGCCGGGGGAACAAACTCCGCTTTTCGAAATGTACTCAGGACAGCGGAACGACGACGGTGATGCACTTGCCTCCGGACGGAAGATCTGCCACGCGCACGTCCTGCGCCAGCCGGCAGACGATCGGCCAGCCGCGGCCGCCGACGCGCCGGCGGCCCTGCGGGTCGGTCGGTGCCACGGCCACGGGCAGTTCGGCGCTGCGGTCGCTGACCGACAGGCGGACGCCGACGCCGTCCACGTCGACCTGGAAGTCGGTGATGCCGCCTCCGTGCAGGATGGCGTTGGTGGTCAGCTCGGAGGCGACGAGCACGGCGTCCGACAGGGCCCCCGCGTCGCACGGCACGTGGTCGGTGCGGCAGCACTCGGTGACCACGCGCTCCACCGTGCTGCGCGCCTCGGCGGGTCTGCACGGCGGGGACAGCCGGTGGCGGTCCACGCCGGACCGTTCGAGGGCGAAGGGGGTGGTGTGCCTGTCACACATCCGTCGGCTCCCTGGTCGAAGGGGTGGGGGGACGGCCGGGCCGCGCGGTGCGTCCGCGACGGACCTCATGTTTTCCGGCTGACCTCTGTCCGCACCCCCAAACCTTCGGCCCTCCTTACGGCCCAGCGGCCATCCGGGCGCCGAGCGGGGGTACGCGGAGTGCATGACGGATGTTGTGGACTCGGACGAACTGCTGCGCCGCATGCACCGCGCGAGGACCTGCGCGATGGAACAGGAACGGACGTGGCGGGCACGGAGGGAAGAACTGCGCTCGACGGACCCGGAGGCCTCCCAGGAGGCAGCGGTCCGCACGGTGGCGTACGAGGCGGTCCTGCGCGTACTGGACGAGGTCCTGACCCCGGGCCGCCGCACGGAGACCGGCTGACACCGGCGGGGCCGGCGGGCCGGGGCGGACGGAGGCATGCCCGCCGGGCCGGCAGACTGCCGTGCGGCCGGATTGATGTCGGCCCGGGGCGGGAAACCGGGGCGGCATGACTGTCGACCACAGCTGTGCGCCCGTTCTGGAAGCCCTCGTCGCGTATCGGCGCGAGGGGCGGTTGTCGTTCACGCCGCCCGGGCACAAGCAGGCGCGCGGTGCCGATCCCGCGGTGCGTGAGGTGCTGGGCGACGCCGTCTTCCTCGGTGACGTCCTGGCGACCGGCGGTCTCGACGACCGGCTCACCCGGGACCGGGTGCTCCAGCGCGCCCAGGAGCTGATGGCCGACGCGGTGCACGCCGACCACACCTTCTTCTCGACCTGCGGCAGCAGCCTGTCCGTGAAGGCGGCGATGCTCGCCGTGGCGGGCCCGCACGAGAAGCTGCTGATCGGCCGGGACGCCCACAAGTCCGTCGTGGCGGGTCTGATCCTGTCCGGCATCGAGCCGGTCTGGGTGGAGCCCCGCTGGGACGCGGAGCGCCATCTCGCCCATCCGCCGTCGGCCGAGGAGTTCGAGCGGGCGTTCACCGAGCACCCCGACGCCAAGGGCGCGCTGATCACCAGCCCGACGCCGTACGGGGCGAGCGCCGATCTGCGGGCCGTCGCCGAGGTCTGCCACCGGCGTTCCGCGCCGCTGATCGTCGACGAGGCGTGGGGGGCGCACCTGCCCTTCCACCCCGATCTGCCGTCCTGGGCGATGGACGCCGGCGCCGACATCTGCGTGACCAGCATCCACAAGATGGGCAGCGGCCTGGAGCAGGGCTCCGTGTTCCATCTGCGCGGCGACCTGGTCCCGCCGGAGCTGCTCGGCATGCGGGCGGACCTGCTGGGCACGACCAGCCCGTCGGCGCTGATCTTCGCCGGGCTGGACGGCTGGCGCCGCCAGATGGCGCTGCGGGGGCGGGAGATCATGGGCGGCGCGCTGGACCTGGTGGCCGAGGTCCGGTCGGCCGTCGAGGAGATCGACGGGATGCACGTCAACGACCGGGACGACTTCTGCGGCCCGGGGCTGGCCCACGGCTTCGACCCGCTGCCGGTCGTCATCGACCTCGACGGGCTCGGGGTGTCCGGCTACCAGGCGGCGGACTGGCTGCGCGAGCACCGCGGCATCGTGGCGCATCTGACCGACCACCGTCGCATCGGCGCCCAGGTCACCCACGGTGACGACCGGGAGACCACCGGCGAGCTGCTCTCCGCGCTGAAGGACCTCGCCCGGGCGGCGCCGGACCTGGACGCCGCGCCGCGCGTCGAGGTGCCGTCGCCGTCGGAGCTGCGGATGCCGCAGGTGATGCTGCCCCGGGACGCGTTCTTCGGGCGGGCCGAGGCCGTGCCGCTCGACCGGGCCGCGGGGCGCGTCTCCGCGGAGATGATCACGCCGTACCCGCCCGGCATCCCGGCGGTGCTGCCGGGCGAGCGGCTGACCGAGCCCGTGCTGAGGTATCTGCGCAGCGGCCTGGAGGCGGGGATGTTCCTGCCGGATCCGAGCGACCCGTCGCTGGACACGGTCAGGGTCGTCGCGGAGGACGATGGGTGACACCTCGTCACACCGGGCGACGGCCCAGTGAAACAGGTCACGTGACCGGGTTCCCGGTTTCCGGAACGCGGAGAGATGGTTTAGCGTTCATCCATACGTGGCGACGGAGTCGACGACATGTCCTCCGTGTGTCACCGCTTACGGCCCTGGCTGGCTTCCCCCGTCCAGCCAGGGCTTTTTCATGCCCTTTCTCATGCCTCGGCACCGGCTCCACGCAACCCGCACGGAATCCGTCCGGGAATCCTCGTCCGCCGAGGTGCTCACGGCGGCGGCAGCGGCTGAAATGGTGCATAGGGAAAGCACCGGAACCGAATCGTCGGCGAGGAGCCCCAGGTCATGACCAAAGCGATCAAACTGCTCACCGCCCTCCCCCCGCACCAGCGCGCCCGTCTCACGGCGCTCGCCCGCGAGGTGTCCTTCCCGGAGGACACCCGGATCTTCGAGGCCGGAGACAGGGCCGACCGCTTCTGGGTCATCCGGTCCGGCGCGGTCTCCCTGACCCAGCAGGTGACGTCCCTCCAGCGGGTGACGGTCGCCAGCCTCGGCGTCGGCGACCTGCTCGGCTGGTCCTGGCTGTTCCCGCCGTACGAGTGGGACTTCGGCGCCGAGGCCTTCAGCCCGGTCCGCGCCTACGAGTTCGACGCGGCGTCGGTGCTCGCCCTGTGCGAGGAGGACCCGCAGCTCGGGATCGTGCTGGTGCGGACCGTGGCCGAGATCCTCGCGCACCGGCTGGAGGCCACCCGCAGCCGGCTGATGGAGCACGCCGCGCTGCGGGGCCGCAGCACGCTGTGACGCGGCGTCAGACCCGGTAGCGGCGCAGCGCCGGTACGGCCGCGGCGAGGGCCAGCATCACCACGACGACGAGCAGTCCGCCGCCCGCGACCGCCTGCCGTGCGCCGAAGGCCGAACCCGCGCCGCCGTGCAGGACGTCGGCCAGACGGGGACCGCCGGCGACGACGACGGTGAAGACGCCCTGCATGCGCCCGCGCATCTCGTCGGTCGCGGCGGACAGCAGGATCGCCCCGCGGAACACCATGGAGACCATGTCGGCGATCCCGGCGACGGCGAGGAAGGCCACCGCGAGCCACAGGCTGCCGCTGAGCCCGAACCCGGCGATGGCCGCGCCCCAGACGACGACCGCGCCGATCACCATCCAGCCGTGCCGGCGCGCCCGGGAGAAGGTGCCGGAGAACAGGCCCCCGGCCACCGCGCCGATGGGGATGGCCGCGAACAGCAGGCCGAGGGCGAGCCCTTCGCCCCAGGGGGCGTACGTCTCGGCGGCGAGCTGCGGGAACAGCGCGCGGGGCATGCCGAGGACCATCGCGACGATGTCGGCCAGGAAGGAGAGCAGCAGCACCTTGTGCCCGGCGATGTAGCGGAAGCCGGCCACGACCTCGCGGACGCCCGCGCGCCGCACGGCCGTGCCCGCCAGCGGCGGCAGGGCGGGCAGCTGGTGGACCGCCCACACCGTGACGCACAGGGCCAGCGCGTCGATCAGGTACAGCTCGGGCAGGCCGATGACGGGGATGAGCGCGCCGGCGAGCAGCGGCCCGACCACCTGGCCGGTCTGCATGACGGTCGAGCCGAGCGCGTTGGCGGCGGCGAGTTCGCCGGCGGGGACCAGACGGGCGATGGAGGCGTTGCGGGCGGGGGCGTTGAGGCCCCAGAAGGCCTGTTGCAGCGCGAGCAGGAGCATCAGGACGGCCACCGACTCCAGACCGGTGACGGCCTGCACCCAGAACAGCAGCGAGGTCACGGCGATGCCGGTGTTGGTGATCAGCAGCAGCTTGCGGCGGTCCATGGTGTCGGCGACCGCGCCGCCCCACAGCGCGAACACGATCAGCGGCAGCAGTCCGGCGAGGCTCGCGGCGCCGACCCAGGCGGAGGAGCCGGTGATGTCGTAGATCTGCTTGGGCACGGCGACGGCGGTGAGCTGGCTGCCGACGGCCGTGACGATGGTCGAGGACCACAGCCTGCGGTAGGCGGGACGGCGCAGGGGGCGGGTGTCCATGGCCCAGCGGCGCCAGCCGCGCCGCCTGGCCTCGTCCGGGGCGGGGCCCGCCTTCGGGGCGGAGGCCTCGTCCGGGGATTCGGTACTGCTCTCGCTCGTGTCCACGCGCTTCCTACGTGCTCGTTACATCTTTCGATTTGGCGAGCCCACTATCGCAGCTCTGTTCGGCCGCGCCCGCACCGCGCGGCCTGTCCGGACACCGGCCCGTTCACGCGCCGGCGACGAGGGTGAGCCCGAGCACGATCATGGTGGCGGCGACCAGCCCGTCCAGGATGCGCCAGGCGGCGGGCCGGGCCAGGAAGCGGCCGAGGAAGCGGGCGCCGAACCCGAGCGCGGCGAACCAGCACAGGCTGGCGAAGGCGGCACCCAGGCCGAAGGTCCAGCGCAGCGGGCCGCGGTCGGCGGCGACGGAACCCAGCAGGAACACGGTGTCCAGATAGACGTGCGGGTTGAGCCAGGTCAGCGCCAGGCAGGTGAGCACCGCCCGCCGCCGCGAACCGGCCGCGTCGCCCTCGGCCCGCAGCGCGCCGGCCGGCCGGAACACGCGCCGGGCGGCCAGGGCGCCGTAGCAGAGCAGGAAGACTCCGCCGACCCAGGCGACCGCGGTCAGCGCGTTCGGCCAGGCCACCACCACCGCGCCGACCCCGCCGACGCCGAGGGCGATGAGGACGGCGTCGGACAGGGCGCAGATGCCGACCACGGCGAGGACGGCGTCGCGGCGGACGCCCTGCCGCAGGACGAAGGCGTTCTGGGCACCGATGGCGACGATGAGCGAGAGGCCGGTGCCGAAGCCGGCGGCCGCGGCGGACAGTGCGTTGGTCATGCCCTCGACGCTAAGCGGGACGATCACCGCAGGTACAGCTAAAGATTCTTACCTATCATTAGCTCTCCTGAAGAGAGCGAGGAGCGAGGGCGATGACGGCCACGACGGGGGCGGCGGGCGCGGCGGTGCTCGCGGATCTGCCGCTGGACCAGGTGCGCACCCTGCTGGCCGTGGTGGACGAGGGCACGTTCGACGCGGCCGCCGCCGCGCTGCACGTGACGCCGTCCGCGGTCAGCCAGCGCGTGAAGGCGCTGGAGCAGCGCACCGGGCGCGTGCTGCTGCTGCGCACCAAGCCGGTGCGGCCAACGGAGTCCGGGGCGGTGCTGGTGCGGCTGGCCCGGCAGGTGGCCCGGCTGGAGCGGGACGCGTACGCGGAGCTGGGGCTGAGCGGTGCCGGGGAGCCGACCCGGGTCTCGGTGGCCGTCAACGCCGACTCGCTCGCGACCTGGTTCCTCGGCGCGCTCACGCGGGTGTCCCAGGAGCCCCGGCTCTGTTTCGAGCTGCGCCGCGAGGACGAGGACCACACGGCGGCCCTGCTGCGCGAGGGCGTGGTGATGGCCGCGGTGACCTCCTCGCCCGATCCGGTGCCGGGCTGCACCGTCCGGTTCCTGGGGCGGATGCGCTACCGGCCCTGCGCGGCCCCCGGCTTCGCCGCCCGGCACCTGGACGGGCCGCTGCCGGGGCGGCTCGCCGAGGCGCCGGTGGTGGTCTTCGACCGGCGGGACGACTTCCAGGACGGCTTCGTGCGGCGGCTCGGGCGGGACGGGGCGGGCACGGCGCAGCACTACGTGCCGACCTCGGAGGGGTTCGTGGCGGCGGTCGCCGCCGGGCTGGGCTGGGGCATGGTGCCCGAGCCGCAGGCGGAGCCCCTGCTGCGCACCGGCCGGCTGGTCGACTTCGCGCCGGAGCGGGCGGTCGACGTGCCCCTGTACTGGCAGCAGTGGAAGCTCGACTCGCCCGCGCTGGCGGCGGTGGCCGACGCGGTGGTGACGGCGGCGGCCGGGGCGCTGCGGAGCTGAGTGCCCGACAGGTCCGGGGAAACACCGCCGGTTTCACTCCGCTGTCGACAGGTCACCCGAAACGGAGTAAGGCACTCACGAGGGCACGACTCGATTCGATCGCAGGTGACTTCTGATGGACAACTGGCGCGAGCACGCCGCGTGCCGCACGGAGGACCCGGACCTCTTCTTCCCGATCGGCACCACGGGCCCGGCCCTGCTGCAGACCGAGCAGGCCAAGGCGGTCTGCCGGCGCTGCCCGGTCCAGGAGCAGTGCCTCCAGTGGGCACTGGACACGGGACAGTCCCTCGGTGTCTGGGGCGGAACCAGTGAGACGGAGCGCCGCGCGCTCAAGCGCCGCGCGGCGGCCCGCCGGCGCGCCGGGTGAGCGCAGGCCCTCGGTGGACCCGGGGCGGTTCAGCCGGTCTGCCGGGCCGCGGCCCGGCCCGCCGCCCGGCCGGAGAACAGGCACCCGCCGAGGAAGGTGCCCTCCAGCGCGTTGTAGCCGTGCACCCCGCCGCCGCCGAAGCCGGCCACCTCGCCGGCCGCGTACAGCCCCTCGACCGGTGTGCCGTCGGCGCCCAGGGCGCGGGAGTCGAGGTCGGTCTGGATGCCGCCGAGGGTCTTGCGGGTGAGGATGTGCAGCTTGACCGCGATCAGCGGGCCCGCCGCCGGGTCGAGGACGCGGTGCGGGGCGGCCACCCGGCCGAGCCGGTCGCCGATGTAGCGGCGGGCGTTGCGGATGCCCTGGATCTGGGCGTCCTTGGCGTAGGGGTTGGCCATCTGGAGGTCCCGGGCCTCGATCTGGCGCCTGATCGAGGCGGCGTCCAGGAGCGGCTTGTCGGTGAGCCCGTTCATCCGGTCGACCAGCCCCTCCAGGTCCGGTGCGGTCACGAAGTCGGCGCCCTTGCGCAGGAAGGCGTCCACCGGGCCGGGTGCGCCCTTGCCTAGGACGCGGTCGCGCAGGAATCCGGCGCGGTCCTTGGCGGTGATGTCCGGGTTCTGCTCGGAGCCGGAGAGGGCGAACTCCTTCTCGATGATCTTCTGGGTGAGGATGAACCAGGAGTGGTCGTGGCCCACGAGGCCGTCGGCGGTGCGCAGGTGCCCGAGCGTGCCGAGGGTGTCGTAGCCGGGGAGGTACGGCGAGGGCAGGCGGCGGCCGAGGGCGTCGAACCACAGGGACGACGGTCCGGGCAGGATGCGGATGCCGTGGCCGGGCCAGATCGGGTCCCAGTTGCGCAGGCCCTCGGTGTAGTGCCACATCCGGTCGCGGTTGACGAGGCGGACGCCGGCCTCGGCGCTGATGTCGAGCATCCGCCCGTCGACGTAGGCGGGGACGCCGGTGACCATCTCGGCGGGCGGGGTGCCGAGGCGTTCGGGCCAGTGGCGGCGGACGATGTCGTGGTTCGCGCCGATGCCGCCGGAGGTGACGATCACGGCCTGGGCGGTGAGCTCGAACTCTCCGGCCGCGTCACGGCTGGAGGCGACGCCGCGCGGTGAGTCGTCGGGGGCGAGGACCGTGCCGCGCACGCCGCGCGCGGTGCCGTCCTCGACGATCAGGTGGTCGACGCGGTGACGGTGGTGGAAGGTGAGCAGCCCGTCGCGCGCGGCCTGCTGCGCGTACCGGACGAACGGCTCGACGACGCCGGTGCCGGTGCCCCAGGCGATGTGGAAGCGGGGCACCGAGTTGCCGTGGCCGCCCGCCGTGAGGTCGCCGCGCTCGGCCCAGCCGACGGTGGGCAGGAAGGTGATGCCGTGCCCGGCGAGCCAGGACCGCTTCTCCCCCGCCGCCCACTCGACGTACGCCCTCGCCCAGCGCACCGCCCAGGAGTCCTCGTCCTCGGTGCGGTCGAAGCCGGCGCTGCCCTGCCAGTCGCTCCAGGCCAGGTCGAAGGAGTCCTTGACGCCGAGGCGCCGCTGCTCTGGGGAGTCCACGAGGAAGAGGCCGCCGAAGGACCAGAAGGCCTGTCCGCCGAGGTTGGCCGCGTTCTCCTGGTCGACCAGCGCGACCCTGCGGCCCCGGCTGGTCAGCTCGTGCGCCGCGACCAGGCCCGCGAGGCCCGCTCCGACCACGATGACGTCGGCGTCCATGGCGACCGTCCCTTCCTCGTCCGTGTTGTCACGGGGTGTTGTCGGTGGTGTTGTCGGTGCTGTTGCCGGGGTTGGTCTCGGGTGTGCCGCTTCCGTCGGTGAGCAGCGCGGTGAGCAGCTGGGCCAGCCACCCGCGCGCGTGCTCGGGGTCCCGGTCGAGCAGCAGTTGCGTGGTGACGCCGTCGTACGCGGCGACCACGGCGTGCGCGGCCGCCTCGGCGCCGCCCAGCACGGCGGGCAGCGGTGTGCGGGCGTGCGTCCGGGCGAGGCGGTCGGCGATCGCGCGGCGCAGCCGCGCCCGGTGTTCCAGCAGGGTCCGCGCCACGTCGGGGTCGCGGGCCGCGTGCACGAGGAAGTCCGTCTTGACCAGGAGCCAGTCCCGGTCAAGCAGCAGTACCTCGGTGACGCGCTCGACGGCGGCCCGCACGTCCAGGTCGGGCCCGTCGAGGGCGAGGGCGCCGGCCACCTGGTCGGCGATGAGGTCGGCGCGTTCGCGGTAGAGGGCGAAGAAGAGCTCGTCGAGGCTGGCGAAGTTCGAGTAGAAGGCGCCCCGGCTGTAGCCGGCGGCCTCGCAGACCTCCTCGATCGGGACGCGGCCGAACCCCTTGACGGCGAACACGGCGAATGCCGCGTCCAGCAGGTCGGCTCGGGTCCGCGCACGGCGCCTGGTCACACGTCCGGCCGTCGCCCTCACCGCCATGCCCGCACCGCCCTCCGCCGTCGTCCCGCGCCGGTGTGCGCCCGGCTGGATACAAAAACGTATCGGATACACCCGTGTATCGAAAGAGTCCAGGCAGACTTAGAACATCTTTTCGAATACGCGTTACGCTGGTCTCATGACCAGGCACCTCCAGGCGTCCCTCTTCGACCAGACCGACGAGGTCCGGCTCGGCTCCCTCGGCGGGCTGCACCGCACCGTGCTCGGCGCGGGCGCCTGGATCGACGTGCTCCCCGGGTGGCTGAGCGGCGCCGACGCGCTGTTCGAACGGCTGGCGGCGGAGGTCCCCTGGCGGGCCGAGCGACGGGCGATGTACGACCAGGTGGTCGACGTGCCCCGCCTGCTCGCCTTCTACGGCGCCGGCGACCCGCTGCCCGACCCGGTGCTCGACGAGGCCCGGGACACACTGTCCGCGCACTACGCCGACGAGCTGGGCGAGCCGTTCACGACGGCCGGGCTGTGCCAGTACCGCGACGGCCGGGACAGCGTCGCCTGGCACGGCGACCGGACCGGGCGGGGCGCCCGGCAGGACACCATGGTCGCCATCCTCTCGGTCGGCGCGCCCCGCGACCTGCTGCTGCGCCCGGCGGGCGGGGGCGGCGACACCGTGCGCCGTCCGCTGGGCCACGGCGACCTGATCGTGATGGGCGGCTCCTGCCAGCGCACCTGGGAGCACTGCGTCCCCAAGAGCACCCGCGCCGCGGGCCCGAGGATCAGCGTCCAGTTCCGTCCGCACGGGGTGCGTTGAGCGTCGGGCACCCGCCGCGTCTGGTTGGCTGTCCCCCGTCGGCAGCCACCTGGGAATGCGGGGACACTGATGCGCGCGGACGTGCGGCACGTCGCGGACGGCACCTATCTGGTGCACGGGAGCAACACCAACTGGGTCATCCTCACCGAGGGGGACGCGGTGACCCTGATCGACACCGGCTACCCCGGTGACCGGCGGCTCCTGCTCGACTCCCTGACGGCGATCGGGAGTTCGCCCGAGGCGGTGACGGCCGTGCTGATCACCCACGCCCACAACGACCACCTGGGCTCGGCCGAGTACCTGCGCGCCGCCCACGGCACCCCCGTCCTCCTCCACGAGGCCGAAGTGCCGCACGCCCGGCGGGACTTCCTCCAGCAGGTGTCGGTCGGCGAGGTGCTGCGCAACAGCTGGCGGCCGGGCGTGCTGCCCTGGATGGTGCACGTCCTGCGCTCCGGCGGCACCGAGCAGCACCCCGTGGCCGGCCCCTCCCCGTTCCCCTCGGACGGCCCGCTCGACCTGCCGGGACGGCCCGTGCCGGTGCACACCCCCGGCCACACCGACGGGCACTGCGTCTACCACCTTCCGGACGCCGGGGTGGTCGTCTCGGGCGACGCGCTGGTCAGCGGGCACGCCATCTCCCGCGTGCGGGGGCCCCAGCTGCTGCCCCGCATGTTCGACCACGACCGGGAGCGGACGACGGCGTCCCTCGACATCATCGCGCGGCTCGACGGCGACGTACTGCTGCCCGGGCACGGGCCCCTCCACCGCGGCCCGGTGAAGGACGCCGCGCGACTGGCCCGGGAACGGACGTTCTAGAGTCGGGCCATGGCCTTGCAGATCAGCGCCACCAATCCGGAGCACCCCGCGCTCCTGCTCGAACTGCCGTGGCAGCTCCCGCTGGAGGAGTGGCCCGAGGAGTACCTCGTGCCGCTCCCCCGCGGCATCTCCCGCCACGTCGTCCGCTACGCCCGGGCCGGCGACGAGGTGATCGCCGTCAAGGAGCTGGCCGAGCGGCCCGCGCTGCGCGAGTACGGGCTGCTGCGCGACCTGGACCGGCTGGCCATCCCCGCGGTGGACGCGCTGGGCGTGGTCACCGGCCGCACCGACGACGCCGGCCGGCCGCTGGAGCCGGTGCTGATCACCCGGCACCTGGGTGGCTCCCTGCCGTACCGGTCGATGTTCGAGACGACACTGCGCCCGGCCACCATGCACCGCCTGATGGACGCCCTCGCCGTGCTGCTGGTCCGGCTGCACCTGGCCGGGTTCGCCTGGGGCGACTGCTCGCTGTCCAACACGCTCTTCCGCCGCGACGCGGGCGCCTACGCCGCCTACCTGGTGGACGCCGAGACCGGCGAGCTGCACCCGCGGCTGAGCGACGGGCAGCGCGACTACGACCTCGACCTCGCCCGGGTCAACATCAGCGGCGAACTGCTCGACCTGGAGGCGTCCGGGGCGCTGCACCCGTCCGTCGACGCCGTGGAGTTCGGCCGGGAGATCTGCGCGCGCTACGGCCGCCTGTGGCAGGAGCTGACCCGCACCTCCGTCTACCCGGCGGGCAAGCACCACTACATCGAGCGCAGGATCCGGCGGCTCAACGACCTCGGTTTCGACGTGGCCGAGATGCAGATCGAGCACGCCTCCCACGGCGACACGGTCACCTTCGTGCCCAAGGTCGTCGACGCGGGCCACCACCAGCGCCAACTGCTGCGCCTGACGGGCCTGGACGCCGAGGAGAACCAGGCCCGGCGGCTGCTCAACGACCTGGAGAGCTGGATGGCCACCCAGGACGACTACGCCCCGGGCGACCCCCTCGGCGCCCGCCCGGAGGTCCTCGCCCACCGCTGGGTGCGGGAGGTGTTCCGGCCGACCGTGCGGGCGGTGCCGGTGGAGCTGCGGGGCGCGATGGACCCGGCGGAGATCTACCACGAGCTGCTGGAGCACCGCTGGTTCCTGTCCGAGCGGGCCCAGCATGACATCGGCCTGGACACCGCGGTCCAGGACTACCTCACGAACATCCTGCCGAAGGCCCGGGAGACGCTCCAGCCCACGTCGGACTGAGCCACCCGGGCCCGGGCTCAGGCGTGCGGGACCACCGCCACGGGGCAGGCGGCGTGGTGCAGTACGCCGTGGGCCACCGAGCCGATCCGGGCGCCGACGGCGGTGCGGCGGGCGCGGCGGCCGACGACCGTCAGCTGGGCGTTCCCGGCCGCCGTCACCAGCACCTGTCCCGCGCTGCCCATCTCCACGTGCTCGACCACGGGGACGTCGGGGAAGCGCTCGCGCCACGGTGCGAGGGCTTCGGCGAGGGCCTTCTTCTCGTACTGCTCCAGGCCGCCGGCCTCGTCGGCGAGGCGCATCGAGCCGGGGCTGTAGGTGAACACCGTCGGCAGCGTCCAGGCCCGCACGGCCCGCACGGTGGCGCCGCGTGCGGCGGCGGCCTCGAAGGCGAAGCCGATCACGTCGGCGCTGTCCTCA
>NZ_WWHX01001023.1 GCF_009862125.1 Streptomyces sp. SID5910
TCCTCGGCGACGAAGCGGAACTTGTCGCCTACGTCGACGGTGGTGGGGGTCTCCTCACCGGTCAGTTTCAGGTCGGAGATATCGACGTCCTCGTACTTGAAGGCCGGGCCGACCGTCGTCTGCGATCCCTTGTCGCCCGGGCCCAGGAGGAAGTCATAGCCGGTGGAGTTGCGCGCCATGTGCACGATCGAGCCGTTGAAGGCCACCCTCTGACCCTTGTGCCTGGTCGCGAAGTCCAGGTTTGTGTCATCGCATGTGTCTGCCTTCAGCAGCGCCGCGAACTCCGGGCTCTTCTCAGGCGTGATCACCTCGACGGCAGCCGACTCGACCGCGGTCGGAGCCGGTGTGGCGGAAGGCTTCTCGCTCGCGGCGGCCGCCGGCTTGGCCGCCTCGTCCTTCTTCTCGTCTCCGCCGCCGAGTGCGGTGGCAGTGCCGATGACGATGGCCAGGACCACGAGGCCACCGGCTGCCGCGCCGATCAGAGGCCACGGCAGCCGCTTCTTCGGTCGACGGAAGGTAAGGGTGGAGCGAAGCGTGCCCTGGGACTGTTCGACGAACTCCCAGCCGTCCTGCTGCATCTTCGAGATCACCAAGCCGTCGGTGCCGCGAATGGTCTGCACCGTCTTGTTCTCGTACTTGATCGCGTCGGCCATGTGCTGCGCCCCCGAATGCACTGGTCACACCAACTGCCTCGCGAGCATAGGGGACTGCGGCAGAAACCCCGACATCGTCGGTTCACCATCGGCTTCGAGGACGGGATTCGACCCACGGGCACTTGCCTACGAACCGGACATCGTGGTCCTTCGCCCGGGCGCTGATGTACGAGGAGATGGAACACTGTTCCCCGTGAGCACCACCGGATCCAAGCGCCCTGCACAGGTCAGCGCCGCCCGCCGCCGTACCGTCATAGACGCCCTGCGCCGCGGCGCCGTACCCGAGAGCGGGCTGGACCTGCTCGCCACAGGGCTCGACCGGTTCGAGACGGCCCTCGACGCGGAGCTGGACGCGGTGGCATCCGGCGGGTCCGTGTTCAAGGCCGTGCGCGGTGAGTACGGGTCCGGCAAGACGTTCTTCACCCGGTGGCTGGGGGAGCGGGCCAAGCGTCGTAACTTCGCCGTGGCCGAGATCCAGATCTCCGAGACCGAGACGCCGCTGCACAAGCTGGAGACGGTCTACCGGAGGCTCACCGAGCGTCTCACCACTTCCAGCTTTCCGCCCAGCGCCCTGCGTCCCGTGGTCGACGCCTGGTTCTACGCTCTGGAGGAGGACGCCCTCGCCGCCGGCGCGACCGAGGAAGAACTGCCCGGCGAGGTGGAGAAGCTGCTCGTCGCCCGGCTCGCCGAGGTCTCCAGGCACGCCCCGTCCTTCGCCACCGCCCTGCGGGGCTATCGGGCCGCCCTTGCTGACGGCGACGAGGCGACCGCCGCGGCCGTCCTGGCGTGGCTCGGCGGTCAGCCCCACGTCGCCGCTGCCGCGCGCCGGTCCGCCGGGGTGCGCGGCGACCTCGACCACTTCGGGGCGCTCGGCTTCCTGCAGGGGCTGCTCACCGTGCTGCGCGACTCCGGGCACACCGGGCTCGTCGTCGTCCTCGACGAGGTGGAGACGCTGCAACGGGTCCGCTCCGACGCCCGCGACAAGGCACTCAACGCGCTGCGGCAGCTCATCGACGAGGTGCACTCCGGCCGCTTCCCCGGCCTGTATCTCGTCATCACCGGCACCCCCGCCTTTTACGACGGCCAGCAAGGTGTTCAGCGCCTGGCCCCGCTCGCCCAGCGGCTCGCCACCGACTTCACCACCGATCCCCGGTTCGACAATCCGCGCGCCGTCCAGATCCGGCTCCCCGGCTTCAATCAAGAGTCTCTGGTCGGCCTCGGCGTCACCATCCGGGATCTGTACGCAGACGCCGCCCAGGCTCCCGAGCGCGTGCGGACGGTCGTCGACGATGCCTACGTCGCGGACCTCGCGCGGGCCGTCGGCGGAGCGCTGGGCGGGAAGGTAGGGGTGGCGCCCCGGCTGTTCCTGAAGAAGCTCGTGGGGGATGTTCTCGACCGCGTGGACCAGTTCGACGACTTCGACCCCCGGCAGCACTACAAGCTGACCGTCGCGAACAGCGAGCTCACCGACGTGGAGCGGAACCTGGCTGCCACGGTCACCGGCGGTACCGCGTCCGCCGACGACATCGAACTGGAGCTGTGATGGCCGACGCCGACAGCTCGGCCAGGACGGGGCCGACCAGGGGAGGGACCGGCGTGCTCGACCGGCTCGACCCCGTCGTCCTGCACCACATCGTCAACACCCTCGGTTGGCCTGACCTGCGCCCCCTGCAGCGGGCGGCGATCACGCCCCTCATGGATGGCGAGGACGCCGTACTCCTGGCACCGACGGCCGGCGGCAAGACCGAGGCGGCCTGCTTCCCGCTGCTGTCGGCGATGGCAGAACAGAAGTGGACCGGCACCTCCGTGCTGTACCTGTGCCCGCTCAAGGCGCTCCTCAATAACCTGGTCGGCCGCATCGACACCTACGCCCAGTGGCTGGGGCGGCGCGCGGCGCTCTGGCACGGGGACACCAAGGAGTCGCAGCGGCAGCGCATCCGAGCCGATGCTCCGGACGTCCTGCTGACCACGCCCGAGTCGCTCGAGGCGATGCTGATCGGCGTCAAGACCGACCACGCACGGCTGCTGGGCGGCGTACGAGCCGTAGTCCTCGACGAGGTGCATGCCTTCGCCGGCGACGACCGGGGCTGGCACCTGCTGGCCGTACTGGAACGGTTGGAACGGGTCACCGGACGGTCCATCCAGCGCGTAGGACTGTCCGCGACCGTCGGCAACCCCGGCCAGCTTCTGCACTGGCTGCAGGGAGCAGCCGCAGACAGCCGTATGGGCCGGGTCGTCGCCCCGGGTGTCTCACTGCCGCTGACCTCCGACAAGGCCGCCCCGGCACAACTCTCCAGGCCGGCGGGAGAGGTGGAGCTCGACTACGTGGGCTCCCTGGACAACGCCGCCAAACTCATCGCGGCCCTGCACCGGGGAGAGAAGCGCCTCGTTTTCTGCGACTCGCGCCGCCAGGTCGAGGAACTGGGTGCCGCGCTCCGGGCCCGAGAGGTGACCGTCTTCCTGTCCCACGCCTCCCTCTCCGTCGACGAACGCACCCGCTCCGAGCAGGCCTTTGCCGAGGCCCGCGACTGCGTCATCGTCTCCACCTCGACCCTGGAACTCGGCATCGACGTCGGTGACCTGGACCGCGTCATCCAGATCGACTCACCGGCCTCCGTCGCCTCCTTCCTGCAACGCATCGGCCGCACCGGCCGACGCACGGGCAGCGTGCGCAACTGCCTGTTCCTCACCACCCGGCCCGACACCCTTCTGCAAGCGGCCGGGCTGCTCCTGCTCTGGGCGCGCGGCTGGGTCGAACCGGTCGTCGCACCGCCCGAGCCGCGCCACCTCGTGGCCCAGCAGCTCCTCGCCGTCACCCTGCAACAGCACAAGCTCGGCGACCAGCTGTGGGACCAGCAGTGGAACGGCCTCGCCCCCTTCGACCGGTCCGCCACCCCGATCCTGCGCCACCTCACCGATGAGGGCTACCTCGACAGCGACGGCGGCATGCTGTTCGTCGGACCCGAGGCGGAACGCCGTTTCGGCAAGCGGCACTTCATCGAACTCACGGCGTCCTTCACCGCGCCACCTCAGTTCACCGTCCTGTCCGGCCGAACCGAGATCGGCCGCACCGATCCGAGCGTGCTCACCGAGGAACGCCCGGGGCCTCGGCGTCTGCTGCTCGGCGGACGCAGCTGGCAGGTCACCTACATCGACTGGCTGCGTAAACGCGTCTTCGTCGAACCCGCCGACGGCGGCGGCGTCGCCAAGTGGATGAACGGCGGCATCGCCGGACTGTCGTACGCCCTGACCCGCGCCATGCGCGAGGTGCTACTGGGCACGGCCCCGCCCGTCTCCCTCACTCGGCGCGCCGAGGAGTGCCTGGCCGAACAGCGCGAGAGCGACGCACCCGACACCGTGCACCCGGGAGGCACCCTCATCACGCGCGTCGGGACCGACGTCCGCTGGTGGACCTGGGCCGGCTACCGCGCCAACGCCACTCTCTCGGCCACCCTGTCCTCGGTCAGCGACCCCCTGCAGCGCCCCACCGACTGCTGGGTACGCCTGCGTGAGGACGTAACACCGGCCGCCTGGCGCGCCGCCCGCGCCGGCGTCGGCGAGAATCTCGTCCTGCCCGACGTGGACCCACGGGCCGTACGCGGACTGAAGTTCTCCGCTGCCCTGCCCGAGCGCCTCGCGGTCGCCACGGTCGCCGCTCGACTGGCCGACTTCGAGAACGCCCGCACGGTGCTGGGGCAAACGGTGCGGTTCGAGCAGGGGCAGTGACCCAAGCCCCAGCGATCCGGGCGCGCTTGTCGTGACCCAACGGATGGCGCCCGCTGGGTCACGGCGGGTGCCACCGATGTCGGTGTCGGTCAGTGGCTTCCGGCAGGGCTCTCCAGGGGAACCAGTCCCGAAGGCCCCTCCTCGACCGCGTTCCGGGCCAGCAGCTCCTCGATGTCCTTGTCGAAGGCGGCCTTGATGTCGGGGCCCAGACGCAGCCACCCGAAGAAGCGGGCCGTCTCCCTGGCCAGTTCCTCGCGCCGCATGCCCGGTGACTCGGACAGGATGCCGAGCAGAGCGATCCGGCGTTCCGCTGGGGGCACCTGGGAGACCTTCTTGCGGTCGAAGTCCGGGCTCGGCGTACGGGCCACGGTCACGTCCCGGCCGGGCAGGTCCCACACGGTGCCGGACCGTACGGCCTTCTGCTTCTTGCACAGCCGTGTCAAGGCATCGCGAACGCTGGTCTGCACGACCTGGCCCGAACGGTCGAGCAGCCACGCGCTGCGGACCCGGCCGATCAGGACATCCTCCTCGATGGGGCCCTCCATCGTGATGATGTGGTGGGCCACCTCGGCCACCACCGCCCGGGCGGCGGGGTCGCGCAGATCGATACGCGGAAGCCCGGCCGCCTTCGACAGGGCGTCCTTCAGGTCGTACAACTCATCCCAGCCCAGAGCGCGGTACGGTCGGCTCCAGTCGGAGCGGTCGGACTCGGCCACCGGAACGATCGCTATCTCCGCCGGCGCCTGATTCGGCACGGAGACCGGCGCGGACTCCGGCGCGGGCGCGTACGGATCGGCCGCGCAGGCAGCCTCGACGGCCTCCCGCAGCCGCCGTTGCGCGTCCTTGCGGTTGCGATACCAGTCGGTGCCCCAGATCCGGTGGAGGTTCCATCCCAGACCGCGCAGGATTTCCTCCCGCAGCCGGTCGCGGTCGCGCGCGGCACGGGACGAGTGATACATCGCACCGTCGCACTCGATTCCCAGGGCGTACGAGCCGGGAGCTCCCGGGTGCCGGACCGCCATGTCGACGCGGAAACCCGCGACGCCCACCTGGGGCTGCACGTCGTAACCCCAGTCCCGCAGGACCGCCAGCACGTCCTCCTCGAACGGGCTCTCCGGAGCAGCGTCCGCGTCCGGCGCGGCCGTGGCCAGGACGGCGGGCCCTTGCTCCGCGTACTGCAGATACCGCTTGAGGTGCTGGACGCTCTTGTTCGCGCTGTCCGGCAGGTCGGCGCCGTGGAAGGACGCGACGACCTCCACCCGGTGCCGGGCACGGGTGACGGCCACGTTCAGCCGCCGCCAGCCGCCCTCGCGGTTGATCGGGCCGAACTGGGCACGCAGCTTGCCCTGGGCGTCGGGGCCGTAGCCGACCGACAGGATGATCACGTCGCGTTCGTCGCCCTGCACGGTCTCCAGGTTCTTTACGAAGAAACCGCCCAGACGGTCCTCGGTGAAGTACTCGTCGAGGTCGGGCCGCGCTTGGCGAGCCTTGGCGACAGCGTCCTCCACAGCATCGGCCTGTGCCTTGGAGAGCGTGACGATGCCCAAAGACCGGCCGGGCCGCGTGGAGAAGTGGCGGATGACCCGCTCGGCCACCAGCTCGGCCTCGCGGACGTTGTCACGGCGGTTGCTGCGGTCGTAGACGCCGTCAGCCTTGAAGAACGCCACTCCCACGTCGTGGCCGTCGGTGACCGCGCCCGGGAACACGACCATCGAGTTGTCGTAGAACTCGTGGTTGCTGAACGCGATCAGGTTCTCGTGCCGGCTGCGGTAGTGCCAGCGCAGTGACATCTCGCGCAGCACCCCACTGGCCTTGCAGGCGTCCAGGATGGACTCGAAGGAGTCGGGGATCTCCTCGTCCCACTCGTCGTCATCGTCGGAGTCACCGCCGGCGCTGAAGAACGACGTGGGCGGGAGCTGCCGCGGGTCACCCGCCACGATCAGGGCGTCACCGCGGTAGACGGCGTTGACGGCATCCTGCGGGAGCACCTGCGATGCCTCGTCGAAGATGACCACGTCGAACCGGAAGTCCGGCGGCAGATACTGGCTGACCGTCAGCGGACTCATCATGAAGCACGGCTTGAGCCGCTGGACGACGTCCCGTGTCTCGTCCAGGAGCCGCCGCACCGGCATGTGCCGTCGCTGCAGTTTCGCCTGACGGCTCAGGATCGCGGCCTGGCCGGTCGTCGCCCTTCGGGGCCGCCGGGCGTTGCAGGCGGCGATCACCGTCGCATGGGCGGCCTGGACCAGCCCACGGTCCAGTCGGCGGTAGCGCTCCACCAACTGGTCCCGGTCGGTGGCCCGCACCGCGGACAGACGGCTGTCCGTCGCCATCTGGTGCTCCACCCAGGCACGCAGCACGGTACGTTCCACGGCCACCCGGAACAGCGGCGCCGGCACGTCACGCTCCGCCATCTGTGACGGCAGCTCCTTCAGACCATAGCCGCCGAGCACGTCGCGGGCCTCAGCGGAACGGATCCAGGCGTCCGGACCATACGGGTCGTCGGACATGCGGTCGAGCAGGGCCTCTGCGGACGGGAACCCGACCTCCAGCTCGCCGCGGATCTCCGCTGCCCGCGCCGGCGAGAAGTGACCGATGAGCACTTCCGTACGGTCCAGCCAGTCGCGGTTGCGGCGCTTCACCGACGCATCCGGTGCCGTGTGCAGCAGAAGGTGCGCGGCCTCGGGTGTCAGGGGAGCTGCCGAGCCGGTGGCGGAAGCGGTGCGCCTGACGGTGAGGGTCCAGTCCAGGGCACTGTGGACGGTGTCCCGGGACGTGTTGATGCCTTCATAGAGGCCACCGAGCAGTCGGCGGTGCTCCGCTTCCGACTGCAGGAAGTCCTCTTCCGCGGCACGTGCGGCCACCACGGCTGCCAGGGAGGCGCGGACCCCGCTCAACGTCAGCCAATCGGGGGAGCTTCCCGAGGGGCCGGTGGCACGGGCCACGGCATGGATCAGGGAAGCCGCCTCGTCGAGCGGGTCGAGATGGGCGCGCAGCCACGCCATGGCCTCGGGGAGGGAGCATGCCCGCAGTCCGGAAGCAGCGGGTGCCAGTGCCGGTGCGTTCGTGAAAGTCTCCCAGTCGGCGCACTGCGCCCGCAGGCGGGCGGCCGTCTCCAGCAGTCCGGCGACCGCGGGGTGCCCGGCGCCGAGTGCGCGGACGAGACCGCTCCGGCGGACAGGGTCTGCGAGGACCCGCCCCGCCAGTCGGTGCGCCTCCGACGCGGCGGCGAGCGCGGCTGCCAGGGTCGCGGTGCGAGGCCGGCCGCCCGGGGCGTAGTCGCCCAGGATTTCCACGGCTCCGTGGGCGGTCGGCCGCGTCCCGGCGCCGTCGACCGGCGCCGTCGGTCGCAGGGCACGCCGCAGCAGCTCCCCTTCCACCGATGCGCCGTCCTTGAGGCCCGACAGGTCGCCGAGACGCGTGTCCAGACCCGCGTACCAGGAGCACAGCAGTTCCCGGTCGTGGGTCTCCTGGGACGTGAACGCCGCATCCTCCCGCTGCGCCGCGTGCGCGCAGGCGACCGCCGTGCGTGCGGAGGCGAGGGTGTGCCCCGCTCCTCCGCCGAAGTCCCTGCGGCCGACGGACTGGACAGCGTCGATGAGCCGTACAGCGCTTTCCAACACCGGCACATGGGCGCGAAGCCACGCGGCCGCCGGTTCCGGTCCGAGAGGTGCCAGAGCGGTGCTGAGCGGACGCAGTCGCGGCTCCCGCAGCGCCGCCTCCCACGTACTCAGCGAGCTCTTCAACTGCTCACCCCACTCGTAGAGCTCGCTGTCGGGAGCGAAGCCGTGGGCCAGTTGTGCGACGAGTCGGCGACGGCGGATCGGATCGGCCACCACTGCCGGGGCGTGCCGGTGGGCGTCCTCGGCCTGGCGCAGCGCACCGCCCAGCGCGTCGAGATCGGGCAGGTCGTCACCGGCGTGTGCGCCGAGCAGCTCTGTCTGCTCGGCCACCTTGGCCCGCACGGCCTGGTGCGCCTGTTGCCAGGCCGCTGCCTTGTCCATGTCCTGCTGCAGGCCGCTCTGCCACGATCCGCTGTTGCTCACCCCACCGACGAGCTTCCGGTCGGCCCGCACCTGTGCGGAGAGACCTGCCGCGAACCGTCGGCCGTTCTCCGAGAGCCGGCGTACGGCGTCGGTCAGGCCCGTGGTGTGGGGAGTGGCGGGACCGAACACGTCCTGTGCCGCCTGTCGGGCACGGTCGAGAGCGTCCATGAGGACACGCAGTTCACCCACGACCTGGCGTGCCCGCGGCGACACCGCGGGATCGAACCAGGTGTCGGGTGCCCGGTGGGCAGCGGCGGACAGCACGACGAGATTCGCCACCGACCGGACTTCCGAAGCGGTGCCCGGCAGGTCGCAGCCCAGCAGGCTTGCCGCCTCCACCGCACACCGCGCGGTGTCCTCCAGCATGTCGGCGAGGGTGCCCCAGTGAGCAGCCAGCGAACCGGCTTCGTCCCGGCCGAGGACGGTGAGATCGGTGCCGGGCGGTTCGAGGGTACCGAGTGCCTCCTCTGCGGCCTCCGGCTGCTGGGGCAGGTGCGACGGCAGGTCCGCCCAGCCCGGGCCGGCGTGCTCCTGCGCGGTAGCGCGCGCCGCGACCGTGCGGTCACGGCGGTCCTCGAACGCGCGTACCGCAGCAGCGACGAGACCGACGGCCTCCTGCTGCGCGGCGGCCAGGCCTTCCGGGGAGAACCACGCCTCCAGCGGACGATGCGGGACAGCGGAGAGGTCGGCCAGATCACACAGGGCCGTCGCCTCGGCCAGGGAGGCCGGTTCGCCGACGCCCAGGAGCCGGGACAGCTCGCGGGCCGAGGCGGTCGCGCCTCCCAGGAGGTCGGCTGCATCGGCCAGGTCCCGGCCCAGTTCCTTCGCCTGCAGCTCGGTCAGGTCGGCCAGATCGAGACCTCGTGGTTCGAGAGAGGCCAGAGTCTGCTCCGTCGCCGCCGGCTCGGCACGCAGCCGCGGAGACACTTCCTGCCAGCGCTCACCCACAAGGTTCTGGGCAGTCTGCTGCGCGCGCCGAACTCGACGCAACGCGTCGAGGAAGGACTCGACGGGGTCGGTCACGTCGAGCGCGACGTCGTCGTCGGTGAGCCACCATTCGGGCGCGGGGAGCCGCTCGTCCAGCAGGTCCAGCAGCCGGACGAGCCGTTCGACCTGGCTCGACGTCGTGAACTGCGCACCGTCCGTGTTGAGCGCCTCGTAACCGCTCAAGGCGGACCGGAGACCGGCCAGGGCCGTTCGCGCCTCCTCCAACACCGGGCCGGGGTGCGGCCGGTCCGTGCGCAGTCCGCGCCACGGGAAGCCCGGATCGGCCACCGCCTGCCAGGCGTCGCCGATGGCGTCGGCGGCCATGAGGAGGTTCTCCAGATCGCCTGCTGAGAGGGACGAGGCGTCGAACCGCGCGGAGGTGCCGCCATCGGAGGACGAGAGGTAGGCGACAGGCGCGTCGTCGAGGCGGCCCACCCGGCCGATGACGTCGTGCAGCGTGCGGCCGAGCGGTTGACGCACCTCGTTCATCGCCGCGGCGTACGCGGACAGCGCCTCGCGGTCCAGCCGTGCCTGGGCCCTCTCCTGGTCGGGGAGCTCCGTTGCCTGCGGCTGCTCGGAGAGTGTGCGGCCCAGCTCTTGGGCGACAGCCTTGCGGCTGGTGTTACGGCTGTGCAGGGCGAAGGCGTAAGAGTCCAGTCCGACCGACTTCAGGCGCTGCAGCACGACGTCCAGGGCCGCAGCCTTCTCGCTGACGAACAGCACACTGCGGCCGGCGTGCATCAGTCCGGCGATGATGTTGGTGATCGTCTGGCTCTTGCCCGTGCCCGGAGGGCCGTCGAGCACGAACGACCGGCCGGCCACCGCCGCGGCGACCGCCTGCCGCTGCGAGGTGTCCGCGTCTAGGACCAGGGGAGAGTCCTCGGGAGGGGCCAGCTCGTCGACCCGCTCCGACGGCACCTCTTCGAAGTCGAAGCGGTCGGCGGCGAGGGCAGAACCGGGTCCCACCGCCACCGCGCGCACCAGGTCGCTCGTGAGGAGCCGGTCCTCGTTCTCCAGCAGGTCCCGGTACATCGACTCCTTGTGCGAGGCGAAGAGCGACATGACGACCCGCTCCTCCACCTCCCACAGGGACTTGCCCGCCACAGCCTTGCGTACGGCCTCCACCACGGCGGTCACGTCACGGCAGTCCGTCTCCGCGACCGGCGTCCAGTCGATGCCGAACTGCTCCAGTTTGATGGCCAGGGCCGGATTGAGCTGGGGATCCTCGTCGTCGTTCGCCTGAAGGAGTATCTGGCCTGTTGGGGTCCGCACGAGTTCCACGGGAAACAGGACCAGCGGTGCCTGGCTGCTGGTGGTGGCCCCGTCCTCGCGCCAGTGCAGGATGCCGACGCCCAGGTGAAGGGTCCACAGACCGTAGTCGTTGAACACCTGCGTGGCCTTGGAACGGAGGGAGCGCACTGCCCTCTGCAGGGCGGGTGCCGTGGTCTTCTGCGTGACGATGTCGTTCTCGCCGGGCGGAGGGCATACCGGCTCCTCCTCACCCTCCACGGGCACCTCGTCCGGAAGGGGGGCGAAGTGCAGGGCTCGGTTCTCCAGCAGGGCCACCAGGGCCGACGGCGACGGAGCCGACACCTCGAGCGTCGAAGCACGGGTGTGCTTGAAGTTCAGAAGTCGATTCCGACCACTGAGGTCCACGAGCGACGTGCGCCAGCCCGCCAGGATCGTCTTGAGACGCTCCAGATCGCTGCCGCCCCCGAATGCACCCGGATTGGTCGTCACGATTCCCTGCTCTCACGTTGCGCTGCTCAGGCCCGGGAGGGAAGCGACGGATTTCTCCCAGGGGCACGGTGATGCGGGCAGGCCCGGTGTCTCCGATCGATCCCCCTATGCGCGGCACATTCGCCTTGTCGCACTCGCCCCCCACGGACGGACGAACTCTATGGTGACGGTGTGGAAATCAGAAGTGGGCCTTGTGGTCACCGCGCTACAAGTGCTCCATCACCACCTGATGCGCCCGCCACCCCTCCGGGAACCTCGGCGGCACGTCCAGGTACACCGGGCTGTTGCGCGGATGCCGGTCCAGCAGGTCCGTGATGCCTGCACGGGCCAGCACCACACAGGCGAAGCGATGCCGGGAGAGCTGAAGAGCATCATCCGCGTCGTCAACACGCACGCGCTGGGCGCGATCAAGGATCAGTACGGAAGGCGAGAGTTCAGTGCGCTGATCGACCGCGACCAGCGCCTCCGCAGCAACGGAAGAAGTCCTACCAGCCGTCGAGGGACGGTGTGCCGAAACTGACGGTCGAGGTGTGGAACGGCGACCCCGACCGGCCCGTCGACCACCCGACAACGTCAAACTCGCTCTTTCTGATGGCCGAAGGTGTCGCCTCTCAGCCCGTCCGCACAGCTCGGTAGCGGACGGGCCAGTCCTCCACCTTCACCAGCAGGCCTTCGCTCGCAAGGTCGCGCAGGATCGCGCGGGTGTACTTCGGGTCGGGATCGTGTCCCGTGTCGCGCAGGGCACGAAGGCCGCGTTCGGTGTCCCAGAGTCCGCCGAGCGTACGCACGGTCTTTTCGAGGTCGGCGCGCTGGCTGGAGAGGTGTTCCGGCATCGTGCCGCTCCTTCAGGCCTGTTCGGCGGCGGGAGCGGCCGAGTGTGCCTTCTTCGTGTGGTTGGCGATGCTCGCCGGCGCGCCGACGTAGTCACAGGATTCGCACGTGCGCCACGCCCCCTCGGCCACGGCCCGTGCGCTCACCGAGTGTCCGGGGCCGTACCCGTGGCCGTGCAGCAACTGGGCCACGGATGAGCCGTATTCGACTGCCAGGAGGGCCGCCTCCGCCACCTTGTCGTGACCCGGTGCGAAGAAGGAGCCGGGGCCTGTCTTCTTGGTGCAGCCGCACCAGCAGGTGCCGGTGGGAGTGAGGTTGGGAAGAGGCTTCGTGGTCATGGCGTCACCGTAGATCAGCGGAGTGGACGTGCCAGGCCCTTTGCAGGTTTTGCTTCGAGCACCCGGCCCGGGCGGGCGTACCCGAAGGGAGGGCAGTGCCCTGCGACGGCATGGTGCCGGTGTTCATTCCCTGATTGACCAGCGGGAAGACGTTACTGCATATGATGTGCAAGTGCGCCCCATCGATAACTACACCATCCGCCCCGCCACCCCCGCCGACCTCGACGCCGCCCGGGCCGTCATGCTCGACACCGTCTACCGGGACTTCGGCACCGGGTACGTGCCCCGCTGGCACGGTGACGTCATCGACCCGGCCGGGGCCTACCTGACCCCCGCCCGGCACACCCTCCTCGTCGCCGTGGACGAGCGGGACGGTGAGGTCGTCGGTACCGGGGCCCTGGACTCCCGTGGCCCCGCGCACCCGCCGAACCCCCGCCATGTCGCCGAGCGCTACCCCTCCGGGGTCACCGCGCAGCTGCGACGTGTGTACGTCCGGCCCGAGCACCGGCGGCGTGGGCTGGCGCGGCGGCTTGTCGACGAGCTGCTTGCCTTCGCCGTCGCCGACGGCGGGTACCGGGCCGTTTATCTGCACACCGACCCCGCCGTCACCGGCGCCGAGCCCTTCTGGCGGTCGCTCGCCAAGGTCGTGCACGACGAGCGGGAGGACGCCGGGGGCGGACAGGGGATCGTGCACTTCGACGTGCCCATGCCGTAGCGGCGGCACCCGTCATGCTTCTGGGAATCATTTTTATGTAGGGTTTTCTCCGCGTCGCCCCTCCCGCCCACACCGCCCGCATCTCCACCCTGATCGATCCGAGGACCATGCGCTCCCACCCCCGCCCCCGGCTGCTCGCCCCCCTGCTCCTCTTCCCGCTGATAGCCGGCTGCTTCGCCTCGGGCGGTGACGAGGGAGCCAAGGGCGGTGACGGCGGTTCCCGGCTCCGGGTCGGGCTCGCCTTCCCGCCCGCCGAGAACCTGTCGCCCTACGGCGCCGACGCCACCCTCCTCAGCCGGCTCGGCGTCACCGAGGGCCTCACCGCGCTGGACGCCAACGGCTCCGCCGCACCCGCGCTCGCCGAGTCCTGGCGCAGGGACGGCGACACGGCATGGGAGTTCACCCTCCGCGACGCCACCTTCCAGGACGGCACCGACGTCACCTCCGCCGCCGTGGCCGGCTCCCTCGCCCGGGCCTCCGCCGCCAAGCCCGCGCCCGCCGCCCTCGCCGGCGTCACCCTCACCGCCAAGGCCGACGGCGACCGCGTCCTCCGCGTCACCACCGCCGCGCCCGACCCCGTACTCCCGCTGCGGCTGTCCAGCCCCAGCCTCGCCATCCTCTCCGAGAAGGCGTACGACAAGAAGGGGCAGGTCGACCCCGTCGGCAACGCCACCGGGCCCTTCCGCATCAGCGAGGTGAACGGCGCCACCTCCGCCTCCCTCGACCGTTTCGACGACTACTGGGGCGGCCGCGCCCAGGCCTCCGGGATCGACGCCCGTTTCATCGCCGACGGCACCGCCCGCGCCAACGCCCTGCGCACCGGCGAGCTGGACGTCGCCGAGGCCGTTCCCGTCGCCCAGGCGGCGAGCCTCGACGAGAAGAGCCGCCGGGACACCGCCACCACGCGGACCACCAGCCTCCTGCTCAACTCCTCCTCCGGGCCCTTCAAGGACGCCTCGCTGCGCGCCGCCGCCCGCGGTGCGCTCGACACCTCCGTGTTCGCCAAGGACGTGTACGAGGGGTACGCCGACGCCGGTGCCGGCATCTACGGGCCCGCCGTCACCTGGGCCGAGGGGAAGCGGCAGAAGCCCGTCGGGCGCGCCGCCGCCGGGAAGGCGAACGGGGCCACCGTCTCCCTCGCCACCTACGACAACCGGCCCGAGCTGCCCGAGGTCGCCCAGGTGGTCAAGCAGCAGCTGGAGAAGGCCGGGTTCACCGTCAAGCTGACCGTGCGCGAGTACTCGCGGCTGGAGGGCGACGCGCTGGACGGGAAGTTCGACGCCTTCGTGCTCGCCCGGAACACCTTGGTCGACACCGGCGACCCCGTCGCCGTCCTCGCCAGCGACTACACCTGCGACGGCGGCTACAACATCGCCCAGCTCTGCGACAAGGGCGTCGACGCCGCCGTGAAGAAGGCCGAGGGCATCGCCGACACCGCCCAGCGCCAGGACGCCGCCATGGCCGCCGAGGCCCGCGTCCTCGGGTCCGACGCCGTCGTGCCGCTCGTCCACCAGCGCATCATCACCGGCGTCGGCACGTCCGTGCAGGGTGTCGTCCTCGACCCGTACGAGCGCACCCTCGTCGGCACCGGCACCCGGCGCTGAGCCGTGCGGCAGCGCGTGGCCACCGCGGTGTGGCGGGTCGTGCTCGCGGCCGGGCTCGTGTGCGGGATCGGGCTGCTGCCGTGGCTGACCCGTACCGACCCGGCGCACACCGTCCTCAAGGCCCGCTCCGCCGACCGCGACCCCACGCCCGAGGTGCTCGCCGACATCCGTGCGCAGCTCGGGCTGGACGGTGGGCCGCTGCACCTGTTCGGCCGCTGGCTCGGCGGGCTCGCCCACGGCGACGCCGGGCAGTCGTGGATCTCCGGGAACGACGTCCTGCCCGACGTGCTCCAGGCGCTCGGTGCCTCCCTGCTGCTGATGACCGTCGCCCTCGTGGTCGCGGCGCTCACCACCGCGGCCGTCTGTGCCCGCACCCTCCGGCTCGGCGCACGGCGGCGGCTCGACGGGCGGCGCCGTGGCGGCACCGGATCCGCCGTGGTCGCCGCGCTGCCCGAGTTCCTTCTCGCCTCCGTGCTCGCCACCGTCGTCGGGGTGCAGCTGGGGTGGCTGCCCGCGCTGGGCTGGTACGGGCCGCAGTGGACCGTCCTGCCCGCTCTCGCCCTCGGCCTGCCCGCCGGGGCCGTGCTCGGGCGGCTCCTCGACGACCTGCTGCCCGGCGCGTTCGGTGAGCCGTGGGCCCTGGCCGCCGCGGCGCGTGGGCTGACGGGGAGGTCCATCGCCCGGCAGGCCGTACGCCGGTGCGTGCCCGCCCTGTTGCCCAACCTCGGGCTGTTCGTCGTCGGGCTGACCGGCGGGGCCGTCGCCGTCGAGCAGGTCTTCGACATCCCCGGCCTCGGCCGCACCACCCTCCAGGCCGCCCTCGCCCAGGACCTGCCCGTCCTCCAGGCCGGCACCCTCGCCCTCCTGCTCCTCGCCGCGCTCGCGACCCTCGCCACCCGCCTCGCCGGACGCCTGCTCACCGGGCCCGCCCTGCGCGACGGCGCCCTGTCCTCCCTGCACCGGCCCGCCCCGCCCGCCCGCGGCCTCCTGCCCCTCCTGCACGGCGGTGTCCTCCTCGCCGTCGTCGCCTGGGGGCTGTTCCGCGATCCGCTCGCCCTCGACACCGGGCAACGGCTCCGCGCCCCCTCCCTCGCCCACCCCTTCGGCACCGACGCCCTCGGCCGCGACCTGCTCGCCCGCGTCGGCCACGGCGCCCTCGACACGCTGCTGCTCGCCTCCGCCATCACCGCCGCCGCCCTGCTCACCGGCGTCCTGCTGGGACTCGTACCCCGGGTGTCCGCGCCGCTCGTCGACACCGTCAACGCCGTACCGCCCGTCCTCGCCGCCCTCCTCGTCACCGCCGTCGCGGGCAGCGGAGCGGCGACCCCCGCCTTCGCCGTGGGCGCCGTCGCCTGGGCACCGCTGGCCACCCACACCGCCTCGCTGCTCCGCCAGGAACGCGCCACCCTGCACATCACCGCCACCCGGGGACTGGGCGCCGGACGCCGGTACCTCCTGCGCCGCGAACTGCTCCCCGCCGTCCTGCCGCCCGTCGTCCGCCACGCCCTGCTACGGCTGCCCGGCGTCGCCCTCGCGCTCGCCTCGCTCGGCTTCCTCGGCCTCGGCGCCCAGCCGCCGTCCCCCGAGTGGGGCCTGCTCCTCGCCGAGAACCAGCCCTACGCCGAACGCGCCCCCTGGGCCGTTCTCGCGCCCGCCGCCGTCCTCGCCCTGCTCGGCGCGCTCGCCGTCACCGCGGCGGGCGGACTGCGCCGGTCGCGGCGACGCTCCCGCCCCCAGCCCGTCGTCACCGGCCCGCAGCCCACCGGCGACGCCGCCGAGAAGGAACTGGCCGGAGCCCGATGACCCCCCTGTCCGCCGTCGGCCGGTCGGCCGAGAAGGCTTCCCGCCGCGCCGACAGCCCGCTGTCCCCGCTCCTGCGTCTGCTGATCCTCACCCAACTCGCCTTCAACATCGGCTTCTTCGCCGTCCTGCCCTTCCTCGCCGAACACCTCGGGCAGGGCGTGGGCATGGCGGGCTGGCTGGTCGGGTTCGTGCTCGGGCTGCGGACCTTCAGCCAGCAGGGGCTGTTCGTGGTCGGCGGGGCGCTGGCGGACCGGTACGGCATCCGGCCCGTCGTCCTCACCGGATGCGTGCTGCGCATCGCCGGGTTCGGGTGGCTCGGGTACGCCGAGCGGACCTGGGCGGTCGTCGGCGCGGTGCTGCTCATCGGGTTCGCCGCCGCGCTGTTCTCGCCCGCCGTCGAGTCCGAGGTCGCCCGGCAGGCCGTCCTCTGGGAGAAGGAGAGCGGCGGGGACCGCACCCGGGTGCTCGCGCTGTTCACCGTGGCCGGGCAGGCAGGCGCGTTCGTCGGGCCGCTGCTCGGCGCGCTGCTGCTGGCCGTCGACTTCCGCACGGCGTGCCTCGCGGGAGCCGGCGTCTTCGTGCTCGTCCTCGCCGGGCACGCGTGGCTGCTGCCCCAGCACCTGCCCGGGCGGGCCCGCGTCCGGGCCGGGGGCGGGGCGCGGCTGCTCCTGCGCAACCGGCCCTTCCTCGCGCTGTGCTGTGCCTACGGCGCCTATCTGCTCGCCTACAACCAGCTCTATCTCGCCCTGCCCGCCGAGGTGGAGCGGGCCGCCGGTTCGCAGGCGCCACTGGCCTGGCTGTTCGCGCTGTCCTCGCTGCTGGTGGTGACCGCGCAGTTGCCGGTGACCCGGTGGGCGGGGGAGCGGCTGACGCCGCGCCGGTCGATGGTGGCCGGGCTGGTGCTGATCGCGGGCGGGTTCGCCGTCGTCGCCCTCGCCCGGCCCGCCGGGTGGACGGGCGAGGGCGGGCTGGTGCCGGCCGCCGGGTTCGTCGTCCTGCTGACCCTCGGGCAGATGCTGGTCGCGCCCGTCGCCCGCGCCTGGGTGCCCGACCTCGCCGAGGACGGCCGGCTCGGGCTGTACACGGGGGCGTTGTCCTCGGTGTCCGGGCTGATCGTGCTGGCCGGCAGCTCCGCGACCGGCCTGCTCCTGGACGGCGGACTGCCGGTCGCCGTGCCGTGGCTGGCCCTGGCCGCCGTACCGCTGGCCGCGGTCGCTCTGCTGCCCCGCGGTCACCGGGCCAGAAGCTCCCGCACGGACACCTGAGCCGCGGGGGCCGCCTGCGCCGAGGCAGCCCTCGCCCCCGCCCTCGACTTCCGCCACAGCCACACCACATCCCGCCCGAACGACCACACCAGCAGCCCCAACGCCAGCCCCACCACACCCACGTTGACCCCGCGCGGCAGCAATCCCGCGCCCGCGAGCAGCAACAGCACCCCCTGAAGCGCCGCCACCGTCTTGCGGGCCGTGCTCGGCGGCAACGGGGCCGTCAGCCACGGCCATACGCGGGCGGCGGCGACGAAGACGTACCGCATGCCGCCGATCAGCAGCACCCACGGGCCCAGATCCATCGAGACGTACACACTCAGCACCAGGATGAGGAACGCGTCGACCTCCATGTCGAAGCGCGCCCCCAGGGCCGTCGACGTGCCCGTGCGGCGGGCGACCTTGCCGTCCACACCGTCCAGGATCAGGGCCACGGCCGTCAGGCCGACGAGGAGGGAGACGGGCGGCGCGCTGCGGAAGGAGTCGGCGACCAGGGCGGTCACCCCGCCGACCAGGGTGGCCCGGCCGAGCGTGACCCGGTTCGCCGGGCCGAACGAGGGCGGGTGGGACCGGTGCAGGGCCCGGGTGAGCACCGCCCAGGTCGCGAACGCGAACGCGAGGCCGGTCAGCCAGCCCGCCGTGCCCATGCCCATCGCCGTGCCGAGCAGCACCAGCAGCAGGACCTGCGCGCCCGCCCCCACCGCCGTCTCCTGCTGCGGGGACCTGGCGTCGTACGTGTTGTTCAGGGCCACCGAACACCCTCCGGCCGAGTGACAGAGTCGATCAACGCCGCTACCTTGTGCGCGGCTTGTGCATCCCTCGGTACGTGGGCGGCTTCCCGATCGTTCAGGAGGACATCCGATGACACGCACCGCACGTGCGTTCTGGCTCGACTCGCCCGGCCGGGGCGTGATCCGCGACGTCGCACTGCCCGGCCCCGGCCCGGACGAGGTGCTGGTCCGCACGCTCTTCTCCGGGGTCAGCCGGGGCACGGAGACCCTCGTCTTCCACGGCCGGGTCCCCGAGAACCAGTACGCCGCCATGCGCGCGCCCTTCCAGGAGGGCGACTTCCCCGGGCCGGTGAAGTACGGCTATCTCAACGTCGGCGTGGTCGAGGAGGGCCCGGACGCGCTCGCCGGACGTACCGTCTTCTGCCTCTTCCCCCACCAGACCCGCTACGTCGTCCCGGCCGCCGCCGTCACTCCGGTGCCGTCGGACGTCCCCGCCGGGCGGGCCGTGCTCGCCGGCACCGTGGAGACCGCCGTCAACGCCCTGTGGGACGCGGCGCCCCTGGCCGGCGACCGGATCGCCGTGGTCGGCGGCGGCATGGTCGGCTGCTCGGTGGCCGCGCTGCTGGCCCGGTTCCCCGGCGTCCGCGTCCAGTTGGTCGACGCCGACCCGGCGCGGGCCAAGGTCGCCGAGGCGCTCGGCGTCGGCTTCGCGTCCCCCGCCGAGGCGCTCGGCGACCGGGACCTCGTCGTGCACGCCAGCGCCACCGAGGAAGGCCTCGCCCGCTCACTGGAGCTGCTGCGGCCCGAGGGCACCGTCGTCGAGCTGAGCTGGTACGGCGACCGGCGCGTCGCCCTGCCGCTCGGCGAGGCCTTCCACTCCCGGCGCCTGACCCTGCGCGGCAGCCAGGTCGGCACCGTCTCCCCGGCCCGCGCCGGCACCCGCACCTACGCCGACCGGCTCGCCCTCGCCCTCGACCTGCTCGCCGACCCCGCCCTGGACGCCCTCGTCACCGGCGAGTCCGCCTTCGCGGAACTCCCCGACCTGATGCCGCGGTTGGCCTCGGGGGCCGTCCCCGCCCTGTGCCACCGCATCCGGTACGACGACTGACCGCCCCCCGGCCCCCCTGACCTTGAGAAAAGAGATACGGGCCCGCTGAACAAGGGAAGGCACCGAGCCGTAATAGACGGCATCCCGCGCAGCGAACGGCGGGGGATCAGACGTGCCACACCTGGAGGGTCGTCCGTTGTTCAGCATCACCGTCCGCGATCACATCATGATCGCCCACAGCTTCCGCGGCGACGTGTTCGGGCCCGCGCAGCGCCTGCACGGAGCGACGTTCCTGGTGGACGCCACCTTCCGGCGCGAGCAGCTGGACGAGGACAACATCGTCGTCGACATCGGCCTGGCCACGCGGGAACTGGGGGCCGTCGTCGCCGAGTTGAACTACCGCAACCTCGACAACGAGCCCGACTTCGCCGGCGTCAACACCTCCACGGAGTTCCTGGCCAAGGTCGTCGCCGACCGGCTCGCCGAGCGCGTCCACAAGGGCGCGCTCGGCGAGGGCGCCAAGGGTCTGGCGGGACTCACCGTCACGCTCCACGAGTCGCACGTCGCGTGGGCGAGTTACGAGCGTGCGCTGTGACCGACACGTCCGTCGAGACGACCACCCCACGCCGCGCCCGCCTCGCCTACGTGCCCGCGCAGGCGCAGGCCCCGAGGAACGGCGGGATCGTCCCCATGTCCCTGCGCTCCGTGCACTTCGTCCTGCCGGGCGGCGTCGACGACCCGGCCGCGCCGAGCGGCGGCAACGCCTACGACCGGCGGGTGGCCCTGGACCTGTCCGGCTTCGGCTGGCGGGTGCGGGGGCTGCCCGTGGACGGCGACTGGCCCCGGCCCGACGAGGCCGCGCGGACGGAACTCGCCCGTGTGTTGCGCCGGTTGCCGGACGGGGCCGTGGTCCTGCTGGACGGGCTGGTCGCCTGCGGGGTGCCGGAGGTCGTCGTCCCGGAGGCCGGGCGGCTGCGCATGGCCGTCCTCGTCCACCTGCCGCTCGGTGACGAGACCGGCCTCGACCCGGCCGTGGCCGCCGAGCTGGACGCCCGCGAGCGCGCGGTGCTCCGGGCCGTCCCCGCCGTCGTCGCCACCAGCGACTGGGCGGTGCGCCGCCTCGTCTCCCACCACGGCCTCGACCCGGCCCGCGTCCACGTCGCCGCCCCCGGCGCCGACATCGCGCCGCTCGCGCCCGGCACCGACGGGGTCTCCCGGCTCCTGTGCGTCGCCGCCGTCACGCCCCGCAAGGGACAGCACCGGCTGGTGGAGGCGCTGGCGTCGGTGGCCGAACTGCCCTGGTCGTGCGTGTGCGTCGGCGGGCTCGGCCAGGACCCGGCGTACGTCGGCCGATTGCGGGAACTGATCGCGCGGTACGGCCTCCAGGACCGGCTGGAGCTGGCGGGGCCCCGGTCCGGCGCGGACCTCGACGCCAGTTACGCCGCCGCCGACCTGATGGTGCTCACCTCGTACGCCGAGACGTACGGCATGGCGGTGACGGAGGCTCTCGCGCGCGGCATCCCCGTGCTCGCCACGGACGTCGGCGGCCTCCCGGAGGCCGTGGGACGCGCTCCCGACGGCGGGGTGCCCGGCATCCTCGTCCCGCCGGAGGACCCCGCGGCGCTCGCCGCCGAACTGCGGGGCTGGTTCGGCGAGGCGGACGTACGGCGCAGGCTGAAGGCGGCGGCACGCGGCCGCCGCGCGGCCCTGAACGGCTGGGCGGCCACGGCACAGAGCTTGGCCGGCGTGCTGCACCGGCTGCCCGCACTACCGCGGAGGGCGGCATGAAGAGGACGACGGCGGCGACCGGGGGGATGATCCCGGCCCAGCCCGGCCCACAGAACGCGCCCGACTCGACGCCGACCGGCCTCCCGAACGCCGCCCCCGGCGGCGACCTGCCCGACGCCGTGCCCGGCGGAGGCCGGCCCGCAGGCGTGTCCGGCGGGAGCCTGCCCGCTGCCATCCTCGGCGGAGGCCAGCCCGCTGCCGTGTCCGGCGGGGGCCAGCCCGGCGCCATGCCCGGCGGGGGCCAGCCCGCAGCCGTGTCCGGCGGGGGCCTGCCCGCAGGTGTGCCCGGCGGGAACTTGCCCGCCGCCGTCCCTGGCGGGGACCTGCCCGACGCCGTGTCCGGTGGAGGCCGGCCCGCAGGCGTGTCCGGCGGGGACCTGTCCGTAGCCATCGCCGGCGGGGACCTGCCCGCTGCCATCCTCGGCGGAGGCCAGCCCGCTGCCGTGTCCGGCGGGGGCCCGCCCGACGCCATGCCCGGCGGGGGCCGGCCCGCAGGCGTGTCCGGCGGGGACCTGCCCGCTGCCATCCCCGGCGGAGGCCAGCCCGCTGCCGTGTCCGGCGGAGGCCTGCCCGCTGCCGTGTCCGGCGGGGGCCCGCCCGCAGCCATCCCCGGCGGGGACCTGCCCGCCGCCATCCCCGGCGCCGGGCCCGGCGACCGGCCCACGCTGCGGCTGAGGGAGAACGGCGAGCCGGGCGACGGCGCCTCCCACGAGCCCGACGCCCCCCACGACGCTCAAGCCTCCGAAGCCCCCGACGACCCCCCGCGCTACGCCCCCGAATGGCTCCGTCTGCGGGAGGACGCCGATGCTGCCGCGCGGGCGCACGGTCTGCTCGACCCCTTGCGGGTTCGCCTCGCCAACCTGCCGACCCGGGCCGGTGGTCTGGTCGTGCACGACCTGGGCTGCGGCACCGGCTCGATGGGCCGCTGGCTCGCCCCGCTGCTCGACGGCGCCCAGCACTGGGTCCTGCACGACCGCGACCCCTACCTGCTGCACTTCGCCGCCGTCGCCTCCCCGCGTTCCGCCGCCGACGGCAGCCGGGTCACCGTGGAGACGCGGCGCGGCGAGATCGCCCGGCTCACCGCGGACGCGCTGGCCGGCGCCTCGCTGGTGACGGCGTCCGCGCTGCTCGACGTGCTCACCGCACGGGAGGTCGATGCCCTCGCTGCCGCCTGCGCCGGGGCCGGCTGCGCGGCGCTGCTGACCCTGTCCGTCGCCGGCCGCGTCGACCTCACCCCCGCGCACCCCCTGGACGCCGAGATCGCCGACGCGTTCAACGACCACCAACGGCGCTCCGGCCTGCTCGGCCCGGACGCGGTCGGCGTCGCCGCGGACGCCTTCGCCGTGCACGGCGCGACCGTACGGACGCAGCCCAGCCCCTGGCGGCTGGGCCCCGACGACGCCGAGCTCACCACCCAGTGGCTGCGCGGCTGGGTCGGCGCGGCCGTCGAACAGCGGCCCGAGCTGCGGGAGTCCGCCGCCCGGTACCTCGCGATGCGCCTCGCCTCCTGCGCGACCGGGGAGCTGCGGGTCGTCGTGCACCACACCGACCTGCTGGCGCTGTGCCGGCCGACGGGCGGGACCTCGTGAGCGCACCCACGGTGCGCACACCGGCGGCCGTCCCCCGAGGACCCCGCGTCCCCCGCGCCCTGCGCAGACACCTCGGCAGCATCGCCGGCGCCGGCATCCTCGCCGTGCTGCTGTGGCGGCTGGGCACCGGCGTCTTCCTGGACGGACTGCGCCGGATCGACGCGCCCACGCTCCTCGCGGCGCTCGGCATCGGGCTGATCACCACGGTGTTCAGCGCCTGGCGCTGGGTCCTGGTCGCCCGGGGCCTGCGCCTGCGGCTGCCGCTCGCCCCGGCCGTCGGCGACTACTACCGTGCCCTGTTCCTCAACGCGGCCCTGCCCGGCGGCGTCCTCGGCGACGTCCACCGCGCGGTACGGCACGGGCGGCACGCCGGTGACCTCGCCCGCGGTGTGCGCGCCGTCGTCCTGGAACGGGCCGCCGGACAGCTCGCGTTGCTCGGCGTCGGTGTGGTCGTGCTGCTCACGATGCCCTCCCCGGTGCGGGCCGCGACCCGGCAGATCGCCCCGCTCGTGGGCCTGGCCGTGCTGGGCGTGCTCGCCGTCGGTCTCGCCCTGCGGATGAACCGGACGCCGTCGCGCCGGGGCCGGGCCCTGCGGGCGACGCTCGGCGAGGCGCGCCGCGCGCTGCTGTCCCGGCACAACGGGCCGGGGGTCGCGGTGTCGTCCCTCGTGGTCCTCGCCGGACACCTGACCATGTTCGTGCTCGCCGCCCGGGTCGCCGGGAGCACCGCCCCCGTCGCGGTGCTGACACCCCTGGCCGTCCTGGCGCTGCTCGCCATGGGCCTGCCGCTGAACGTCGGCGGCTGGGGCCCGAGGGAGGGCGTCACCGTCTGGGCGTTCGGCGCCGCCGGGCTGGGTGCGGGCAGCGGACTGGGCGTGGCCGTCGTGTACGGGGTGCTCGGCCTCGCGGCCAGCCTGCCCGGCGCCGTCGTCCTCGTCGTCCGCCGGCGCGCCCCCTCGACAGCGGAACCGCACCACGCGCCCGGCGGGCACTATCCGCGCTCGCCGCCCTGCGGGGGAACCGTCACCGAAGTCAGCAGCGCCATATACGCGCCGAAGGATTCCACGAGTCCGGCCAGCAGTTCCCTTCCCTTTTCCGCCGAAGCCAGTGAAGGACGCCCGATGACACCGGAATCGGTATAGGCGGACATGCCGAGGGAGAGCAGATGACGCCGGTCGTCGGCGACGAAATCAGCGGCCTCGTAACCGGGCCGGACACATTCGGGATGCGTGTGCAGAAGAATGGAGGTCTCGATTTCCCCGGCGTGCATGTCGGTGAGCAGCGACGTGGCCACCCCCGCCCGCTCCCGCGCCGCCTCCCAGTCCTCCGCGGCCGGGAACAGCGCCATCCGCTCGCCGCGCGCGGAGGACTCCTGGACGGCGTTGCCCAGGACGTAGTTCCCGCCGTGCCCGTTGACCAGCACGAGGGCGTCGACGCCCGAGCGGCGCAGCGAGGCCGCGATGTCCCGTACCACCGCGTGAAGGGTGACCGAGGAGATGCTGACCGTGCCCGGCCAGTCCGCGTGCTCGTGCGAGCAGCCGATCGTCACCGGCGGGAGGAGGTGCACCGGGTACGCGTCGGCGATCTCCCGGGCGACGGCGCAGGCGACGAGGGTGTCGGTCGCCAGCGGCAGGTACGGGCCGTGCTGCTCGAAACTCCCCACCGGCAGCACGGCGACCTGCCGCGCGAGCCCGGCACCCCGCCTGCGCACATCCTCCGTCGTGTCCGCCGGCACCAGTGAAACGTCCATTTCCGCACGGCCTTTCGTCTCCGCTCAGAACCCCGGCTGAGGAACTCGAGAATCATGACAGAAAACATTGGCGTACTCGGCAAGAAGTCACCCCAGCGCACGGACGTGGAACGCGTGGTGAATGTGCCGCTGCCCACCGTGTACGGACCATTCCAGGCGGTCGGCTACTTCGACCACGAGCGCGGTGACGAACAAGTCGCCCTGGTGTACGGCGACCCGGGCCCCGACCGCGTCCTCACCCGGCTGCACTCGGAGTGCCTCACCGGCGACGCGTTCGGCTCCCGGCACTGCGAGTGCGGCGACCAACTGGCCTCCGCGCTGCGGGCGGTGGCCGCCGAGGGTAGCGGCGTCGTCGTCTATCTGCGCGGCCACGAGGGGCGCGGCATCGGCCTGCTGGCCAAGCTGCGCGCCATGGCGTTGCAGGCGGAGGGGCTGGACACGGTCGAGGCCAATCTCGCGCTCGGCCTGCCGGTGGACGCCCGTGACTACGGCGTCGCCGCCCGCATCCTCGACGACCTGGGCGTGCGGTCGGTGCGCCTGATGTCCAACAACCCGCGCAAACGTGAGGCGTTGGTGCGGCACGGCATCCAGGTCGCCGAGCAGGTGCCGCTGCTGATACCGCCGTGCGAGAGCAACATCACCTATCTGCGCACCAAGCGGGAGCGCCTGGACCACCACCTGCCCCACCTGGACGCGGTGGCCCACGCGTCGTCGTGAGCCGGGCGGCGGCCGGTCCGGTCCGCCACGGCCTCCCGCACCCCGGGGACGGTGCCGGACCTCAGGGCCGGGCGTTCCCGGCGGTGCGCGCCTCGATCGCGCGCAGCACCGCCACCATGTCCTCGCCGCCGTGCCCGAGCGACACCGTCTCCTCGAACAGGGCGTGGCAGGCGTCGAGCAGGGGAGAGGCGAGGCCGGTGGCGCGGGCGGCCTCGGCGATCAGGCGGTTGTTCTTCAGCACGTCCAGCGCCGCCGCCTGCACCCCGAAGTCGCCGTCCAGCAGCTTGGGCGCCTTCATCCGCGAGACGGCGCTGGCCATCGGTCCCGCGTCCAGGACGTCGAGGAACAGCCGGCCGTCCAGGCCCTGGCGGCCGGCGAAGTGGAAGGCCTCGGTGAGGCCGGTGACCTGGGTGATCAGGAACAGGTTCACGGACAGCTTCATCAGCAGGGCGTTCGGCGCCGGTCCGCACAGGAACGTCTCGCGGCACAGCGGGGCGAGCAGCGGCCGGACCGCCGCCACCGCCTCCCGCTCACCGGCGAGCATCGCCACCAGTTCGCCGTTCTCCGCCGGGACGCGGGACCCGGACACGGGGGCCTCGACATAGCGCCCGCCCGCCGCACGGATGTCGCTCTCCAGGCCGTGGGAGTAGGCGGGCGAGGTGGTGCCCATGTGGACGACGAGACGGCCGGCGACGCGGGAGGGGAACGCCTCGGTGCCGCGCGCCAGGACGTCGTCCATCGCCCGCTCGTCGGCCAGCATGAGGATCACCGTCTCCGCGCGGTCGAAGACCTCGGCGGGGCCGGACGCCACCTCGGCGCCGGCCGCGCGCAGCGGTTCGGCGCGGGCGGCCGTGCGGTTGCCCACCACGAGGGGTGTGCCGGCGCGGGCCAGCCGGAGGGCCATCGGCCGGCCCATGACTCCGAGACCGAGAAAGCCGACGCGCATGGTGCACCGTCCGTCGTCCGGGGGCGGTGGCGCTCCGACGGCCACGGAGGCCGCCGTACGCCTATGACGGTCGTCATAGTAGCCGTGTTTATGACGACCGTCATAGGGTGGCCGGGCGGGGGAGGAACGGCAGGAGGGCGGCGATGGCGGAGAACGGGCGGGGTCCGCGGGAGCGCATGGTGTTCAGCGCGGCGCAGCTCATCCGGCGCGACGGCGTGGAGGCCACCGGCATGCGGGACGTCGCCGCCCACGCCGGAGCGCCCCGGGGATCGATCCAGCACTACTTCCCGGGCGGCAAGGAACAGCTCGTCGGGGAGGCCCTGCGATGGGCGGGCCGGTACGCGGCCAAGCGCGTCGCGCGCTTCCTGGCGGGGATGGAACGGCCGACACCGGGCGGGCTGTTCGACGCGATGGTGCGCCAGTGGACCGACGAGTACACGGCAACGGGCTTCGCCGCTGGCTGCCCGGTGGCGGCGGCGACGGTCGACTGCGCCGAGACCTCCGAGGCCATCCGCGAGGCGGCCGCCGACGCCTTCGCCACCTGGACCCGCCCCGTCGCCGACGCCCTCACCGGCATGGGCGTCCCCGAGGCGCGGTCCGCACCGCTCGCCACGCTGATGATCAGCGCGCTGGAGGGGGCGATCCTCGTCGCCCGCGCCGAACGGGACGTACGGGCCCTGACCACGGTCTCCCACGAACTCGGCCCGCTCCTGGACGCCGCCGCGACCGGCGTCTGACGCGTACGCCCGGCACATCGCCCCGCACGCGCCTCGGCCGGTGCCGGGTCGCCGGTCCCCGTCGAGGGACCGTGACCCGGCACCGGCCGAGTGCGCCGACGCGGTGCCGCCGCGACGTCCTACTTCTTGACGGACTCCACGGCGTGACCGCCGAACTGGTTGCGCAGCGCGGCGATCATCTTCATCTGCGGCGAGTCGTCCTGCCGGGACGCGAACCGCGCGAACAGCGACGCGGTGATCGCCGGCAGCGGCACGGCGTTGTCGATGGCCGCCTCGACGGTCCAGCGGCCCTCGCCGGAGTCCTCGGCGTAGCCACGCAGCTTCTCCAGGTGGTGGTCCTCGTCCAGGGCGTTGACGGCCAGGTCGAGGAGCCAGGAGCGGATGACCGTGCCCTCCTGCCAGGAGCGGAAGACCTCACGGACGTTGTCCACGGAGTCGACCTTCTCCAGCAGCTCCCAGCCCTCGGCGTAGGCCTGCATCATGGCGTACTCGATGCCGTTGTGGACCATCTTGGAGAAGTGCCCTGCGCCGACCTTGCCCGCGTGGACGTAGCCGTACGGGCCGTCCGGCTTGAGGGCGTCGAAGATCGGCTTGAGGTCGTCGACGTGCTCCTTCTCGCCGCCGACCATCAGGGCGTAGCCGTTCTTCAGGCCCCACACACCGCCCGAGACGCCCGCGTCGACGAAGTTGATGCCGCGCTTGCCCAGCTCCTCGGCGTGCTTCTCGTCGTCCGTCCAGCGGGAGTTGCCGCCGTCGATGACGGTGTCGCCCGGCTTGAGCAGCGAACCGAGCTGGTCGACGACGTGCTGTGTGGCGGCCCCGGCCGGGACCATCACCCAGACCGCGCGCGGCCGGTCGAGCTGCTCGACGAGCTCGACCAGGCTGGCGACGTCGGCCTTCTCCGGATTGGTGTCGTATCCGACGACGGTGTGGCCGGCGTTGCGCAGGCGCTCGCGCATGTTGCCGCCCATCTTGCCGAGACCAACGAGACCGATCTGCATGTCAGTGCACTTCCTTCAGTTCACGGTAGGCGGCCACCAGCGCGGCCGTGGACGGGTCGAGACCGGGCACGTCAGCGCCCTCGGTCAGGGCGGGTTCGACGCGCTTGGCGAGGACCTTGCCGAGCTCGACGCCCCACTGGTCGAAGGAGTCGATGTCCCACACCGCGCCCTGCACGAACACCTTGTGCTCGTACAGCGCGATCAACTGGCCGAGCACCGACGGGGTGAGCTCGCCGGCCAGGATCGTCGTGGTGGGGTGGTTGCCGTGGAAGGTGCGGTGCGGCACCTGCTCCTCGGGCACGCCCTCGGCCCGCACCTCGTCGGCGGTCTTGCCGAAGGCGAGCGCCTGGGTCTGGGCGAAGAAGTTGGCCATCAGCAGGTCGTGCTGGGCCTTCAGCTCGTCGCTCAGTTCGGCCACCGGCCGGGCGAAGCCGATGAAGTCGGCCGGGATCAGCTTCGTGCCCTGGTGGATGAGCTGGTAGTAGGCGTGCTGCCCGTTGGTGCCGGGCGTGCCCCACACCAC
>NZ_WWHX01001024.1 GCF_009862125.1 Streptomyces sp. SID5910
CCGCTGCGCCCACCCGTGCCGCCCCAGCGGCGCTGCTGCCCGCAGCTAAGCGGGTTGGCGCGGCCCCGACCCACCCACCGGACCCGAGGCGCTACGCGCACCCCCACACAGCGGCCACAGGCCGCCGCAGGCGCCCGCCCGATACAGTCCCCGCGTGATCGAATTCGTGCGGAACCTTCGGCTCTGGTTCGGGCCCGAGGAGGTGCGGCAGGAGGGCGCGACGCCCGACTACCGGTTCTCGTTGGCCAACGAGCGCACCTTCCTGGCCTGGCTGCGCACCGCCCTCGCCCTGATCGGCGGCGGATTCGCCGTGGACCAGTTCCTGCCCGACCTCCGCTGGGGCTGGCGCGTCGGACTCGCCCTCGCGCTGCTCGCCGCCGGCGTCCTGTGCTCCCTGCGGGCCGTCAACCACTGGGTGCGCTGCGAGCGGGCGATGCGCCGCGGCGACGACCTCCCCGTCTCCCGCTTCCCGGCGCTGCTCAGCCTCGTCGTCGCCGTGGTCGCCCTCGTCATGGTCGTCGTCGTCCTCGTCGGGTGGGAGGGATGACCCGCGATCCCGGCCTCCAGCCCGAGCGCACCCGCCTCGCCTGGCGCCGCACGACCCTCTCCGGCACCGTCGTCGCCGTACTCGCCGCGAAGGCCGCCCTGCACGCCGGCCCGACCCCCTCCGCGCTCGTCGCCACGGCCCTGTGCTGCGCCCTCTGGCTGGGCTTCCTGGGCATCGCCCACCGCCGCATCCGCACCCTCGCCGAGGCGAGCCGCCCCCCGGTCATCGCCCCCGCGAGCGCCACGGCGGCCACACTGTGCACGGTGGGCCTCGCACTGTGCGGCGCGATCCTCGTACTTTAAGGGCTCACAGGGCTCTCAGAGTCCCAGTCCACCGTCACCACGATCTTCCCCCGCGTCCGCCCCTCCTCGTTCCGCCGGTACGCGTCCGCCGCCCGCTCCAGCGGAAACGTCTCCGACACGTGCACGCCGACCGCCCCCTGCTCCGCCAGCTCGGTCAGCCGCAGCAGGTCCGCCGCGTCGGGGCGTACGAAGACGTACCGCCCGCCGTAGTCGACGACGTCCGGGTCGGCGATCGACGCGAGGCGGCCGTCCGTGGCCAGCAGGTTCGCCGAGATCCTCAGCGTCTCTCCGCCGACCGTGTCGAACACCGCGTCGACCCCCTCGGGCGCCAGCCCCCGCACCCGTTCGGCCAGCCCGTCCCCGTAGGACACCGGCTCCCCGCCGAGCCCGCGCACATAGTCGTGGTTGCGCTCGCTGGCGGTACCGATGACCCGCGCGCCCAGGTGCCGCCCCAGCTGGACGGCGATCGAGCCGACCCCGCCCGCCGCGGCGTGCACGAGGACGGTCTCGCCCCGCTTCACCCCCAGCGCCTTCCCCATCACCTGGTACGCGGTCAGTCCGGTCAGCGGCAGCCCGGCCGCCTCCTCGTACGTCAGGTTGCGCGGCTTGCGCGCGAGGGTGCGCACGGGCGCCGCCACGTACTCGGCGAAGGTGCCGCGGGAGAGGAAGTCCTCACGGACGTAGCCGATGACCTCGTCGCCGACGGCGAACTCCGTGACGGACGCGCCGGGCTGCACGACGACGCCCGCCACGTCCCACCCGGTGACCACGGGGAACACCGGCTCGATGAGCGCGTCGAGATGCCCCTCGCGGCACTTCCAGTCCACGGGGTTGACGCCGGCGGCCCGCACCTTCACCAGCACCGAGTCGGGCCCCACCCGCGGATCGCGGACGTCGCCGTACTCCAGCACCTCGGGGCCGCCGTACCGTGCGTAGCTGATCGCCTTCATGGCTTCGACCCTCCGGGGTACTCGGACGCGACGCAAGCCGAATGTACTGATATGCACCGTTAAGGTGAGCGCCATGACCACCCTCCACCAGGAACACACCGCGCACGAGCACGACCACGGCCCGGCCTGCGGCCACACCGAGGTCCCCCACGGCGACCACGTCGACTACGCGCACGACGGGCATCTGCACCGGGAGCACAGCGGCCACTGGGACGAGTGCGAGACCTCCGGGCACACGGCCCACGAGAACCACGAGCACCGGCACGGCGAGGACTGCGGGCACGCGCGCGTGCAGCACGGCGACCACGTGGACTACCTCCACGACGGCCACCGCCACGCGGCCCACGACGGTCACTGGGACGACCACTGACCGACCGGCCACCCCTCACGGAGACCCGGCACTCCTCGTCCGCCCCTCCCCCACAGCTCCCCGCGCTCCCGCGCCGGGAGCTGTCGGCCTATCGTGGCCCCGATCACGTTCCGCTCCCCCACTGGACGCCATACCGACCGGTCGGCATCATGAGTCGCGTACTGTTCACCTGCCCGAGGAGCGACGATGAGCCCCGACCACCCGCCCGGACTCGATCTCGACCGGTTGCGCGCCCTGCTCGACCGCGAGCGTCCCGGCCTGGTGACCGGCCCGCTGTCCGGCCGGCTGATCGAGGGCGGACGGTCGAACCTCACGTACGCGGTCTCGGACGGCACCGCGAAGTGGGTCGTGCGGCGCCCCCCGCTCGGCCATGTGCTGGCCACCGCGCACGACATGAAGCGCGAGCACCGGGTGATCAGCGCACTGCACCCCACGGACGTGCCGGTGCCGCGCCCGGTGCTGCTCTGCGAGGACGAGGAGGTCCTCGGAGCGCCGTTCTACGTGATGGAGTTCGTGGAGGGCACCCCGTACCGCACGGCCGCCCAGCTCGCCCCGCTCGGCCCCGAGCGCACCCGCGCCGCCGTGCTGAACCTGGTCGACACGCTCGTCGGCCTGCACGCGGTGGACCCCGCCGCCGTGGGCCTCGGCGACTTCGGCCGCCCCGAGGGCTTCCTGGACCGCCAGCTCCGCCGCTGGGCCAAGCAGCTCGACGCCTCCCGCAACCGCGACCTGGCCGGCATCGACGAGCTGCACGCCACGCTCGGCCGGGAGCTGCCCCGCTCCCCCGCGCCGACGGTCGTGCACGGCGACTACCGCCTCGACAACGTCCTCATCGGCGACGCGGACGGCGAGAAGGACGAGATCAGGGCGATCCTCGACTGGGAGATGTCCACGCTCGGTGATCCGCTCACCGACCTCGGCCTGCTGGTGATGTACAGCAGCCCGCTCGGCCTGCCCGACTCCCCCGTCTCCACCACGGCCCAGGCCCCCGGCCACCCGGCGCCCGCCGAACTGATCGAGAGGTACGCCGCGCGCTCGGGGCGCGACGTGTCGTCGGTCGCCTGGTACACGGCGTTCGCCTGGTTCAAGCTCGCCGTGATCCTGGAGGGCATCCACTACCGCTACACGCTGGGCCAGACGGTCGGCCGCGGCTTCGACCGCATCGGCGAACTCGTCCCCGTCTTCATCGAGCACGGCCTGACCACCCTTCAGGAAGGCTGAACCGTCATGGACTTCGCGTTCGACGCACGCACCGAGGAACTCCGCGCCAGGCTGCTCGCCTTCATGGACGAGTACGTCTACCCGGCCGAGCGGGTCGCCGACGAGCAGCGTGCCCGCCTGGCCTCTCCCTGGGACACGCCGCAGGTCGTGGAGGACCTCAAGGCCGAGGCCCGCCGCCAGGGCCTGTGGAACCTCTTCCTGCCCGACGCCGAGCACGGCGCCGGTCTCACCAACCTCCAGTACGCGCCGCTCGCCGAGATCACCGGCCGCAGCCCGCAGCTGGCGCCGACGGCGACGAACTGCGCGGCGCCCGACACCGGGAACATGGAGGTGCTGGCCCAGTTCGGCGACGAGGCGCAGCAGAAGCAGTGGCTGGAGCCGCTGCTCACCGGTGAGATCCGCTCGGCGTTCGCGATGACCGAGCCGGACGTGGCCTCCTCGGACGCCACGAACATCACCACGCACATCGAGCGGGACGGCGACGAGTACGTCGTCACGGGCCGCAAGTGGTACATCTCCGGGGCGATGAACCCGGACTGCAAGATCTTCATCGTGATGGGCAAGACGGACCCGGACGGCGAGGACATCCGCCGCCAGCAGTCGATGGTGCTGGTCCCCCGGGACACGCCGGGCGTGACCGTGAACCGGGCGATGGGGGTCTTCGGGTACGAGGACCACTACCACGGCGGCCACGCCGAGGTGACCTTCGACCACGCGCGCGTGCCGGTGTCGAACCTGATCGGCGAGGAGGGCGGCGGCTTCGCCATCGCCCAGGCCCGCCTGGGTCCGGGCCGGATCCACCACTGCATGCGGCTGATCGGCATGGCCGAGCGGGCGATCGAGCTGATGTGCCGCCGGGCCGTCGACCGCACCGCGTTCGGCAAGGCTTTGGCCCAGCAGGGCGTCGTGCAGAACTGGATCGCGGACGCCCGGGTCACCGTCGAGCAGCTGCGGCTGCTGGTGCTGAAGACGGCCTGGCTGATGGACACCGTCGGCAACCGGGGCGCGCACACCGAGATCCAGGCCATCAAGATCGCGACGCCGCGCGCGGTGGTCGGCATCCTCGACCGGGCGATCCAGCTGCACGGCGCGGGCGGGGTGAGCCAGGACTTCCCGCTGGCCGAGCTGTACGCCGGTGCCCGCACGCTGATGCTCGCCGACGGCCCGGACGAGGTGCACCAGCGCTCGCTGGCCCGCCGGGAGATCAAGAAGTACCTCTGAGCGGCCGGAGTACGCCCCCGGGGAGCCGTAGGGCTCCCCGGGGGCGTCGTCTCACGGGCGCAGTGCCCGCAGCAGCAGGTCGGCCAGGTGGTCGGCCACTTCCTGCGGGGTGAGCGGGCCGTCGGGGCGGTACCAGGTGGACAGGTGGTGCACGGAGCCGAAGTGGTAGTCCACGACGAGGTCGGCCGGGACCTCCTTGGTGAAGACGCCGGCCCGCTGGCCTTCCTCGATGAGTGCGCGGAAGCGCTCGTGGTAGCGCCGGCGCTCGGCGCGCACCTGCTTGTTCTTCTCCGGGCTCAGCTGGTGCATGGAGCGGAAGAAGATCGACGCGTCGTCGAGGTTGTCGATGGTGGTGACGACCACGTCGGCCGCCGCGGCGCGCACCCGCTCCTCGACCGGCTCGTCGGAGTCCGCGTAGGCGTCCAGGCGTTCCTGCTGGAGGCGCAGGACGCGCGCGTAGACCTCGTGCAGGAGGTCGTCCTTGGAGCCGAAGTAGTGGTAGAGCGCGCCCTTGGTGACGCCGGCCGCTTCCACGATCTCCTGCACCGAGGTGCGGTCGTAGCCCTGCTCCGCGAAGAGCCGGGTGGCGGCGGCCAGGAGCCGCTGCGGCACCGGAGTGCCGTCCCCGTCCGTGGTCCTGGGCACTGCCGTCACCTGCCTTTCCGTTGTCTCACTGTCCGTCGTCGTGCGTACGGGAACGCAGTTCCCGACGGAGGATCTTCCCACTCGCCGTCTTCGGCAAGTCGGTGAGGATCTCCACCTGACGCGGGTATTTGTAGGCGGCCAGTCTCTCCTTGCAGTACGCGGCCAGCTCATCCGGGTCGGTGCCGGCGCCCGGGCGGAGGCTGATGTACGCCTTGACGGTCTCCCCGCGGTAGCCGTCGGGCACGCCGACGACGGCGGCCTCGCGCACCGCCGGGTGGGTGTAGAGGACGTCCTCGACCTCGCGCGGCCAGACCTTGAAGCCGGAGGCGTTGATCATGTCCTTCTTGCGGTCGACGACGTAGAGCCAGCCCCGCTCGTCCATGAAGCCGATGTCGCCGGTGCGCAGCTCGCCGCCGGGGAAGGTCTCGGCGGTGGCGTCGGGGCGGCGCCAGTAGCCGGGGACGACCTGCGGGCCGCTGACGACGATCTCGCCCTGCTCGCCGAAGGGCACCTCCTCGCCGAGGTCGTCCACGATCCGGACGACCGTCTCGGGGCCGGGCACGCCCACGGCGAGGGTCCCGGAGACCGGGTCGACGGGCGCCTCCAGGTGGGGCGGGACCGAGGCGCAGGGGGCGGTGCACTCGGTGAGCCCGTAGCCGTTGCGGATGTACGGGCCGAAGCCGGCGCGGAACTTCTCCACCAGGGCGGGCGGCAGCGGGGCGCCGCCGGAGGAGATGTTGGCGAAGGACGCGAAGTGCTCGCGGGTCACGGAGGGATGGGCGGCCAGGGCCATGAAGGCGGTGGACGGGCCGACGGTGTAGTGCGGCCGGTGCTCGGCGAAGGCGTCCAGGACGACGCCGGCCTCGAAGCGGTACGCGAGGACGAGCGTGCCGACGCTGTTCAGGCAGGCGCCGAGCTGGCAGACCATGCCGGTGATGTGGAACAGCGGCGCCAGCGCGAAGTAGACGGGCGCCTCGGGCAGACCGAGGCCGGTGCGCTGCCGTTCGGCGTTGTACATGATGTTGCGGTGGGTGTTCGTGGCGCCCTTGGGGGTGCCGCTGGTGCCCGAGGTGTAGCTGATGAGCGCGGTGGCATCGGGTTCGGGGTCGCGGTCCTCGGGGGCCTGGTGTCCTGCGCGGGCCGTCTCGGTGAGGTCGTCGGCGTCGGTGGCCCGCGGCAGCCGCTCGAAGGTGAGCACGCGGTCGTCGCCCCGGGTCTGGAAGTCCAGCTCGCAGGCCGTGAGCACGATCCGCACCGGCGAGTCCGCGGCCGTGTCGCGCAGGTACGCCTCCCAGGCGCGGTCGGAGCAGATGAGCGCGGCCACCTCGCCGTCGCGCAGGACGTGGCCGACCTCGCCCGACTTGTACATGGGGTTGACCGGCACGACGACCGCGCCCGCCTTCCAGGCGCCGAGGACGGCGAGCACGAAGTGCGGGGAGTTCTGGAGCAGGACCGCGACCCGGTCGCCGCGCTCCAGGCCGCGGGCGGCGAGGTGCCCGGCGACGGAGTCGCTCAGCTCGTCGGCCTCGCGGTAGGTGAGCCGGCCGTCGAAGTAGGCGAGGAAGGGGCGGTCGGGTGCCTCGGCGGCGGCCCGGCGCAGGGCGTGCACCAGGGAGGCGTCCGCGTGGAGCGGGGCCTTCTGGACGTCGGTGAGGAGGTCCAGCCAGGGCTTGGCGGCGTAGCGGGAGCCGGTCATCGCGCGGTCCCCTCCTCCCACTGGCGCTGAAGGCGGTTCATGCCGCGCAGCCAGCGTTCGGGTTCGGCGGCGCGGGCCTGGTAGTACCCGGCGACCTCGGGGTGCGGGAGGATCAGGAAGCGGTCCTTCTCGATGCCCCGGAACAGGGCGTCGGCCACGTCCTCGGGGGCGATGGCGGTCGGCGCGAGGACCAGTTCGCCCGCGCTGCCGCTGGCGGTCAGCATGTCGGTGCGCACGCCCTGGGGGCAGATGGCGTGCACCTTGATCCCGCGGTGGCGGTAGGTGAGGGACAGCCACTCGGCGAAGGCGTAGGCGCCGTGCTTGGTGACGCTGTAGGGGGCGGCGCCGATCATGGTGAGCAGTCCGGCCGCCGAGACGGTGGAGACGAAGCGGCCGTGGCCGCGCTCCAGCCAGTCGGGGATCAGCTCGTGGGCCGCGCGGACGTGGGCCATCACGTTGACGTCCCAGGCGAGCGCCCAGACGGCCTCGTCGGCGGCCTCCGAACCGCCGGAACCGACACCGGCGTTGGCGCAGTAGACGTCCACCGTGCCGTCGAGCGCGTCGCGGGCCTCGGCGATGACCGCGGAGGCGTCCCCGGGGACCGCGATGCCGCCGATCTCGTCGGCGACCGCCTTCGCCCGTCCGGCGTCCAGGTCGTTGACGACGACCCGGGCACCCTCGGCCGCGAAGCGGCGGGCCAGCGCGGCACCGATGCCGCCTCCCGCCCCGGTGACGACGACTCCGGCATCCTGCACGGCTTCCACCATCGGTCTCCTTCGACACGGCTCGGGCGCTGCCGGACGACAGACTAACCAGTCGGTATGGACGACGGAAGAGGTGAACCGCGGTTCGAGTCGTTCCGTGGGGCCGGGGGCGCGGGTTAGCGTGCGTGCGCATGACACCCGCCGAGATCACGGAGGTCACCGCATGACGCTGTCCAGACGCACCCTGCTCGCCACCACGGCCGCGGCGGCGGCCACCGCCTCGGCCGCGGGCCCGGCCCAGGCGGCCCCCTCGGGCGGGGGCGGTGGTCGCCGGCTGCGCACCGGGTTCGAGCGGCTGGCCGACGACGGCTACGCCCTGCTCGACGGCGAGCGCGTCGGCATCGTCACCAACCCCACCGGCATCACCCGGTACGTGCGGCACATCGTGGACGTGATGCACGCCGACCGCCGGGTGAACCTGACGGCCGTCTTCGGGCCCGAGCACGGCTTCCGCGGCACCGCGCAGGCCGGCGGCTCCGAGGGCCGCTACGACGACCCGGCGACCGGGCTGCCGGTGTACGACACGTACCTGAAGAGCGGGCAGCCCCTCGCGGACGTCTTCACGGCGTCCGGCGTGGACACCGTCGTCTTCGACATCCAGGACGCCGGCGCGCGCTTCTACACGTACATCTGGACGCTGTACGACTGCATGGAGGCGGCCGCGCTCGCGGGCAAACGGTTCGTGGTCCTGGACCGGCCGAACCCGGTGACCGGGCGGGCGGCGCTCGGGCCCGTGCTGCACAAGGAGTTCGCCACCTTCGTCGGACGGCAGCCGATCTCCCAGGCGCACGGCATGACGGTCGCCGAGCTGGCGCTGCTGTTCAACGGCGAGTTCCTGGCCCGGCCGGTGCCGCTGGAGACGGTCACGATGACGGGCTGGAAGCGGTCGGAGTTCTACGACGCCTCCGGGCTGCCCTGGGTGCCGCCGAGCCCGAACATGCCGACGCCGGAGTGCGCGCTCGTCTACTCGGGGACGTGTCTGTTCGAGGGCACCAACCTGTCGGAGGGGCGCGGCACCACCCGTCCCTTCGAACTGCTCGGCGCCGAGGGGATCGACGGGCGCTGGGCCGAGGCCGCGAACGGACTGGGCCTGCCCGGTGTGCGGTTCCGGGAGGCGTACTTCGCGCCCACCTTCTCCAAGTTCCAGGGCAAGACGGTCGGCGGCGTGCAGCTCCATGTGCACGACCGGGCCGCCTTCGACCCGGTGCGCACCGGGATCGCGCTGCTGGTGACCGCCAGACGGAGCTGGGACGGCTTCGCCTGGCGGCCGGACAACTGGATCGACAAGCTCACCGGGTCCACGCAGGTGCGCACGATGATCGACGCGGGCGCGGACACCGACGCGGTGGTGGCCGGCTGGGAGAGGGAACTGGCGGCGTTCCGCAGGACGCGCCGCCAGTACCTCCTCTACCGCTGATCTCTGTCGCCGGCGCGGTGCCGGCCGGTCACCGGTGGGACGTGAACTCCACGACCTGCTGGTAGGTCGGCCGGTTCTGCCAGCTGATGCCGCCGTGCTTGATGCCGCCGAGGGTGCGGTGGATCACCGAGTCGGCGCACCACTGGTCGCCCGCGGAGCAGCTGTCGTCGCCCGGGTAGACCTGGGCGGCGGTGCGGCCCGCGGCCTCCTTCAGGGTGGCGACCAGGGTGTCCCGGCAGGCGGCGAGGTCGCCTCCGCCGCAGTACTTCCGGGCGAGCGGGCCCTTGACGGACTCGCCGAGCACCGCCCGGACGTCCTTGTCGACAAAGCTCCACCAGCCGTACTGGAAGGCGCTGCCGGCGTGGGCGCCGGTCGGGCCGTGGGCGGCGGACGGTGACTCGTCGACGGGCAGGTTGCGGGTGAAGGCGTCGTACAGGCCGCCGCCGAGGCCGGGTGCGAACTCGGCCTTCACCAGCAGCGGCCACCAGGCGTCCAGGGTGCGGATCGCGTCGGCGTGGGCGTACTTCTTGGAGCCGGCCGAGGTCTCGGTGCGCAGGCCGCCCGCGGACAGCCATGCCTTGAGCCGGTCCAGGGCCGCCTTGGCCTCGGGGTCGGTGACCGGCGCGGACTCGACCACCTTCAGCAGGTCGGGCAGTACGTCCTCGGCCCGCAGGTCGGCGAGGCCCGCCTCGGCCATCGCCTTGACCAGCGCGGCCCGGGTGACGCCGCCCTGGGCGACCAGTTTCCTCACCCGGTCGTCGAGCAGGTTGCCGCGGTGGACGGAGCCGTTGCCCCAGGAGGCGGCCGGGTAGTCCTTGGCCTGCTTGTTGTTCCAGGAGATGTAGTAGTCCTGGTCGACGGAGCGGGGGTGGGCCAACGAGATGCCGGAGCCGGGACAGGGCCCGGCGGTCGGCGAGGTCACCTTCAACGGGCTGAAGCTCGGCGACAACGCCGTGGACGTCCGCAACACGACCTCCACCTTCAAGATCAACATCAACCCCTAGCCGGATCCGCCCCTGTCGGGAATCGACGAAGCGTAGCGCAAGCCCTTGCGAGGGTTTGCGCTACGCTTGCGTGTATGACGCGACGACTTGCTCAGGTGGCGAAGAAGGTTGGGGTCAGCGAGGCCACGGTCAGCCGGGTCCTCAACGGCAAGCCGGGGGTGTCGGAGGCGACACGGCAGTCGGTGCTGACGGCGCTGGACGTCCTGGGATACGAACGCCCGACGCAACTGCGCGGGGAACGGGCCCGCCTGGTGGGGCTCGTGCTGCCCGAGCTCCAGAACCCGATCTTCCCGGCGTTCGCCGAGGTCATCGGC
>NZ_WWHX01001025.1 GCF_009862125.1 Streptomyces sp. SID5910
CGGCGATGCCGAGCCGCTGGCCCATGCCGAGGGAGAAGCCCTTGGAACGCCGCTTGGCGACGTCCTGGAGGCCGACCACGCCGAGCACCTCGTCCACGCGCCGGGCGGGGATGCCCGACAGCTGGGCCAGGCTCAGCAGGTGGTTGCGGGCGGACCGGCCGCCGTGCACCGCCTTGGCGTCGAGGAGGGCGCCGACCTGGCGGGGGGCGTTGGGGAGCCTGCGGTACGGGTGGCCGCCGATCGTCACGTGTCCCGCGGTCGGGTTGTCCAGGCCGAGGATCATGCGCATCGTCGTCGACTTGCCGGAGCCGTTGGGTCCGAGGAAGCCGGTGACGGCGCCGGGCCGCACCTGGAAGGACAGGTTGTACACAGCGGTCTTGTCGCCGTAGCGCTTGGTCAGGCCGACTGCCTCGATCATGCTCCGCACCCATCGAAAGGTTCAGGACAGCGGGGCACACGCCCCCGTAAGGGTTAGGAGGATATCGAGGCGCTGACGGTTCCCCTCAAGTCCGGGTAAAAAATCCGCCGCCACGGAACCCCGCCGGACATGAGTCAGGCGTCCCGCCGCTTCAGAACGAGGTAGCCGCCGACGAGTGCCGCCAGCACCCAGAGCGCCATGATCCCGAGCCCGCCCCACGGGCCGTACGGGGTGTCGTCGTCCAGCGGGGTCACCACCTGCATGATCTTGCTGCCGGCCTGGTCGGGCAGGAACTGGCCGACCTTCTTGGTCACGTCGACGTTGCCCAGGATGTTGGAGATCAGGAAGAAGAACGGCATCAGGATGCCGAGCGACAGCATCGGTGAGCGCAGCATCGCGGCGACTCCCATCGAGAACATCGCGATGAGGGTCATGTAGAGGCCGCCGCCGAAGACCGCCCGCAGCACGCCCGGGTCGCCGATCGACGCCTTGAGGTCGCCGAGCATGGCCTGCCCGAGGAAGAAGGTCACGAAGCTGGTGATCATGGCGACGACCAGGGCCAGCCCGGTGGCCACGGCGACCTTGCTGAACAGGAAGGTGCCGCGCTGCGGCACGGCCGCCAGCGAGGTGCGGATCATGCCGGAGCTGTACTCGTTCGCCACCACCAGCACCCCGAAGACGATCATCGCGAGCTGGCCGAGGCTCATCCCGGCGAAGCTGACGAAGGTCGGGTCGAAGGAGAGCTGGTCCCGCCGGCTCATGTCGCCGAACTCGTTCTTCGACAGGGCCGAGATCAGCATGCCGAGGGCGACGGTGACGACCACGGCCAGGGACAGCGTCCACACCGTGGACGCCACCGACCGGATCTTCGTCCACTCGGACCGGACGACCTGTGTCGCGGCCGTGCTCATCGCTGCCTCCAGTCGCTGCCCCACTGCTGTGCCCGCTGCTGTGCCGGCTGGTGTCCGCCCTTCCGGCCCTCCTGTGCGGCCTGCCGCACGGCTTCCGGCGGGGGCGGTGCCGCGAGGGGCTGTCCGTCGTGCGCGTGGTACTCCACCGACTCCGCCGTCAGCTGCATGAACGCCTCCTCCAGCGAGGCCCGCTGCGGGCTCAGCTCGTGCAGCACGAGCTGGTGGCGTGCCGCCAGCTCGCCGATGGCCTCCGACTTGTCGCCGTCGACCTCCAGGACCTCGGCGCCGCTCTCGACGACCGTGATCCCGGCGCCGTGCAGCACGTCGAGGAGCCGCTCCCGCTGCGGGGTGCGGATCCGGACGTAACTGCGCGAGTTCTCCTCGATGAACTCGGCCATCGAGGTGTCCGCCAGCAGCCTGCCCTGGCCGATGACGACCAGATGGTCGGCGGTCAGCGCCATCTCGCTCATGAGATGGGAGGAGACGAAGACCGTACGGCCCTGGGCGGCCAGCGTCTTCATCAGATTGCGGATCCAGTGGATGCCCTCGGGGTCCAGGCCGTTGACCGGCTCGTCGAACATCAGGATCCGCGGATCGCCGAGCAGGGCGCCGGCGATGCCGAGCCGCTGGCCCATGCCGAGGGAGAAGCCCTTCGCCTTCTTCTTGGCGACCGCCGTCAGGCCGACGGTGTCCAGCACCTCGTCCACCCGCCGGGACGGGATCCCGTTGGCCTGCGCCAGGCACAGCAGATGGTTGTGGGCGCTGCGTCCGCCGTGCACCGCCTTGGCGTCCAGCAGGGCGCCGATGGAGGTGAGCGGGTCCGTCAACTGGTCGTAGTGGCGGCCGTCGATGCGGACGTCCCCGGCGGTGGGCCGGTCCAGGCCCAGCACCATCCGCATGGTGGTCGACTTGCCCGCACCGTTCGGCCCGAGGAAGCCGGTGATGATGCCGGGTCTGACGGTGAACGTGAGGTTGTTGACCGCCACCTTCTCGCCGTACCGCTTGGTCAGCCCCTCGAGCTCGATCATGCGGCCCACGCTAGAACGGGACGAAGCCCTCTGCCACCCCAGTGACAGAAGGCTTCGCCCATGTTTTGCCCGTGTTCAGCAGGACCGTGTCCCGGCGTCAGCGGGACTGCTGGGCCGGCACCCCGCGGGAGACCGGCTCGTCCTCGACCGCCGGAGCGGCGGCCACCGCGGCGCCCGTGAGCGACGCCAGCATCTCGCGCACGTTGGTCAGCTGCGCGTTGATGGAGTCGCGGCGGTTGGTGAGGGCGGCCAGCTCGCGCTCCGACTCCGAACGGATCCGGTCGGCCTTGGCGTTGGCGTCGGCCACGATGTCCTCGGACTGGCGCTGCGCCGTCTCCACGGTCTGGCGGGCCCGGCGCTCGGCGTCCGTGCGCAGCTTCTCCGCCTCCAGGCGCAGCTGCTCCGCGCGGTGCTCGATCTCCGCGAGCCGCTTCTCGGCCTTGGCCTGACGGGAGGCCAGGTCGCGCTCGGACTGCTCGCGGCGCTTGGCCAGGTTCGTCTCGAAGTCGGCGGCGGCCTGCGCGGCCTTGGCGCGGGTCTCCTCGAAGAGGGCGTCGGCCTCGTCGCGCTTGGACTGCGCGTCCTTCTGGGCCTCGGTCCGCAGCTGCGACGCGTCGCCCTTGGCCTTCTCGACGATCCGGACGCCCTCGTCCTCGGCCTTGGCCTTGCGCTCGGCGGCGTACGACTCGGCGTCGTTGCGCACCTGCTGGGCCGCCGACTCGGCGAGCTCACGGTGCTGCTCGGCCGCGCGCCGGGCCTCCTCCCGCAGGTCCTTCGCCTCTTCCTCGGCGAGGCGCAGGATCTTCTCGACCCGCGCACCGAGACCGGCGTACGACGGCTCGGCGTCGTTGACCTGGGCCTGGGCGTTCTGGGTCTCGAGGTGGAGCTCCTCGATGCGCTTTTCCAGAGCGGTGATGCGGGAGAAAGCGCTGTCGCGATCAGAAATGATCTTGGAGATGTATTCGTCCACCTGAGCGCGGTCGTACCCACGCCGCACGTGCTCGAAGCCGTAGGGGGAAGTGTCGCTCATGGGGTTCCTGTCGAAAGAGACCGGGTGAGGTGATAGAGGGAATCCTAGGCGCCAATGCGGTGTGTCATCGAGCGGATGCGTGTTTGATCTGGAGAATGACACCTCTTTTGAGTGGCTAACCCACGGACGGCTTGCCAAAGTTCAGGTCAAAGGTCAAGACGGAGGGTGAGTCAGAGCCTTCCAGGAGACACGCAAACCACCCTGCACGCTAGCCGTCTGACGACTTGCCACCCGAACGGGGGGCGCCGACCGTCGCACCGGCCTTCACCCCGTTGTCCTTGCCGCCCGCCGGGGCCTCGAAGGACTCCAGCGCCTCCAGCACGTCCTGGACGCGGGAGATCTCGGCGTTGATGTCCTCGCGGCGCCGCACCAGCGTCTCCAGCTCGCGCTTGCCCTCCTCGACCGTGCGCCGGGCCTCCCGGACCGCCTCGGCCTTGAGCTCCTCGGCCTCCCGGACCAGCGAGGCCTTCTTCTGCTCGGCCTCCTTCAGCAGCCCCTCGGCCTTCTTGACGGCGGCGATGCGCACCTTGCCGGCCTCGGAGTTGGCCTCCGACACCAGCTCCTTGGCCTTCGCCTCCGCCTTGGCGAGCTGCTCCTCGGCGGCCTTGATGAGCGCGTCGCAGCGGTCGCCGGCCGACTTCATCGTCTCGGCGGCCTCGCGGCGGGCCCGCTCGTGCAGCTCCTCGATCTCCGAGGTGAGGCGCTCGCGCAGCTCCTCCGCCCGCTCCCTTATGGCCGTGGCGTCCCGGCGGGCACCGACCAGCAGCTCGTCGGCGTCCGTACGGGCCTTCTCCACCCGGGTGTTGCCCTCGACCGTCGCCTCGGCGACGATCCGGTCGGCCTCCGTACGGGCCGCGCCGACCATCGTGTCGGCCTGCGACTCGGCGTCCGCGGTGGTCTTCTGGGCCTGCTGCTGGGCCTCGGTGAGCAGCTTGTCGGCCTCGGCCGTGGTCTCCGTGATGAGCGTGTCGACCTGCTCGGCCGCCTCGGAGCGCCGCTTGTTGGCGTCCTTGCGGGCCTCGTCCAGGGTGCGCTCGGCCTCCTCGCGGGCGGCCGTGGTGACCCGCTCGGCCTCCGCCGCCGCCTCGGCCCCGAGCCGCTCCGCCTCGGCGCGGATCCGCTCGGCGTGCTGCTGCGCGGAACCGACCGCCTCGGCGGCCTCGGCCCGCAGCCGCTCCGCCTCGCCGCCGGCCTCCGACAGCAGCCGCTCCGCCTGGGCGCTCGCCTCGGCCCGGACCCGGTCGGCCTCGGCGGCCGACTCGGTGCGCAGCCGCTCGGCCTCCGCGACCGACTCGGTGCGCAGCAGCTCGGCCTCGGCCGCCGCCTCCGTCCGGACCCGCTCCGCCTCCGCGGTCGTCTCCGTGCGGATCCGGTCGGTCTCGGCGGCCGTCTCCGTGGTGAGCCGCTCCGCCTCGGAGCGCGCCTCGGTGATCAGGGTGTCCGCCTGCGTCGCCGCGTCGGACCGGATGCGGTTGGCGTCCTCACGGGCGTCGGCCCGGGTGCGCGACGCGGACTGCTCGGCCTCGGCGATCGCGTCCGACGCCTCCGTGCGCACCCGCTGGGCGTGCTCGGACACGTCCGCGCGGATCCGGTCGGCCTCGGTGATCGCCTCGGACACCGTCCGCTCGGCCAGCGCCTTGGCGGCCTCCGACTCCTCCTGCGCCTCGCGGCGCAGCCGGCCGGCGTCCTCGCTCGCCCGCTCCCGCTCCGCGTAGGCGTCGGCGCGGACCCGGTCCGCCTCCTCCTCGGCCTCGCGCCGGGTGCGCTCCGCCGCGTGCTCGGCGGCGCTGCGCAGCCCGGTGATCTCCTCCTGGGCCTGCTCGTGGAGCCCGGCGACCGACTCCCGTACCTGCGCCGCGTGCTGCTCGGCGGCCGACACCATCTCGGTCGCGCGCCGGTCGGCCTCCTCGACCAGCCGGGTCGCCTCGGCCTGCGCCTCCTCGACGCGGTTGCGCGCGGAGGCGAGCAGTTCCTCGCTCTGCTCGCGGGCCCGCTCGCGCTCCTGGTCCGCCTCCTGCCGGGCGGAGCCCAGCAGCTCCTCGGCCTCGCGGCGGCGCCGGGCGGCCTCCTCCTGGGCGGCGGCCAGCGTCTCGGACGCCTCCGCCGCGATGCGCTCGGCGGCGGTCTGCGCCTCCGCCCGCACCCGGTCCGCGCTCTCCTGCGCCTCCGACTTCAGCCGCTCCGCCTCGCTCGCGGCCTCCGACCTGAGCCGTACGGCGACGGCCTCGCCCTCCGCGCGGGACGCGGACGCGTCGGCGGCGGCCTCGGTGCGCAGCCGCTCGGCCTCCGTCTCGGCCTGCTGCTGGAGCGTACGGATGCGCTCCGCGGCTTCCGTGCGCAGTCGCTCGGTCTCCTCGGCGGCCTCGCGGCGGATCCGCGCGCCCTCCTCGCGGGCCTCCGTCAGCGCCTGCTCGGCGGCGCCCCGGCGCTCCTCCGCCTCGGCGTGCAGCCGCGTCAGCTCCTCGGCGGCCTCCGCCTGCCGGGCCTCGACGGCACGCTCGGTCTCCTCGCGCAGCTCACGGGCGGCGCGCTCGGCCTCCGCCTGGAGCTCCTCGACACGCTCGGCGGCCTCCGTGCGGTGCCGCTCGGCCTCGGCACGGGTGCGCTCCAGCGTCTCCTCGGCCTGCCGGCGCAGGGTCGTCGCCCGCTCGATCGCCTCGGTGCGGACCTTCTCGCTGTCCGCGGTGGCCGTCTGCCGCAGCTCGTCGGCGTCCGCCTTGGCCTTGGCGAGCAGCTCCTCGGCGGTCTTCGCCGCCTCCTCGATCTGCGCCACGGCCTCCTTGCGGGCCTCGGCGCGGATCTTCTCGCCCTCGGCGACCGCGTCGGCGCGCAGCTGCTCGGCCTCGCCGCGCAGCCGGCGCGCCTCCTCCTGGAGCTCGACCGTCTTGGCGCGGTACTCCTTGGTGTCGTCCTTCGCCGCGCCCTTGAGCTCCGCGGCGATGTCGTGCGCCTCGGCCCGCAGCCGGTCGGCCTCCGTCTCGGCCTCGGTGCGGATCCGCTCGGCCTCCTCCACGGCGGCCTTCGTGGTCCGCTTGGCCTCCTCGGACGCCTTGTTCAGCACGTCCTCGGCGGTCTTCGCGGCCTTGGACAGCTGGGTGGCCGACTCCTCGGCGGTGACCGTACGGGCCTTCTCGGCGGCCTCGGCGACGATCTTCTCGGCCTCGGCGCGGGCGTCCGCGACCAGCTGCTCGGCCTCGGCCTTGGTGGACTCGGCGTCCTTCGTGGCCTCGCTGACCAGCCGGGCGACCTGCTCCTTGGCGGTGCGGGTGCGCTGCTCGTTGGCCGACTCGGCGCTCGCGAGGGCCTTGGCCGCGGACTCCTTGGCCTCGGTGACCAGCTTCTCGGCCTCGGTCTGCGCCTTGCGCAGCGCCTCCTCGGCCTCGCTCATGCGCTGCTCGGCGGTCCGGCTGAGCTCCTGGGCCTGCCGGCGCGCCGACTCCGACTCGCTCGCCGTGGAGCTGCGCAGCTGCTCGGCGTGGTCGGTGGCCTCCTGCGCCTGCGTGGAGGCGGCGTTCAGCAGCCGCTCGGCGTCCGCGCGGGCGCGGCGCAGAAGCTGCTCGGCCTCGGTGCGGGCGCTCTCGGCGTCGTCGCGCAGCCGCTGCCGGGCCTCCGACGTCAGCCGTTCGGCCTCCGCGCGGGCCGCGGTGAGGGCCTGCTCGGCCTCGGCGCGGGACTCGTCGAGCAGCCGGCGGGCCTGCTGCTCGGTGCGGGCGCGCAACTGCTCGGCCCACGCCACGTTCTCGTTGACGTGCGACTCGACGGTCTGCCGGCGCTCGGCCAGCTCCTGGTCGAGCTGCTGGCGCCGGGTCACCGCCTCCTGGTGCAGCTCGGCCTGGAGCCGGGCCGCCTGCTCGGCGTGCTCCTGGAGGATGCGCTGGGTCTGCGCACGGGCCTGGCTGAGCTCCCGCTCGGCGTCCGCGCGCAACTGGTCGGCCTGCACCTGCGCGTTGCGCAGCAACTGCTCGGCCTGGTACCCGATGTCGCCGCCGTCGAAGGCGGGCCGGGACATGATGGTGCGCCGCGCCTCGTGCAGCTTGGCGCGCAGCACCTCGACCTGGTAGCCGAGGTCCTCGGCGTGCTGGATCGCCTTTTCCCGCTCGGTCTTCAGCCGCTTCATCTCGGCCTCGAACCGAGAGAGGTGGTCGACGTCAGCCGCCGGCTCTCGCTCCTGGCTCTCGTAGCCCCGCACTGCGCGGTCCCATCCGTCCCCTGGTCGCAAATCCCTAAGAACGGGCTCCGTCCGTCACCGAACGGGGCCCCCGGGGGAATGGTGTCAGATCAACGGCGGAGCATGGGCTGCTGCCCCGTCCCTCGCCCCCCGAAACACGGACCCCGGCGGTCCCGGCGCCGACGACGACAGGACCGGGTCACCCTGGACTGAGCGGCGACCGCACCCAACCCTACCGGCCCCTATGTACGAGGGTCAGTGCTCAGGTGACTCAACGGCCGCCGAAGTGACCAGTTCTGTCAGGACGCCATGGCAGTCCTTGGGGTGCAGGAAGGTGATCCGCGACCCCATGGAACCGCGCCGGGGCTCGTCGTACAGAACGCGTACGCCCTTGTCGCGGATGTCCGCGGCGTCCGCGTCGACGTCCGCCGTACCGAAGGCGATGTGGTGGACGCCCTCGCCGTTCTTGGCGAGCCACTTGCCGACCGCGGAGTCCTCCCGGGTCGGCTCCAGCAGCTGGAGGTACGAGGCACCGCCGTCCGACGTATCGTTGATCTTGAGCATGGCCTCGCGCACCCCCTGTTCCTCGTTGACCTCGGTGTGGAACACCTCGAAGCCGTAGGTGGCACGGTAGAACTCGACGGTCGCGTCGAGGTCGTGGCAGGCGATTCCGATGTGGTCGATTCGCGTCAGCATGGAATCAGTGCAGCGCTCCGGAGGTGGTTGCGCAACGTGCGGGCGATCACACCGACAGCACGGTGACGGGCGGGATACCGCTCAGTACATTCGAGTAAACCCTCGTTCACTCCTCGGCCTGTGCGGGCCGGAAAAGGGGATCGCAGCTCATGTCTTCTGCAACGAACGGCACGACCTCCGTCATCGTCGCGGGTGCCCGCACCCCGATGGGGCGGCTGCTCGGCTCGCTGAAGTCCTTCTCCGGGGCCGACCTCGGCGGCTTCGCGATCAAGGCCGCCCTCGACCGTGCGGGGATCGGCGGCGACCAGGTCCAGTACGTGATCATGGGCCAGGTGCTCCAGGCCGGCGCCGGCCAGATCCCGGCCCGCCAGGCCGCCGTCAAGGCCGGCATCCCCCTGAGCGTCCCGGCGCTCACCATCAACAAGGTGTGCCTCTCCGGCCTCGACGCCATCGCGCTCGCCGACCAGCTGATTCGCGCCGGCGAATTCGACGTGGTCGTGGCCGGCGGCCAGGAGTCCATGACCAACGCCCCGCACCTGCTGCCCAAGTCCCGCGAGGGCTACAAGTACGGCGCGGTCCAGATGGTCGATGCCATGGCGCACGACGGGCTGACGGACTCCTTCGAGAACATCGCCATGGGCGAGTCGACGGAGAAGCACAACACCCGCCTCGGCATCGAGCGCGGCCCGCAGGACGAGATCGCCGCGCTCTCCCACCAGCGCGCCGCCGCGGCCCAGAAGAACGGCATCTTCGAGGCTGAGATCACCCCGGTCGAGATCCCGCAGCGCAAGGGCGACCCGGTGCTGTTCAGCAAGGACGAGGGCATCCGCGGCGACACCACCGCCGAGTCCCTCGGCAAGCTGCGCCCCGCCTTCTCGAAGGACGGCACGATCACCGCCGGCTCCTCCTCGCAGATCTCCGACGGCGCGGCGGCCGTGGTCGTCATGAGCAAGGCCAAGGCGCAGGAGCTCGGCCTGGAGTGGATCGCCGAGATCGGCGCCCACGGCAATGTGGCCGGCCCCGACAACTCTTTGCAGTCGCAGCCGTCCAACGCCATCCAGCACGCCCTGAAGAAGGAGGGCCTGGAGGCCGGCGACCTCGACCTGATCGAGATCAACGAGGCGTTCGCGGCCGTCGCCGTGCAGTCCATGAAGGACCTCGGCGTGTCCACCGAAAAGGTGAACGTCAACGGCGGCGCCATCGCCCTGGGCCACCCCATCGGCATGTCCGGCGCCCGGCTCGTCCTGCACCTGGCGCTGGAGCTGAAGCGGCGCGGCGGCGGGGTCGGCGCGGCGGCGCTGTGCGGCGGCGGCGGCCAGGGTGACGCGCTGATCGTCCGGGTACCCAAGGCCTGACCCCTCTTCCCCTCATGTGCGTGCCACTCGTCATGTGCGTGCTACTCGGAACGGAGCTGTGATGCAGGACGTCTCCTCGCTGGTCGCCCAGGCCAGGGAAGGCCGGCCGCGGGCCGTGGCGCGGCTGATCTCCCTGGTGGAGGGGGCGTCCCCGCAGCTCAGGGAGGTCATGGCGGCCCTCGCGCCGCTGACCGGGGGCGCGTACGTGGTCGGTCTGACCGGCTCGCCGGGTGTCGGCAAGTCGACGTCGACCTCGGCACTGGTGACGGCGTACCGCAAGCAGGGCAGGCGGGTCGGCGTGCTCGCCGTCGACCCGTCCTCGCCGTTCTCCGGCGGCGCCCTGCTCGGCGACCGGGTGCGCATGTCGGACCACGCCTCCGACCCGGGCGTCTACATCCGCTCCATGGCGACCCGCGGCCACCTCGGCGGCCTCGCCTGGGCCGCGCCGCAGGCCATCCGCGTGCTGGACGCGGCCGGCTGCGACGTGGTCCTGGTCGAGACCGTCGGCGTCGGCCAGTCCGAGGTGGAGATCGCCTCGCAGGCCGACACCTCCGTCGTCCTCCTCGCCCCGGGCATGGGCGACGGCATCCAGGCCGCCAAGGCGGGGATCCTGGAGATCGGTGACGTCTACGTCGTCAACAAGGCCGACCGGGACGGCGCGGACGCCACCGCCCGCGAGCTGAACCACATGCTGGGTCTCGGCGAGGCCCGCGCCGCCGGCGACTGGCGCCCGCCCATCGTCAAGACGGTCGCCGCGCGCGCCGAGGGCGTGGACGAGGTCGTGGAGGCGCTGGAGAAGCACCGCGCCTGGATGGAGGAGCGGGGCGTGCTGGCCGAGCGCCGCCGGGCCCGCGCCGCCCGCGAGGTCGAGACGATCGCCGTCACCACCCTGCGCGAACGCATCGGCGACCTGCACGGCGACCGCCGCCTCGGCGCCCTCGCGGAGCGCATCGTCTCCGGCGAACTGGACCCGTACCGCGCCGCCGACGAACTGGTGGCGGGGCTGACGCAGGGCTGATTCCCGCCCTGCGCGGACCGGAAAAGGGATGGCCGGTCCGCGCACCGCGCTGCTAGCTTGACGCGCGTGTTCCTCCTCTTGGCCTAGGGCCCGCCCCGCACGCGACCGCCGCATCCGGCCGTCGCGCGCTTCGGCGTCCCCTTGTCGCCTCCCTCCTGAGGAACCTTCGCGTGTCCACGCCTCCTTCGCGGCCCTCGTACGCCGCCGTCCTCCGCGTCCCCCATGCCCGCCGCACCTTCGCGGCCGCCCTCGTCGGGCGGCTGTCGTACGGCACGGTCGGCCTCGCCCTGATGCTCTCCGTGACCCGGGCCACCGGGTCCTACGCCGTCGCCGGCACGGTCATGGCCCTGTTCGGCGCGACGAGCGTCTTCCTGTCCCCCTACCGCGCGGGCCTGGTCGACCGGCACGGCCCGCGCCGGGCCCTGCTCCCCATGGCCCTGCTGTACGCGGCCCTGCTGTGCGTGCTGGCGGCGGCCTGCGAACGCCCGGGCACGCCCGCGTCCGTCCTCGCGGTGACCGCCGCCCTCACCGGGCTCTGCACGCCCCCGCTCGGCTCCACGATGCGTGCCGTCTGGGCCGGGATGCTGCCCGACCGGCGGATGCTCCAGCGCGCCTACAGCCTGGACGGCGTCGCCGAGGAACTGCTCTTCGTCTCGGGCCCGCTCCTGGTCGGCGTGGTGGTCGGCGTCGCCCCGCCGGCCGCCGGTGTGGTGCTCAGCGCGCTGCTGGTGGCGGCGGGCACCCTCGCCTTCGCCACGTCACCGGCGGCGGGCGCACTGCGGACGGCGGACGGCGCCGAGAAGGACGCCGGCCGTCCGGGAGCGGGGCACGGCCGCGCCCTGCTCCAGCCCGTCCTGGTCACCGCCGGCGTCGGCGTCGCGGTCAGCGCCGTGGACCTGCTGGTCGTCGCCTTCGCCGGGCAGCGCGGCCTCGGGGCCGACACCGCCGCCTGGGTGCTCGCGGCCCTGTCGGTGGGCAGCGCGGCCGGCGGCCTGCTCAACGGCGCCGTCACCTGGGGCTCGTCCGCCCGTGCCCGGCTGCCCTTCTTCGCGGCCGGCCTCGGCCTGTGCCTGGCCGCCGCCGGTCTCGCCCCCGGCGTCGGCGCCCTGGTCGCGGCCGTCGCCTGCGCGGGACTGTTCGTGGCACCGGCGCTGACGACGGCGTACCTGATCGCCGACGAGAGCGTGCCGCCCGGCTTCCGGAACCGGGCGGGCGCCTGGGTCAACAGCGCGGTGAACGCCGGGATGTCCGCCGGCGCGGCCGGGGTGGGCCTGCTGGTGGAACGGCTGCCGCTGCCGGTGTGCTTCGCGGTGTCCGGCGCGGTCGCCGTGGCGGTGGCGCTGGTGCCGCCGGGCCGCCACGGCCGGCCGGGTGAGCGGCCGGGGGCTGCTCAGTCGTCGTCCGAAGCGGAGTCGTCCGAACCGGAGTCCGAGTCGTCGGAGCCCGAGTCCGAGTCGTCCGAGCCCGCGTGATCCGAGTCCGAGTGGTCCGGGCGATCGGCCGTGACCTTGCCGCTCTTCGCGTCGACCCGCCAGTCCTGCTCGGCCTTGCCCGAGGCGTGGGTCTCGACCTCCCAGGCGGGCTTTCCGTCGCCGTGGTCGCCGTCGTCGTCCAGCTCCACGGAGGTCACCGTGCCGTGGCCGGACGCGGCCCGCGCGGCCTCGGCGGCGTCCACGGACGTGCCCTTCAGCGCGGCCCGCACCTCGGCGGTGTCGTCCTCGTCGTCCGTCTGGGAGCCGAGGACCTTGCCCGAGGACGGGTCGATCCGCACGCTGTGCCAGGTGCCGTCGCCGGAGAGGACGTCGACCTCCCAGGCCGTGCGCTCACCGGCGTCGTCGCCGTCCGCGACGTCCAGTTCGGCGGAGACGGCGGTGCCCGGCGCCTTCTTCAGCGCGGAGGCGATGGCGTCGCCGGCCGAGACCTTCACCGAGGTCACCCGGGCGTCGTCGTCGCCCCGCTGGGCCGCGCCGTCGTCCCCGGTGGTGGCCAGGGCCGTCGCCGCGCCGCCTCCGACCAGTGCGGCGGCGGTGACGGCGGCGATCACGATGTTGCGCTTCATGGGGTGTCCTCCCGAGATTCGTTCGCTGTCGCTTCGTTGTGACGACCCCACTGTCACCGGCCGACGCTGAGGGCAGCCTGAAGCCGCCTGAAGGGATCTTCAGGTTGCTTTTGGGACCCTTGCGCCATGCGCCTGTTGATCGTGGAGGACGAGAAGCGCCTCGCCGTGTCGCTCGCCAAGGGCCTGACCGCCGAGGGCTACGCCGTGGACGTCGTCCACGACGGCCGGGAGGGACTGCACCGGGCGTCCGAGGGCACGTACGACCTCGTCGTCCTCGACATCATGCTGCCCGGCCTCAACGGCTACCGGGTCTGCGCCGCCCTGCGCGCCGCCGGGCACGACGTGCCGATCCTCATGCTCACCGCCAAGGACGGCGAGTACGACGAGGCGGAGGGCCTGGACACGGGCGCCGACGACTACCTCACCAAACCCTTCTCGTACGTCGTCCTCGTCGCCCGCGTGAAGGCGCTGCTGCGGCGGCGGGCCCAGGGCGCCGGCGCCTCGCCCGTGCACGTCCACGGGGACCTGAAGGTCGACACCGCCGCCCGCCGGGTGTTCCTCGGCGAGAGCGAAGTGGCCCTCACCGCGAAGGAGTTCGCCGTCCTGGAGGAGCTGGTGGTGCGGGCCGGGCAGGTGGTGTCCAAGGCGGAGATCCTGGAGCACGTCTGGGACTTCGCCTACGACGGCGACCCCAACATCGTCGAGGTGTACGTCAGCGCGCTGCGGCGCAAGCTGCGCGCCGGGCTCATCCGGACCGTGCGCGGCGCCGGCTACCGGCTGGAGGCCGGGCGGTGAGCCGGCTCCTCGGGTCCGTCCGGGCCCGCGCGACCCTCGCCGCCACCCTCGTCGTCGCGGTCGCCCTCGTCGCGGCGGGCACCGCCGTCCTGCTGTCCCTGCGTTCCAACCTGCTCGGCGAGGCCGGCACCCAGGCGGAGCGCTCCGCACGGGAGGTCGCCGCCGAGCTGTCCGTCGGGACGCCGTACGGGGATCTGTCGCTGGACGTGGACGACCGGCCGGTGCAGGTCGTCGACGAGGACGGCGGGCTGGTCGCCGCCAGCGAGGACCTGGAGCGGATCAGCGGCACCGGCGTCGGCGCGGTGAAGCCGCTGCCGTCCGCCACGGGGGAGCGCGGCGGCGACGACGACCGGGACGACGACGATGACGACTCCGGCGAGTCCCTGAAACCCGGTGAGATCGGCGAGCGGACCACCGTCAGCGACGGGTCGGCGACCATCGACGGCGACACGGAGGACTACCGGTTCGCCGCCGTGCCCGTCGAGACGCGGGACCAGGGCCGGCTCACCGTCTACGCCGGTGCCCCGCTGTCCGCCGAGCACGGCGCCGTGAACACCGCGCTGACCGTCATGCTGATCGGTTTCCCGGTGCTGCTCGCGGTCGTGGCGTGGGTGACCTGGCTGGTCACCCGGCGCGCGCTGCGCCCGGTGGAGGGCATCCGGCGCGAGATGGCCGCGATCACCGCCAGCGAGGACCTCGCCCGGCGCGTCCCGGTGCCGGGCACCCACGACGAGGTCGCCCGGCTCGCCTCCACGACCAACGAGACGCTGGCCGCGCTGGAGAGCTCGGTGGAGCGGCAGCGCCGGTTCGTCGCCGACGCCTCGCACGAGCTGCGCAGCCCGATCGCCTCGCTGCGGACCCAGCTGGAGGTGGCCGCCGCCCATCCCGAGCTGCTCGACCTGGACGGCGCCGTCGAGGACACCGTACGGCTCCAGCGGCTCGCCGCCGACCTGTTGCTGCTGGCCAGGCTGGACGCGGGGGAGCGGCCCGCCGAGGCGCGCGTTGACCTCGCCGCGCTGGCGCGGGCGCAGGCGGAGGGCCGGGCCGGGGTGGCCGCCCGGGTCGGGGACGCCGTGACCGTCGCCGGGTCGCGGGGGCAGCTGGAGCGGGTGCTGGCCAATCTCCTCGACAACGCTCAGCGGCACGCCCGCTCGGCGGTGGAGGTGTCCGTGCGCCGGGACGGGGACGTGGCGGTGGTCGCGGTGGCCGACGACGGGGAGGGTGTGCCGGCGGCCGACCGGGAGCGGATCTTCGAACGGTTCGTCCGGCTCGACGCGGCCCGCAGCCGGGACGACGGCGGGGCCGGCCTCGGGCTCGCCATCGCCCGTGACGTGGCCGTGCGGCACGGCGGGACGCTCACGGTCCGCGACGCACCGGCAGGCGGCGCCCTGTTCGAGCTCCGCCTGCCGGTCGCCTAGGCAATGGTGAGGGGGTCGTCCGGGGTCAGGGACGTCCTCGCTGGCCGCGCAGGTGCTCCGCGATGGGCCGGAGCGCCTTGTCGAGCTCCGTCAGGGCCTCCGGGGCCAGCAGGTCGATGAAGTGCCTGCGCACGGAGGCCACGTGGTGCGGCGCGACCTTCCGCATCGTCTCCAGGCCGTGCTCGGTGAGGACGGCGTAGAGCCCGCGGCGGTCGGACTCGCAGTTCTCCCGCCGGACCAGGTTCGCGTTCTCCATGCGGGTGATCTGGTGGGAGAGGCGGCTCTTGGACTGGAGGGTGGCGGAGGCGAGGTCGCTCATCCGCATCCGGTCGTCCTCGGACTCGGAGAGGTTCACCAGGATCTCGTAGTCGTTCATTGTCAGGCCGAACGGTTGCAGGTCCCTCTCGAGCTGGTGCGTCAACAGCCTGTTGACCTCCAGGTGGGTGCGCCAGGCACACTGCTCCGTATCGGTCAGCCAGCGGGTGGCCGTCTCGGTCTCCATGAATGAAGTCTACCTAAGAAGTTGAAAGGCGAACTAATGAGGGGTGGTGTGTGACGGTGAGACGGGTGCGCACA
>NZ_WWHX01000105.1 GCF_009862125.1 Streptomyces sp. SID5910
CGCGTCCTCGTGGCTGCGGACGACCTCGCCGTCGCGGATCTCACCGCGCCAGCCCTCCACCTCCTCGGCGTCCACGAGGGTCACGTGCCGCGCGAAGTGCTTCAGGTCCAGCCGCAGCCGGCGCCCCTGGGCGCGCCAGAGGTTGCCGGTCTTCTCGAAGAAGCCCGCCGGGTAGTACTCGACGACCACGACGACGCGGGTCAGCCGGGGCGCCAGCTCGTGGAAGCTGACCACACCGCGGGTGCTGCCCTTGGCCCCCTCGGAGGTCCAGACGATCCGCTCGTCGGGGACCTGCTCCTGCACGGTCGCCTTCCAACTGCGGCTGGAGGGACCCACCTTGACGTTCCAGTCGGAGGTGACCTCGTCGGAGGGGCTGACGCTGCGCACGCCCTTGGTGAAGGAGCTGAAGTCCTGGATCTGGGTCCACTGGTCGTAGACGGTGCGCAGGGGGACGCCGATGTCGACGGTCTCCACGATGTTCGTCGCCTTGACGCTGCCGCGGGACCCGCCCCCTCCCTTTCCGCCCTTTCCGGAGCCGCCCCCGTCCGAGTCGTCGCCGCCGTCCGAGTCGCCGTTCGAGCCGCCGTTCGCGGAGCCGGTGAGGCGGTCGGTCAGGCCTCCGATGCGCTCACCGGCCTTGCCCACGACGCTGTGCCCGGCGGCGGAGAGGTAGCCGCCGAGAGCGTCCTTGACGTCGCTCAGGGGGGACGACCCGCCGCCCCCCTTTCCGCTGGGGCTCATCCGCGGCCACCTCCCCGCGGGCGTCCGGACGGTACGGCCTTCTTCGCGGCGGCCTTCTTGGCGGCCGTCTTCA
>NZ_WWHX01001026.1 GCF_009862125.1 Streptomyces sp. SID5910
GGATCACGTGCTCGACGCCCGCCTGTCCGTCCAGGCCGAGACCGTAGACGTAGGGGCGGCCCAGCAGCACCGCCCGCGCGCCGAGTGCGAGCGCCTTGAAGACGTCGTCGCCGGTGCGGACGCCGCTGTCGAACAGCACGGTGAGCCGGTCGCCGGCCGCCTCCACCACGCCCGGCAGCGCGTCGGCCGCCGCGATCGAGCCGGCCACCTGGCGCCCGCCGTGGTTGGACACCACCACGCCGTCCATCCCGGCGTCGGCGGCGAGCCGGGCGTCGTCCGGGTGCAGGACGCCCTTGAGGACGATCGGGCCGTCCCAGTTCTCCCGCAGGAACGCGAGGTCCGGCCACGTCTTGCCCGGGTCGGAGAACATGCCGACGAAGTGCATCACCGCCGCGTTCGGATCCTCGTGCACCGGCTTCGCCAGACCCGCCTGGAACGCCGGGTCAGAGAAGTAATTCGCGGTGCCCACACCGTGCAGGAACGGCAGGTACGCCTGGTCCAGGTCGCGCGGGCGCCACGAGAGCAGCGGGGTGTCCAGCGTGACGAACAGGGCCGTGAACCCGGCCGCCCTCGCCCGGTCCAGGAAGCTGCGGGCCACCTCGCGGTCCTTCGGCCAGTACAGCTGGAACCAGCGCTCCGCGTCGCCCATCGCCTCGGCGACCTGCTCCATCGGCGTGCTGGACGCCGAGGACAGGACGAACGGCACGCCCTGCGCGGCGGCGGCGCGGGCGGCGGCGGACTCCGCGTCCGGGTGCATGATCGACAGGACGCCGACCGGCGCCAGGGCCAGCGGGGCGGGCAGGGAGCGGCCCAGCACCTCTACCGAGAGGTCGCGCTCGTGCACGTCCCGCAGCATCCGCGGCACTATGCGGCGCCGCTCAAGGGCCCGCCGGTTGGCGCGGGCCGTGGAGCCGTCGCCCGCGCTCCCCGCGACGTACCCGACGGGGCCGGGGCCGAGGCGCCGCTCGGTCAGCTCCTCCAGCCGGGTCAGGTCGGTGGGCAGCCGCGGCACCGCGCCCGTCATGCCGTTCAGGTAGATCTCGTACTGGAAGTCCGCCCAGTGCTTCGCCATCCGTACGTCCCGCCCTCTCGTCGTCGAGCTCGCGCGCCGCGAGCACCATACTCGCCGGTACGTCGCGGGGAAGCGGGGGAGCGGGGGTGCGGGTGGGCGCGGGGGAGCCCGGGTGGGGTGGTGTTTCGGCGGTCGCGGGTGCGTCGTGGCTGATCGCGCAGTTCCCCGCGCCCCTTCGAGGCGGTGCCCCCGGGGGTGTTTCCGGCCTATTGGCGAACGCGTGGATCACGCCATCCGGCCAGATCTCATGATCAAGAACCGCCCCGTTCCGGACTTGGAACGTTCTAATTCCGTGACTTCCCGCCACTGATTCAATACGCAAGGTTACTGAAATCCACGGGGTCGATGTGTGTTGCGGCGGCGGACTCGGCAGACTCGCGCTCGCCGTCCCGGCACCGACCGGGCCGGGACGGCACCACCCTCGAACCGAGCGGAAGGATGCACACAATGCGGAACACCGCGCGCTGGGCAGCGACTCTGGGCCTGACGGCCACCGCCGTCTGCGGGCCCCTCGCGGGAGCCTCCCTCGCCTCCCCGGCCACCGCCCCCGCGTCGCTCTACGCCCCCTCGGCCCTCGTGCTGACCGTGGGGCACGGAGAGAGCGCTGCCACCGTCGCGCCACTGCGCGCCGTCACCCTGACCTGTACGCCGAGAGCCTCCGGCACCCACCCGGACGCCGTCTCGGCCTGCGCGGAACTGCGCGGCGCGGGCGGCGACCTCGACGCCCTGGCGGGCGACACCGGTGTGCTGTGCACCCGGGAGTACGCCCCCGTCGTCGTCACCGTCGAGGGGGTCTGGCAGGGCCGGCGCGTCTCCTACGAGCGCGCCTTCGCCAACGAGTGCGTGAAGAACGCGGGCAGTACGAGCGTCTTCGCGTTCTGAGAGACCGGGACCGCGCGGCCCGCGCGACGTGACCGGCAGCTCGTCGCTGGGGAGTGCGAGCGCCGCCGCGTGGACGGGACGGTCCCGCACCGGGGACGGCGGACGGAGTGGGGCCGTCCGCCGTTCCCCGGTATCGAGGACCGGGGTTCAGCCCCCGGCGGGCGGTCCGTCGCCCGGCCCGGACGACCGGGCCCGGTGGCTGGTGTCGCACCAGGGGTAGCGCCGGCTGCGGCGGCACGTGCACAGGGCGACCCGGAAGCGGTCGGAGGACACCGTCGTCCCGTCCTCCAGCTCGATCTCCACGGGGCCCTCCACGAGCATCGGCCCCCGGCGCTGCACGGTGATCCGGCGTGGCCGGTCAGATGGGGAGTTCGGCACGGACGACCACCAGCTCTTCCTCGTTGTCGGCCAGGGACAGCAGGCCCCGCTGCCGCAGCCAGTGCTCCCGGCCGCGCACCACGGGCCCGAACGCGATCCGCCGGCGCCTGATCACCGCGGCCTTCAGACCGGCGGTCCGCAGATGTCCGACGGTCCGCTCGGGGTCGCTGAGCGCGGACTGCACGAGCAGCAGCACCCCGCCGGGTCGCAGCAGGGCGGGCACCTCCCGGCAGATCCGGTCCAGCACCAGCCGGCCGTCGTGCCCCGCGTCCCAGGCCCGGGCCGCACCGCGCGGCCGGTGGCCGCCGCCCGGCGCCGGAACGTACGGCGGATTGGCGAGGACGAGGTCGAACGACTCACCCCGTACCGGAGTGAAGAGGTTGCCGCGCAGAGCCCGGACGCGTACGCCGGCCCGCGCCGCGTTCAGCCGGGCGGCCCACACGGCCCGCCGCGACACGTCCACCGCCGTGACCCGCGTGCCCCGCCGGGCCGCGGCCAGGGCCAGGGCGCCCGAGCCGGTCCCCACGTCGAGCACGGCCGCGCCCGGTGGCAGCGACTCGTCGGACAGGGCCCCGGCCAGCAGGGCGGTGTCCTCCTGAGGGGCGTAGACGCCCGGTAGCACCGTGAAATTCACGGACCCCGCGTACCCCCGCAGTCACGAAATATGGGAGGTTTCGGAAGGCTCCCGTGACGCGCCCGGCAGGGGAGTGCGCAGGGAGGAACGGCCGGCCCGCCAGTCGGCGAGCAGCCGGTCGGCGAAGCGGTCCTCCAGGTGTCCCGTGGCGTCGATGCCGAAGACGACGTCCGCCGCCAGCTGCGGTTCCAGCTCCAGCAGGCCGTCGATCACCTCGTGCCGGACGATCTGCTCGTGCACCGCGTCGGCCTCGACGTGCTCGTCGTAGAAGTGCTCGGCGGCGGGCCCCGCACCGGTACGGCGCATGGCCTCGGCGAGCCGCCGGGAGCCGGGCGACGAGGTGATCTCGACGGCCGCGAAGTGACCGACCAGAGCGCCGCGCAGCGCCCGGTGCAGGCCGAACAGGGACATCATGTTCACCGTGGCCAGGCACTCGGCCGAGGCCGCGTCCAGATGACGCCCGTACGTCGTGTCCAGCTCCAGGTCCGCCATCAGGTCGGCGAACAGCCGGGCGTGCACCCGGTCGGCACGGCCGCCGCCGTACTCGTCGAACTCGACCGCCGCCATCGCCGCCTTCGCGCGGCCCCACAGCCGGGGCAGCACCCAGGCGTGCGGGTCGGCCTCCTTGAGGTGGTACAGGGAACGCTGGGCCGCGTACTCCCGCAGATGCGACAGCTCGCCCTCGTCCCGCAGGAAGTGGCTGACGCCCTTGCCGTCGACGGGCTCGACCAGCAGCGCCCCGACCGCGTCCGCCACGCTGTCGTGGACCGGCGTGTCGGCGCGCAGCGCGGACAGGAAGCGGTCCTCCAGCGCCGCACGGGTGCGCAGCAGGCCGGGGTCCCACTCCAGGGCGGGGGACACGCCGGCGAAACCGCGGTAGTGCAGCTCGTAGCACTGGTAAAGGGCCAGCTGGAGGTCGTCGCCGTACGGTGACGCGGCGGCGGCCTCCTCGGGGCCGGGCAGCGGGCCGGTGCCGAGCAGATACGCGCCGACGGCCGCGGAGAGCGGTCCCCGGGCCGTCGGCAGCTGTGGTTCTTCGCGGACGATCTCCATGCGTCGCGGGTACCCGTCGGGCGCCGTCGCATCCGCGGCGCGCGGGCCCCGCGACGCCGGATCACTCCTTGCCGGACTCCTCCTGCGCCTCGGTGTTCGGCGAGGTGGCGTCACCCGCCTCGCCCCGGTGCCGTCGCTCCTCCGCGGACTCCGGGTCCCGGGTCTCGGCCTCCTCGATCTCGCGCATGACCTCCTCGATGGCCGTCTCGGGCTTCTGGTGGCCGCGGTCGCCGTCGTGGGACACGTGGGGCTCCTCTTCTCGTTCGGTGCGGTCTTTTTGTTGGGTGCGGTCTCGTCGCCGGTCCCTGCCGGGACCGTGCCGGGTCAGTTCGCCGCGGACGCGATGCGCAGCGGCACCGGGTCGGGGACGGCGGGCTCGTCGTTGCGGCGGACGATCTCCGCCCACCAGGACGGCCCGTCCTCGATGTGGCGCAGCAGGACGCCCTCGCGGATCGCCCACGGGCAGAGCGTCACCGACTCGAGGCCGGTCAGCTTCATCGCGGTGTGCCCGACCACCGCGCCCGCCAGGCTCTGCGCGGAGCGCGGCGCGGAGATGCCGGGCAGCCGGGCCCGCTCGGCGGCGGACAGCACGGACAGCCGGCCGGCCGCCCGCTTGAGGTCCGCGCAGCTCATGCCCCGTTCCACGAAGGGCCCGTGGCGGCCGGGCAGGGCCCCGCACAGCCGGCCGAGCTGCTGGAACGTGCGCGAGGTCGCCACCGCCGTGCGCGGCCCCTCCCAGCGGATCCGCGCCGCGACGTCCCGCAGCTGGTGGCGGACCCTGCGGCGCAGCGCCCGCAGCTGCTCCGGGTGCGGCGCGTCGTGGCCGCCCGCGAGGAACTCGTGGGTCAGGCGCCCGGCGCCCAGCGGCAGCGAGGCCACGAAGTCGGGCAGCCGGCCACGGCCGAAGGCGACCTCCAGGGAGCCGCCGCCGATGTCCAGCAGGGCGAGCGGTCCCGACCGCCAGCCCATCCAGCGCCGGGCCCCGAGGAACGTCAGCTCGGCCTCCACCTCGCCGGGCAGCGTGCACAGACCGACGCCGGTGCGGGCCCGGACGGCGCGCAGCACCTCCTCGCGGTTCGGCGCGGCACGCACCACGGCGGTCGCGAAGGCCAGCGGCCCGGCCGCGCCCCACCGGGCGGCGGTCCGGCTCGCCTCGGCGACCGCCGTGATCAGCCGCTCCACGCACTCCTCGGGCACCGGGGCACCGGGCGGGACCTGCTCCGACAGCCGCAGGCGCCACTTCGCCGTGTGGACCGGCAGCGGAACACCGTCCTCCGCGTCCGCCACCACGAGCCGGACCGTGTTCGACCCGACATCCACCACACTGATTCGCATGCAGGCGCTGGTACCCACTTATGCGCCGGTCCAACGGCGCGCGGCGGACGGCCGGCCCGCGTCTCAGGCCAGCTGCCGCCGCACCAGCTCGTGCAGCCGGCCGCCCGTGTCCGCCAGCAGCTCGGCCGGCGGGCCCTGCTGGGCGACCTTGCCGTCCTCCATCACGATCACACGGTCGGCGTCCAGCACCGTGGTCAGCCGGTGCGCGATCACGATCCGGGTGGCGTTGAGCGCCTTGGTCGACTCGATCACCGTGCGCTGCGTCTCGTTGTCCAGGGCGCTGGTCGCCTCGTCGAAGAAGAGGACGCGCGGCCGGCGGATCAGCGCCTGCGCGATCATCAGCCGCTGCCGCTGGCCCCCGGAGACCGCCCCGCTGCCCGACACGATGGTGTGCAGGCCCATCGGCATCCGCTTGATGTCCTCGGCCAGCCCCGCCATCTCGGCCGCCGCCATCGCCTCCTCCGGCGTGTACGGCTCGGTGCCGCAGATGACGTCCAGGATCGAACCGGTGAACGGCTGCGCGTGCTGGAGCACCACCCCGCACTGGCGGCGTACGGCGGACGGGTCGAGTGCGGCCAGGTCCTGACCGTCGTACAGGACGCTGCCCGACAGCGGACGGTCGAAGCCGATGAGCAGCCTCAGCAGGGTCGACTTGCCGCAGCCGCTGGGGCCGACGACCGCCACGAACTCGCCCGGCCGCACCGCGAACGACACGTCGTCGAGGACCAGCGGACCGTCGTCGGTGTACCGGAACGCCAGCCGCCGCGCCTCGATCGCCCCGGACAGCGGGCCCGGCCGGGTGCTCGCGGCGCGCACCTCGGGCGCCGCCTCCAGCACCGGCTTGATCTCCTCGAACAGCGGCAGCGCCGCCACCGCCGACACGAAGGCACCGGTCAGCTGGGTGACCGACGTCAGCAGCATCGTCACCGAGGTGTTGAAGGTGAGGAACGCCGCCGCCGACATCGAACCGCGGGCCGGGCCGGCCAGCAGCATGAACATCAGCAGCGTGCACAGCGGCAGGTACACCGCGCCGAGCACCGCGTTGAGGTTCTTGACGCGTCCGGCCCGCTGCTGGAGCTCGCGGCTGCGCGCGAACTGCGCCGCCCAGGCCGCGTAGGCGTAGTTCTCGGCCGCCGCCACGCGCAGCTTGGGCAGTCCGCGCAGGGTCTGGAAGGCCTGGTTGTTCAGCTTGTTGGTGAGCCGCACCAGCCGCCGTTGCCAGCGCACCTGCCACAGCCCGAGCCCCAGGAACACAGCGGCGACGACCACCAGCATGCCGATCGCCGCGAGCGCCATCGGCACGCTGTACCAGAGCAGCAGCCCCAGGTTCATCGCGCCGACGGTCACCGACTGGGCCACCGTCGGCCCGACCCCGGCCAGCAGCCTGCGGATCGCGCTGATGCCCATGGCCGCGCTCGCCAGCTCACCCGTGGAGCGCTCGGTGAAGAACCGGGTCGGCAGCCGCAGCAGCCGGTCCCACACGGCCGGCTGGAGGCTCGCCTCGATACGGCCCTCCAGCCGCAGGATCGTCAGATTCTGCAACAGCGTGAACGCCGCCGCGACGACACTGCTCAGCATCACCGCGAGACACACCTGCACGATCAGCCCGGTCTGCGCCTTCGGCACGAACTCGCCGAGCACCTTGCCGGTCGCCACCGGCACCAGCGCGCCGATCGCCACCCCACGGACACCCCGGCCCGCATGCTCTTCCAGAGCTCGCCCTCACCGGACCACGAGCGCTACTTCGAGGAGATCGTCGAGATCTTCGCCGCCGGCCGGACGGTGGACTCCGAGGCCGTGGAGCGGATGCGCAAGCGCTACGACGTCCAGCAGATCACCCCGCTCCGCTTCACCCCGCCCGCCCCGGCCCCGGCCGGGCGGACCGCGGCATGACCAGTGACGACCCGACAAGAGACCCAGAGCTGAGGGGCGACCTCCGATGACCGTGACGACCACGGACAGCATTCCGCTCGTGCACGCGAGCCTCGGCGACCAGGAACTCGCCGCCGTAGCCGAGGTGTTCGCCTCGGGCTGGCCGGCCGGCCAGGGCCCGAGAGGCAAGGCGCTCGAAGCTCAGCTCAAGGAGCGCTACGGCGTCGGTGACGCGGTCACGCTGAGCAACTGCGGTGCGGCGCTCCACCTCGCCATGCTCGCGCTCGGCGTCGAGCCCGGCGACGAGGTGATCGTCGCCGACTACACCTTCCCCGCCCCGGCCCACGCCGTGCGCTACGTCGGCGCGACCCCCGTCTTCGCCGACGTGCGGCCCGACACCGGCACCGTCGACCCGCAGGCGGTGGCGGACCTGATCGGCCCGCGCACCGTGGGCGTGATCGCGGTGGACACCGTCGGACTGCCCGCCGACTACACCGAACTGATGGCCGTCGCCGACCGCCACGGCCTGTTCGTCGTCGAGGACGCCGCCTGCGCGGTCGGCGCCACCTACCAGGGACGGCCGGCCGGCGCGCTGGCGCCGGTGGCCTGCCTGTCCTTCCACGGCCGCAAGGGCGCCAGCAGCGGCGAGGGCGGCGCACTGCTCGCCGCCGACCCGGTCATCGGCGCGGACGCCCGGCTGCGCTCGTCGTTCGGCATCGGCAGCATCTACGACCAGGCACAGGTGGTCGGCCTGCCGATCCCCTCCTTCACCGACATCGGCTACAACTACAAGCTCTCCGACATCGCCGCCGCCATCCTCCAGGTGCAGCTGGCCCGCGTCGACGAACTCCTGGAACGCCGCGACCGCGTCGCGGCCTCGTACACGGAACTCCTCGCCGACGAGGAACTGCTCACGGTGCCGCACGTGCCCGCGGACCGCACCCACGCCTGGCAGTCCTACCTCGTGACCCTCGACCCGCGCGTCGACCGCTCCGGGCTCGCCGCCGCGCTGCGCGCCCAGGGCATCGGCTGCGGCCACGGCACCTGGGCCAGCCATCTCCAGCCGGTGTACGACGCCGCGCAGCGCTGCCCGGTCTCGGCGGACCTCTTCCAGCGCAACCTGGCCGTCCCCATGCACGCCGAACTCCGCCCGGAGCAGGTCGAACGCGTCGTGGACGTGCTGCGGGCCGAGCTGAAGAACAACCTGCGCCCCAGCTGACCGGGACGCCGCCCGCCCGTCCCCGTGTTCACATCGAGGAGAGTCCGTGCTTGTCGTCTGTCTTGTCGGAGCGGGGCCGCGCGGTCTGTCGGTCCTGGAGCGGCTGTGCGCCAACGAGCGCAAGTCCCCCGCGCACCGGGCGGTCACGGTGCACGTCGTGGAGCCGTGCGCGCCGGGTCCGGGAAAGGTGTGGCGCACCGGTCAGTCGCGGCGGCTGCTGATGAACACCGTCGCCTCGCAGGTCACCGTGTTCACCGACCACACGGTGCGGATGGACGGCCCGGTGGAGGAGGGCCCGAGCCTGTACGCGTGGGCCGCGGACCTCGCCCTGCGGTCGGCCGACCCGCGCGTGCGCGCCCGCTTCCCGTCCTGGGTGCCGGCCGAGGCGGGCCGGCTGGGCCCGGACGACTACCCCACCCGCGCCTTCTACGGTGCGTATCTGGAGGACGCCTACCGTTCGGTGCGGGAGGCGGCGCCCGCGCACGTCACCGTCGTCGAGCACCGCACCGCCGCGGTGGCGCTCCACGAGGAGGCCCGGCCGGGCGGCCCGCAGTCCCTGCTGCTGGCCGACGGCACCCGGCTGACCGGCCTGGACGCCGTGGTCCTCGGCCAGGGACACGTCCCGGCCCGCCCCACGCCCGGCCAGCGGGCCCTGGCGGCGGCCGCCGAGCGGCACGGCCTGGCCTACTTCGCCCCCGCCAACCCGGCCGACCTGGACCTCTCCGGCGTCGCGCCCGGTGAGACGGTCTTCGTCCGCGGCCTCGGGCTGAACTTCTTCGACGTGGTCGCCCTGCTCACCGAGGACCGCGGCGGCACCTTCGTCCGCGACGGCGACGGCCGTACGCGCTACCGGCCCTCGGGCCGCGAGCCCCGCATCGTCGCGGGCTCCCGGCGCGGCGTGCCGTACCACGCGCGCGGCGAGAACCAGAAGGGCCCCCACGGCCGCCACGAGCCGCGGCTGCTGACCCTGCGCGCCGTCGACCGGCTGCGCGCCGGGGCCGGCGAGCGGCTGGACTTCCGCACCGACCTGTGGCCGCTGATCGCCAAGGAGGTGGAGAGCGTCTACTACGGCGCGCTGCTGTCCGCGCGCGGCCGGCGGCACGAACGCGAGCCGTTCGTCCGGGAGTTCCTGGCGGCGCCCGGCCGGGACGCGGAGGCCCGGCTGCTCGACGCGGCGGGGATCGCGCCGGACGAGCGCTGGGACTGGGACCGGCTGGCACGCCCCTGGCACGGCCGGGACCTGCCCGACCGGGCCGCCCACCGGGCCTGGCTCCTGGACCACCTGGCCGGCGACGTGCGCGAGGCGAGGGCGGGCAACGTACGGGGCCCGCTGAAGGCCGCGCTGGACGTACTGCGCGACCTGCGCAACGAGATACGGTCCGCGGTCGACCACGGCCGACTGGACGGCGACTCGTACCGCGACGACCTCCAGGGCTGGTACACCCCGCTGAACGCCTTCCTGTCCATCGGCCCACCGGTCTCCCGCACGGAGGAACTGATCGCACTGATAGAGGCCGGCGTGGTGGAGATCCTGGGCCCCGGAGTACGGGTGACCGCCCCGGGCTCCGACGACTCCCCCTCCGGTCAACCCGGCTCCCCCCGGGCGGCGTTCACCGTCGTGTCCGACGTGGTCCCGGGGCCGCCGGTGCGGGCGACCGTGCTCATCGAGGCGCGGCTGCCCGAGCCGGATCTCGACCGCACCGCGGACCCGCTGCTGCGCGGGCTGCTGGAGAGCGGAGAGGCCGCGCCGTTCCGGATCGGCGGCGCGCGCGGCACCGGTTTCCGGACGCCGGGGCTGGCCGTCACCGAGCGGCCGGGACGGGTCGTCGACGCGGCGGGGCGGGCCCATCCGCGCCGGTTCGCGCTAGGCGTGCCCACCGAGGGCGTGCACTGGGTGACCGCCGCCGGGATCCGTCCCGGCAGCGACTCCGCGACCCTCGGCGACACGGACGCCGTAGCCCGCGCCGTACTCGCCCTGGAGCCGGCACGGGCCGCGGCACAGCCCGCCGAGGTCCCGGAGGTGACCCCATGACCGGCACCACGACCACGTCCGACCGGGACCCCGGGCCGGACTGCGGGCTGCTGTCCCCGGTCCGAGCCGGTACGCCCGCCGAGGCGGCCACCTCCGACACGGCCTGGCTCCAGGCCATGCTCGACGCCGAGGCCGCCCTGGCCCGCGCGCAGGCCGTGGTCGGCACCGTGCCCCCCGAGGCGGCGGCGGCCATCACCCGCGCCGCCCGCGCGGAACGGCTAGACCTCCGCGCCCTCGCCCTGGCCGCGCGGGAGACCGCCAACCCGGTGGTCGGCCTGGTCCGCGCCCTCACCCGGGCGGTCGCCGAGGAGTCACCGGACGCCGCCGCGTACGTGCACCACGGCTCGACCAGCCAGGACATCTTCGACACCGGCGCCATGCTGGTCGCCACCCGGGTGCTCCGCCTCGTCCACGCCGACCTGGAACGCGCCGCGGCGGCGCTGGCCGTGCTCGCGGCCCGGCACCGCGACACCGCCATGGCCGGCCGTACGCTCGCCCTGCACGCCGTGCCCACCACCTTCGGCCTGAAGGCGACCGGCTGGCGCCGCCTCCTGCTGGACGCCCGGGACCGGGTGGCCGCCCTCCTCGACGGCGGCCTGCCGATCTCGCTCGGCGGGGCCGCCGGGACCCTGGCGGGCTATCTGGAGACGGTCCCGCACGGGCGTGGCGACCACGCCGGCCGGCTGCTGGACGCGTTCGCCGTCGAGACCGGACTCGCCCGCCCGCCGCTGCCGTGGCACGCGCTGCGCACCCCGGTCGCGGACCTCGCCGCCGTGCTGGCGCTCACCACCGGCGCCCTCGGCAAGATCGCCGTGGACGTCCAGTCGCTGGCCAGGACCGAGGTCGGCGAGGTCGCCGAACCCGCGGTGGAGGGACGCGGCGCGTCCTCCGCGATGCCCCACAAACGCAACCCCGTCCTGACCACCCTGCTGCGCAGCGCGGCGCTCCAGGTGCCGGTGCTCGCGGCCGGCCTGACGCAGTGTCTGGTCTGCGAGGACGAGCGGTCGGCCGGGGTGTGGCACGCCGAGTGGCAGCTGCTGCGCGAGTGCCTGCGGCTGGCCGGCGGCGCCGCGCACACGGCCGTGGAGCTGGCCGAGGGGCTGGACGTCCGGCCCGGGCGGATGCGGGCGAACCTGGACCTGACCGGCAGCCGGATCGTGTCCGAGCGGATCTGTGCCGCGCTGGCCCCGACGCTCGGCAAGGCCCGCGCCCGGGACCTGCTGACCCGCGCCTCCGCCGACGCCGACCGCACCGGCCGCACGCTCGCCGACCTCCTGGCCGGACTCCCCGAGGTGACGGCCCACCTGACGGCCGAGCGGATCTCGGCGCTGCTGGACCCCGAGCAGTACACCGGCGCCGCCGGCCCGCTGGTCGACGCGGAACTCGGCCCCCGATGACAGAAGAAACAGACTCCGGACAGAGAAACGTCCCGACTTTCCGAGAGGCAGACGCCGAAATGGCCATCCTTTGCAAGCCCGCGGTACGCGTACCGGAATACGTCATCACCATGGAGCAGACCCTGGATTTCGCCAGGAAAGCCCACGCGGGAAAGCCGCAGCTCCCGCTCGCGCTGAGGCTGATAGAGAACACCGGCGTGCAGAAAAGGCACCTCGTGCAGCCGATAGAGAAGACCCTGGACCACCCGGGCTTCGAAGAACGCAACCGCATCTACGAGACGGAATCCAAGAAGCGCTGCCCCGAGGCCGTCGAAGAGGCCCTGGCGAACGCCATGCTGCGGGCCGAGGACATCGACGCGATCATCTACGTGTCCTGCACCGGATTCATGATGCCCTCGCTCACCGCATGGCTGATCAACACCATGGGGTTCCGCTACGACACCCGGCAGCTGCCCATCGCCCAACTGGGCTGCGCCGCGGGCGGGGCGGCCATCAACCGCGCCCACGACTTCTGCGCGGCCCACCCCGACACCAACGTACTGATCGTCTCCTGCGAGCTGTGCTCCCTGTGCTACCAGCCCGACGCCGACGACATCGGCTCGCTGCTGTCCGACGGACTGTTCGGCGACGCCGTCGCGGCGGCCGTGGTGCGCGGCCGCGGCGGCCCCGGCGTGACCGGCGTCCAACTGCGGCGCAACGCCTCGTACCTCATCCCGAACACCGAGGACTGGATCTCCTACGCCGTCCGCGACACCGGCTTCCACTTCCAGCTCGACCGCCGGGTGCCCGGCACCATGGAGCCGCTCGCCCCGGTGCTGCGCGACCTCGCCGCGACCCACGGCTGGGACGCCGCGGACCTCGACTTCTACGTCATCCACGCCGGCGGCCCCCGGATCCTGGACGACCTCGCCAAGTACCTCGGCGTCGACCGCACGGTCTTCCGGCACAGCTGGGGGACGCTGACCGAGTACGGGAACATCGCCAGCGCCGTGGTGCTGGACGCGCTGCGCAGACGGTTCGAGGAGGGGCCGCTGCCCGCCGACGCCACCGGCGTCATCGCCGGGTTCGGCCCCGGCATCACCGCCGAGATGGCCCTGGGCACCTGGGTCGACGGCACCGTCCGACACCACCTGGAGCACCCGGCCGCCGTGGCCGCGCCGCGCCCGTACGCAGGGAGTATCTGATGAGCACCACCGGCATCGACAGCACCGTCGCAACCGAGGCGACCGAAGACACCGACGGCACCGGGGCCACACAGACCGGGCCCACGTCCGACCGGATCCTGCGGATGATCAACGGCTACTGGGCCACCGGCATCCTGGGCACGGCGGCGACCTACGACCTGTTCACGCACCTGGAGAACGGCGCCGGCACACCGGCGGAGCTCGCCGAGCGGGCCGGCATGGCCGTGCGCGGCGCGCAGGCGCTCCTGGACGGTCTGGTCGCCCTCGACCTCGTCGAGGTGGCGGGGGGCCGCTACCGCAACTCCCCGGAGGCGGCCGCCTTCCTGGTGGCGGGCCGGCCCGTCTCGCTCGCCGGGTTCGCCCGCCTCAAGATGGGCCACCTGGGCTCGCTGGCCGCCCTGCCCGACGTCGTCCGCGCCGGCGGGCCGGTGACGGACGCCGTGGTGGAGGTCGCCGACAACCCGCACTGGGAGAACCTCGTCCAGGCCATCGCCGCCCAGTCCGTGCCCGTCGCGCACATCGCCGCCGACGCGCTCGGCCTGGCCGGCGCCGGGAAGGTCTCCATCCTCGACATCGGCGGCGGCTCGGGCGTGTGCTCCGCCGTCTGGCTCGGACTCAACCCCGACGCCCGCGCCACCCAGGTCGACTGGGCGCCGATCAACGCCATCGCCCGGCGGCTGCTGGCCGACCAGGGCGTGGGCGACCGGGTCGACCACGTCGACGGCGACTTCCACACCGTCGACTTCGGCGACGCGGAGCACGACGTCGTCATGTACTCCAACATCGCCCACCAGGAAGGGCCAGAGGCCAACCAGGCGGTCTTCGCCCGGATCCGCAGGGCGCTGCGGCCCGGCGGCACGCTCGTCGTCTCCGACTACATCACCGACGACGACCGCAGCGGCCCGCCGTTCGCCCTGACCTTCGCCGGGGAGATGCTCCTCAAGAGCCGGCAGGGCTCCACCTGGCGGCGCCGCGACTACCACGCGTGGCTCACCGCCGCCGGGTTCGAGGACATCCGCTTCCTGGACACGCCGTCGCCGACCACCCTCGTCCTCGCCCGCTGACCCGCCCGCCCCGGTCCCGGCCACCCCACTCGGCCGGGGCCGGCCCCGTCACGGCAGCGGCGGACGGACGGCGAAGCCCCCGGCGCGCCGGCCCGTGCGGGGACCGCCGCGCCGGGGGCTTCGCCGGCGACACATGACGAGTGCTACGAACGCTCCAACTCCGGTGCCTGGCGCAGTATCTCCAGTTCGAGATGCTGGAGGGCGGGGCTCGGCGAGATACCCAGGTCCTCCACCATCCGCTGCTGGTGGGCCCGCAGCACCGACAGCGCGTCCGCCTGCCGGCCCGCCCGGTACAGCGCGAGGCTCAGCAGTTCGCAGCCGTACTCGCGCAGCGGATGGGCCTGGGTGAAGGCCACCAGTTCGGGCACCGCCATCTCGTGGTTGCCCACCGCGATCAGGGTGGCGCAGCGGCCCTCGACCACCGACAGCCGCAGCTCCTCCAGGCGTACGGCCTCGGGCGCGACATGCGGGGCCGCGGCCACCTCGGCGTACGCCTCCCCGCGCCACAGGGCCAGGCCCGCCTCGAACGCGTACAGCGCCCGCTGCGGATCCCCCCGGTCCAGCGCCTGCCAGCCGGCGGTGGCGTTCTCCCAGAAGCGGTGCGCGTCGACCTCGACGGCCCGGCTGTTCAGCAGATAGCCCCGCCCGCGGGTGCACAGCACCGTCGACGGGGTGCGCGGCGCCCGGTGCGGCTCCAGGGCGCGGCGCAGGTTGGCGATGTAGGCGTGCAGCGAGGTGATCGCCGACTGCGGCGGCCGGCCGTCCCACAGCGCCTCCACCAGGGCGTCGACCGAGACCGGCTGGCCCACCTGGCTGACCAGCAGCACGAGCGCCGCACGCTGCTTGGGCGCCCCGAGGTCCACCCACCGGCCGCCGACGGCCGCCTCCACCGGGCCGAGGACGCGGAACTCCACCCCCGTGCCCGGCGCGGCACGGCGCGGGGGGCCGGACGCCTCCGGGCCGCCGTGTCCGGTGGTGTCCGGGACACGGACGTCGGGGCGTCGCGGGGGCGCCGTGTCGAGGTCCAGCGCCTTGCTGACGTACTGCTTGAGTGTCTCGTTGGCCCGCTTCAACTCGCGGACCTCGCGCTCGAGTTCCGCTATGCGCTGTGCTCCCGTGCCGTCCGCCCCGCCGACGCCGCCGCGCTGTCCGACGGCCACCGGGACGGCGGTCACGGTGCCGCGGCGGATTCCCCTGTCCAACGTCTCTGCACTCATCGTGTCAGCCCCGTTACGTGTGTGTCCGCGCATGCCCCGGACGGTGCATGCGGTCGCCCACTGCCAAGTCCATGCGAGCGGCCCGGTCCGCTCCCCGCGGTTCCCGGGCCGGCCCTCCCGCGCACGGGCCGGGCGGCGCCGGGCCCGTGCGCGGGGGTGGTTCACCTGACGCTGTACGCGGGCACCTGATCGGGCTCGCCCGCCGGCGCCGCGTCGTCGTCGCGGTGCCGGAACAGCTTGCTGGGCCACCACATCCAGCGGCCCACGTCCAGGGTGAGCGCGGTGACCAGCACCGAGCGCACCACGATGGTGTCGAGCAGCACACCGAACGCCACCGCGAAGCCCAGCTCCACCGCGAAGACCAGCGGCAGCGAGGCCATCGCCGCGAACGTGCCGGCCAGCACCACACCCGCCGAGGTGATCACCCCGCCGGTGGACGACAGGCCGGTCAGCGCGGCGCGCCGGGTGCCGTGCAGCAGCGTGTCCTCGCGGACCCGGGTCACCAGGAAGATGTTGTAGTCGATGCCCAGCGCGACCAGGAACACGAACGCCAGCAGCGGGAACGACGCGTCGGCCCCTGCGAGCCCGAAGACGTGCTCGAACACCAGGCTGCTCACGCCGAGGGCCGCCCCGAACGACAGCAGCACCGTCGCCATCAGCAGCAGCGGCGCGACCACCGCGCGCAGCAGCACGCCCAGGATGAGCAGGACGACCAGCAGCACGATCGGGATGATCACCTTGGAGTCCCGGGCCGCCGCGTTCTCCGTGTCGACCATGATCGCGGTGCTGCCGCCGACCTGCGCGTCCGCTCCCTCGATCCGGTGGACCGCGGTCCGGGCCCGGTCGACGGTGCTCATCGCCGCCTCGCTGCTCGGCTCGTGCTCCAACTGCGCGAGCAGCACCGCCTCGTCGCCCTTGACCACCGGGTCCGCGACGCCGCCGATCCCGTCCACCCCGGCCAGCGCCGACTTGACCTCGCCGGCCGCAGCGGCCTTGGTCACGACGTAGACGGGGTCGCCGGAGCCGGCCGGGAAGTGCTCGGCACGGATCTCCTCACCGACCGCCATCTGCGGCTTGTCGGTGAACTGGTCCTTGTTGGACAGGCCCGACGCGTCGAGCCCGAGCGTGCCGAGCGCCATCGCGCCGAGCACCAGCACGGTGCCCACCCACACCAGCCGCGGCCGGCCCGAGATGGCGGCGCCGACCCGGCTCCAGACGCTCTCCCTCTGCTCCGCCTCGGCGCCGTACACGGGCTTGGACGGCCAGAAGATCCACCGGCCGCAGGCCACCAGCAGCGCCGGCATCAGGGTCGTCATGGCCAGCAGGCCGACCAGGACGCCGATCGCGCAGGCCGGGCCCATGCCCTTGGTGGAGTTGAGGACGGCGAGCATCAGCAGCATCAGGCTGACCGCGACGGTCGCCGCACTGGCCACGATCGCCGGCCCCGAGCGGTACAGGGCCTCCGCCATCGCCTCGTGCCGGTCCTCGTGCCGCGCCAGCTCCTCTCGGTAGCGGGAGATCAGCAGCAGCGCGTAGTCGGTGGCCGCGCCGAAGATCAGCACGACCAGGATGAAGCTCGTCTGCTTGTTGACGACGAGACCGGCGTTGTCGGCCAGCAGATAGATCAGCGCCTCCGCCGCCATCAGCGCCACACCGACGGTGATCAGCGGCAGCATCGGCAGCAGCGGGCTGCGGTAGGTGATCAGCAGGATCGCGACCACGACCAGCGCGGTGATGGTGGTCAGCGCGCCGCCGCCGCCGAACGCCTTGATCGAGTCGGCGCCGTAGCCGGCCGGCCCCGCGACATGGAAGCCGAGACCGTCCGCGTCCTTCTCGCCGACCTCGGCCATCGCGTCGACGACCTTGCCGAGCCCTTCCCAGCCGGACTTGTCCTTGTGGACCTGCACGATGGTCTGGATGGCCTTGCCGTCCTCGGACGCGACCGGACCCTGCGGCGTGCCCATGACGTTCTCGATGCCCTGGAACGCCTCGGCGTCCGCCCGGGCCTTCGCCAGGTCGGCGTCGGTGACCCCGGCGGCCCGGTCGTAGACCACGATCGCGGGCACCGAGTCGGCCGGCATCAGCTTCTGGGCCCGCTCGACGACCGCGGTGGACTCCGCGTTGCCGGGCAGCCAGGCCGAGTTGTCGTTCTCCTCCGCGTCACCGAGCTTCCCGGCCAGCATCAGCGCCGGGACCAGCACGACGGCCCAGAGCGCGATGACGACCCACTTGCCCACCCTTCCGCTGGGCAGGGCGGCCAGTTTTCGCAGCATGTGTGTCTCTCCGTGTTCCGTGGGGGTGAGTGGTGTGTCTCAGGGGGAGGTGGTCGAGGCGGGCAGCGGGCTCAGGGACGCACCGCGCCCGGCGAGCGGCCCCCGCAGTCCGGGCACCCGCGCGCCGGCGTGGCCGAGGGCGAGCAGCACCGGTATGTCGGTGAGCAGCGGGAAGTGGTAGGCGAAGGGGCGCGGGCCGACCATGTCGGGCGGGCCGCCGTAGCTGCCGTCGGCCTTCTGCCGCTCCAGCAGCCAGGTCAGGGCCGCGCCGACGGGCCGCGGGTCGTCCGCGTGGCAGAGCGTGATCAGCCCGTAGGCGGTGCTGATGTCGTCGCTGGGGTCGCCGGGCTGCATGCCCCAGCCGCCGTCGGCGTTCTGCGTCTCGCGCACCGTCCGCTCGATCCGCTCAGCCATCGCGGCGGTGCGCAGATCGTCCGGACCCGCCGTGCAGGCGGCGAGCCGCACCCGGAACAGGCTGTGCAGGCGGCTGCGGCTCCAGCCCGGCTCGAAACCGCCGTCGGCGAGCTGGCTGCCGGCGAGGAACGCCAGCGCCCGTTCGCGCTGCGCCGCGGTGGCCGCGTGTGGGCCCAGCGCGCAGACCGCGGCGGCCGTCATGCACGGCTCGGATGAGGCGCCGCCGACATAGGTCGGGAAGCCGCCGTCCGCGCCCTGCACGGCCAGCAGCGCGGCCACCCCCTCGCGCACCGTCCCGGCGTGCGCGACCGGGTCGACCGCCTGGAGGAACTCCAGCGCGCAGGACGTGTCGTCCACGTCGTTCTGCGCGACCAGCGCCGACATCGACCAGCCGCCGGTCAGCGCCTCGCCCCGGGAGAGCGAGCGCAGCGCTGCCCCGCCCCGCTGCGCGGCGAGCGTCGCCGCCATACGGCGCAGCAGCACCGGGTCGGCGCCCGCCGCGTGCAGGGCGAGACCGCCGGTGGACGTGCACCAGTTGTGCATCTCCAGGACGAACGGGAAACCGCCGTCGGTGCGCTGGTGCCGCACCAGCGTCGTGATGCCCCGGCGCACGGTCTCCTCGTGGCCCGGCGTCCCGGCGAGCGCGTGCAGCACCAGCAGGTGCATCAGCACGTAGCCCTCCCACACCGTGGCGCCGGGGTCGGTGGCCAGCAGGGTGTCGAGGGCGGCCTCGGTGGCCCGGTTCCGTACGCCGAGGGCGCCGGCCAGGATGAGCATGATGGACGCCTGCTGCACGGCCGCCCAGGAGTGCAGCGGGTCGGTGGGGACCTCGCCGCCGCCCGGGAGTTCGGCGTCGGCGGGCAGCGGGCAGCCCAGCACCGACAGCACCGCGTACACCATCAGCCGGCGGCGGGTGGAGATGAAGCCGGGCGCGGCGCCCAGGACGCCCGACGCCAGCGTGGCGACGAGGGCGCTGTCGGCGTCGGCCGCCCGGCCCGCGGCGGCCGCGACGGCCCGCGAGGCCAGCACTCGGTCGAGCTTGTCCGGCGACTCCAGGTGTCCGCGCAGATAGGCGAGGAGACGGTCCCTGGCGGGGGAGGCCACGCCGGTCCGGGTCATCAGGGCGAGGGCGAGCGCGGACTCCAGCACTCTGCTCTCGCACTGCTCGCGTATCGCGCCGTCGTCGTCGGTCCGGCCGCCGATGTACGCGACCAGCCGGGCCGTGGCCCGGTGCACCTGGTCCGGGGAGATCTCGTCGGGCAACGTCAGCGGGGCCGGACGCACCGGGTCCGCGATCTTCATGGGGTACTCCTGTCTGAGCCGGTCCGAACGGCCGGTCGGCCTGGAGGTGCGGGAGAGGCGCCCGGCCCCGCCGGGGAGCGGTCCCCGTGCGGGGCCGGGCGGCGGATCACTTGACGCCCTGCGCGAACCGGAAGAACCGGTGCGGGTCGTACGTGTGCTTGACCCGGGCCAGCCGGGAGTAGTTCTCGGCGTAGTAGGAGCGCCGCCAGTCGGGCAGGCGCGGGTCGATGAAGTTCTGGTAGGTCTCGCCGTTGGAGTACGGGTCGATCACCGAGAAGCCGTCGTCGACGTACTCCCAGGCGGCGGCCTTCGCCTCGTCCGCGACCGGCGCGGCGGCGTTCGAGGTGAGATAGCTGACCGAGAAGAGGCTGTCGCGGTGGACGTAGGCGGTCGCGTTCCGGGCCACGGTGTTGGCCCGGCCGCCGAGCGCCGAGATCTGCAACTGGCGCATCTGCCCGGCGAACCGCTTGGAGTCGAACGCCTCCAGCGCCTTCGCCCAGCCCTCGCGCGGCATCGTCCGCTCGAACAGCCGGCTGCGCCACGCGCCGAACGCCGGCCGCTGGATCCTCCCGTCGGGGGAGGTGTCGGCGCGGTGGCACTGCTGCGCCGTCAGGTCGGAGCACTGGTACAGCTGCATCAGCACCGACCGGTACGGGGCGGTGAACTTCTGCTGGTACACCGGAGGACGGCCCACCAGCGAGATCAGCCGGGCGATCTCGGCGTCGAAGCCCGCGCCGGTGTCCACCGACCCGAGGAACACCGACGCGGTCGGCACGGTGCCCGGACCCGCGTCGGTGAGCGTGACGTTGACGCCGCTGCCGATCGTCCACGGGGCGTCGGGCAGCCACCGGGTCCAGCCGTCCAGCATGTCCAGGGACTGGTCGAAGGTCCACACGAGGTTGATGGCGGCCACGTCGGTCAGCGGCGAGGGCGTGACGTCGTACGACGTGACGATGCCGAAGTTGCCGCCACCGCCGCCCCGCAGCGCCCAGAACAGGTCGCTGTGACTGCGCGACGAGGCCGTGACGAGGCGCCCGTCGGCGAGGACCACCTGCGCCGACGTCAGCTTGTCGGAGGCGATGCCGACGCTGCGGGTGAACAGGCCCATGCCGCCGCCCTGGAAGAACCCGCCGGCCGCGACGGTGGGGCAGTACCCGCCGGAGATGCCGAGGCCGGCCGGCGCGAGCGTGTCCGCGATGTCGACGAGCTGGGCGCCCGGCCCCATGCGCACCGAACGCTCGCCGCGCACGATGGAGTTGAGCCCGGACACGTCGATGACCAGGCCCTCGGTGGTGGAGTAGCCGCCCGCACTGTGGCCGCCGCTGCGCGCGGCGACGGGTATGCCGTACGCCTCGGCGAAGCGGACGCAGGCGGAGACGTCGGCGGCGGACGCGCAGTAGGCGACCGCCCGCGGGCTGGTGGCGTCGAACTGCACCTGGTACAGCTGCTTGGCCCGCTGGTAGTCGGCGTCCGACGGGAGCACGAGGCGTCCCTGGAGGCGGTCGGCGAGCCGGCTCCACCGGGTGCCGGACGCGTTGCCCCTGGCCTGCGCGGCACCGGCCAGCGCCGTCGAGGCCAGCGCGACACCGCCGGCGCCGGTGAGGAAGGACCGTCTGTTGATCATGCTGCTTCTTCCGTGTTCGTCGGGACGTACGGGCAGGGGCCCGGGCGGGAGTCCAGGCGGGTGACGCGGGCGGTCACGGGGCCCGGTGGCCCAGGACGAGGGCGAGCGCGCCGGTCAGGGCCCCCGCCGGATCCGTCTCGGCGCCGGTGGCGCGCCAGGCCACGTGCTGGTCGGGCCGGACCAGCACGGCACCCGCCCCGTCCGTCCCGCGCAGGTGCTCCCAGACGCCGTCGGCGTCGGTGTACTCCGCGTCCCCGGCGCCGATGCGGACCGCGGTCACGGGGACCGACAGCTTCTCGGCGGCCACCGCGGCGGCCTCGGCCCACGCGGCCCCGTCCGGCCCGGTGATCAGCACGAAGCCGGTGCCGGAGCCGACCAGGTCGTGGGTGGACACGCGCCGGCCGTCCCGCTCGACCCAGGCGTGCGGGAGGAGATGACCCGGGCGGGTCGTGGGCCGGTACTCGTCGCCCAGCGGCGAACGGGCCGGCGGGCGGCTGCCGTCGGGGACGACCGCGCCCTGCTCGTAGGCGAAGCCGGTCTCCACGTCGAGGGCCTGGCACTCGCCGCGGTGCGTCGCGAAGATCTCCGCTGCCCGGGCGCGCTGCGCGGCACCGACCGGGGTCGGCGAGAAGTAGGAGAAGAACACCGGCGCGCGGCGCTCCGGCGGCACGTGCGGGCCGAGACCGACGGCGGCGTTGGTGACCACCTGGAGGTGCCCGGCGGCGGACATCGCCCAGCCCAGGTTGAACTGGCCGACGGGCCGGCGCTCGGCCTCGTAGGTGTCGAGCAGCGCGTCGCCGGCGCGGCCCGAGAGCACCGCGGCGAGCTTCCAGGCGAGGTTGTGCGCGTCCTGGATGCCGCTGTTGAGGCCGAGCCCCACGGCGGGCGGCTGGCGGTGGGCGGCGTCGCCGACGAGGAAGGCCCTGCCGTGCCGGTAGCGCTCGGCGAGCACCGCCTCCACGCTCCAGCTGGTCACCTCGTGCAGGGTCAGTTCGAGGCCGGGCAGCCCGAGCACCTCGCGGATGCGGCCGACGACCGCCTCCTCGTCGGTGCGGTCGATGCCGGCGAGCGGCAGGTGCAGGCCCCACTCCTCGCAGTGCTTGCCCCAGGTCGGGCCCATCTCGATGAGCGCGCTGGACAGGTCGGCGCGGTAGGGGTTGAGGAACCAGGTGATGACCGACCCCTCGGTCCACCACTGCGACAGATCCGCGGAGAAGTACGCCGTGGTGGCGTCGAACAGGGCGGGCAGGCCCTCCATGCGTATGCCGAGCGCGGGGCCCACGGTGCGGCCGGCGTCCGCCGCGACGACGTACTGCGCGACGACCGTGGTGACCTCGCCGGTCTCCGTGGACCGGATCTCGGCGGTGACGCCCTCGCCGGACCCGCCCCCGGCGTTCTCGGTCAGCGAGACCAGCTCGTGGCCGAACCGGACGCCGCCGGGGTTGCGCTCCTCCGCGTGGCGGCGCAGCACCGGTTCGAGGCGCAGCTGCGGCAGCTTGGCCGGCATCACGGGGCCGGCCGCCTCGTACGTCTCGCGCAGCGCGCCGCCGCCGAAGCCGTCCATCTCGTGGATGACGCGCCCGTCCAGCGGGCCGTCGCCAGCGAGCGTGGTCTGCCAGCGGACCTTGCCGAACTGCTCGGGCCCCGCGGCCGGTCCGGCCACGTCGTCCGCCAGGCCGTACTGGCGGAAGATCTCCATGGTGCGCTGGTTGATGTAGTGCGCCTTCGGCAGGCGCGAGGTGTCCGCGCGGCGCTCCACCAGCAGGTGCTCGACGCCGTGGCCGGACAGGAAGACGGACGCGGCCAGGCCGGAACCGCCGCCGCCCACGATCAGTACGGGAACTTCTACGGTGCTCAAGGTTCGTCCTTCCGAAAACGGATGCGAGAAAGGGCAGATGAGAAGCAGGGGGGAAAGGAGGGGGGCGTCACACCGGGTCCGCGAGGGCCCCTTCGGGGAGCTGCATGATCTCCGGCACGCCGGCGCCCCACCGGTAGTAGGACTGGAGCTTGTAGTACTCACCGTCGGGCTGGGACGCGACGGCGTAGACGAACCTCGTGTGCGGGTCGGCGCGTTGCACGTGCCGCACGAACAGCCCGATCCGCTCGTCGAGTTCGACGGGCAGGGAGGCCGGGTCCGTCGTCGCCACGGCGAAGCAGATCCGGGTGATGGCCGGGGAGTCCCAGTCGAGGGTCACGTAGACGCCGAAGGCCTGGCGGCCGAGCCGGAGCATCTGCTCGCTGGGTTCGGCCTGGTCGACCTCGCGGAGCATGGACCGCACGGACTCGGGGTCGATGCCCCCCGCGGGCGGCTCGCCGAAGTAGATGTTGACGGTGCGGCTGCGGTAGTCGATGCCGAGCAGGCCCACGGTGTCGCCGAGGCCGTGCCGGGCGATGAAGCCGAGGCTCTCGCCCAGGCCGCGCGGCATCGACGGAAGCCCGGCGAGCTTCGTGACGTCCTGGAGGGCGGTGCGGGGGAGCACCACCCAGATCTTCTTGAACCCTCCCGCGACACCGAAGTCGATGCCGTAGCCGTCGACGGGGCAGTGCTCGCTCAGCTCCGCGAGCAGCCGGGACACCGGATGGTCGGTCTTCTCCAACAGCCCGTTTTCCACGGCGAGTTGGTACGGATCGACGTGGTCCGGCACCGTGAACCGGCAGTCGAGCTCACCCGCGCGGCGCGCGCCGGTCGCCACCCGGAACGCGACCACGGCCTGGGCGAGGTCGCCTCCGTAGAGGTCCAGGACGCGCAGTACGTCGGCGGGGTCGTACTCGACCTCCAGCAGTCCGGCGGCCTCCTCGATGGCCGAGTAGAGGGCCTGTACCGCGTCCTGTCGGGTGATCGGGGCCGCCTCACTCATGGCAGTCACCATCCTTGTGCGTCGTGGCGGCCGGTCTCGGCCGTCCGTTGTGAACAGGGCTGTCACCGCGCTCGCCGCCGGCCGGGTGCTCACCGGGGCAGGTCCCTGCGGGATGTCGTGTCCGCGTGCAGCAGGACCAGCGGGTGGAAGCGGTAGCGGTCCTCGCCGAGGACGCCGTCGGGCTCCGCGAAGAGCAGCCCGGCGTCGACGAGTTCCTCCAGGGCGCACTCCGCGTCGCTCTCCGCCAGGCCGGTCACCTCGCCCGCGAGCCGCGCGGTGAAGGGGCCCGGCCCCACCGGGGCGAGCCACGGCAGCACGGCCGCGGTGGCCGGGCTCAGCCGGTTCACCGCACGGCCGAAGGCGCGGGCCAGGTCGAGAGTGCCGTAGCTCAGGGCGGCCAGCCGGGTGCGCGGGTCGGCGAGCCGGCCGGCGAACCGGGCCACGGTCCGGTGCGGGCGGGCCGCGAGGCGGGCGCCCGCGATGCGCAGCGCGAGCGGCAGCCCGGCGCAGTGGCGCACCACGTCCCGGACCGCCCCGGGTTCGGCCCGGACCCGGTCGTCGCCGACGGTCTCGGCGAGCAGCGCCACGGCGTCCTCGTCGTCCAGCGGGCCGAGGCTCAGGGTGTGGGCGGCCGGCACGGCCGTCAGCCGCGTCCGGCTGGTGACGAGCAGCGCGCTGTCCGGGCCGACCGGCAGCAGCCCGGTCAGCTGTGCGTCGCTCGTGGCGTCGTCGAGCACGACGAGCAGCCGGCAGCCCGCGGTCCGGGCCCGGTAGCGGCGCACCAGCTCACTCAGCCCGTGCCGGGCGGTCCGCACGGTGTCCTCGGTGCCGCCCAGCGCGGCGAGGAGCTCCGCGAGCACCGACGCGGGCGGACGTGCGGCCCCGTCGGCGTCCTGGAGTTCGGCGTGCACCACGCCGTCAGGGAACGCCTCGGCGCACCCGTGGGCCACCTCGGCGGCCAGGGCCGTCTTGCCGCTGCCGGGCATCCCCGTCACCAGCGCCGCCCTGAGCCGCGCGCCGGGACCCGAGGGGCGGCGCAGCAGCAGCGACCTGAGCCGGTCCGCCTCGGCGGTGCGCCCGGTGAACGTGGCCGCCCGGGCGGGCAGCAGCAGCACCGGCCGGCGCGGCGGGGCCGCGCTCTCGCCGCGCAGCATCCGCAGATAGGCCTCGCTGAGCTGCTGCCCGGGCACGACGCCGAGCTGCTCGTCGAGGATCCGGCGGCCCTCTCCGTAGACCTGGACGGCCTCGGCCTGCCGGTCGGAGCGGTGCAGCGCGGTGATGAGGTGGGCGCGCAGATTCTCGTCCATGGGGAAACGGGCCACCAGGGAGAGGAGTTCGGGCACCAGGGAGCGGTGCCGGCCGAGCGCCAGATCCGCCTCGATCCGGCGCTCCAGCGCCTGCGCCCGCAGGAATTCCAGACGCGGCCGCTCGAAGCGCAGCAGGTGCTCGGTGACGTTCTCCAGGGCCTGGCCGCTCCAGCGGTCGAGCGCGTCCCCGAGCAGCCGGCCCGCCTCCTCGTGACGGTTCTCCTCCAGGGCCTGCCGGCCGAGCCGGTCGAGCCGTTCGAAAGAGAAGAGATCGACCTCGGAATTCCGGACGTCGAGCACATACCCCGGCCCTTTCCGGAAGATCCGCACACCGTTTCCCAGTGTTTTCCTGAGCCGGGACACATAGGTGTAGATCTGCGCGTTCGACGTGGCCGGCGGCGCGTCCGCCCACAGCGCGGCGCTCAGCCCGCTGTCGGTGACCAGAGCGCCGCGCGCCAGGAGCAGGACCGCGAGCACGGTGTGGATCTTCGCCCCGGACAAGGGGACCGCGGCGCCCGCCCGGGTGGCGGAGACCGGGCCCAGCAGCCGGAACGCGAGCACGTCCGACGCGGCCGCCCCCGGCCCGGCCGGCTCGGAGGCCGCTTCGGCGGGCCGCGGAGACACACCAGCAGAGTTCGGCACGGCGCAGTCTCCATCCCGCTCGGTTCAATGTCCTTCGCATTCCAGTCGAGGACGCTACCCACGGGTCCTTTCGACGCGTTATCGTCTCGATTATCCGCACGCGAAATGACGGCGAAATAACGTCAAAAACGCGCGCCCCTAGGATGATTCCAGAAATTGCACCGAGGTATTTCGCAGACATTCCCAGAATCAACGAGGAGACTTCTTCATGCCTAAGCCCCGTACGTTCGCCCACGCGCTCGCCGGCACCGCGCTCCTCTTCCTCCCGCTGTTTCTCGCGCTGGGCGCCGACGGGCAGGGCACGGACGATCTGCCGTGGACCGGCATCAGCGCGCAGGCCGCCGCCGGCGAGGACGACCTGCCCTGGACGTGACGCGGGCCGGGAGGGTCAGCGGTCGGCCAGCAGGCCGGCCAGGACCGAGCCCTCGATGGGGCGGAGCGCGTCGTGCGACTCCAGCACCTCGCGCAGCCGGCCGGCGCGCCGCTCCCACGCCGGCGCGTTGAGCGTACGGAACTCCGCCTGCGCCCAGTCCAGCGGCTCGCCGGCACCCGAGTCGCCGCGGATCGCCTCCGCGCAGGCCAGATGGGTCACGATCCGCGCCTGGAGGAACCGGTCCCGCACCTCCTCGGCGAGACGCAGCGCCCGCCGCAGGCTGGCGCGGGCCTTGTGCGGCTCGTTCTGCCGCCACTGCGCCTCACCGAGCGCGCACAGACCGTGGGCCTCACCGAGCCGGTCGCCCTGCCCGCGGGTCAGCCCCACCACGTCGTGGCAGATCCGTTCCGCCTGCGCCGACCGGCCCGCGCCGAGCAGCGCCTCGGCGAGCCGGTACATGTTCTGGGTGCGGCTGCGCAGCGAGCCCGCCTCGTAACTGACCTCGATCGCCTCGTTGCTCAGCTCCACCCCGCGCTCGGGGTTGCCCTGCTCGATCTCGATCTGGGCGAGCAGCCCCAGCGCGTGCGACAGGCCCGAGTTGTCCCCGGCCCGCCGGAACAGCACCAGCGACTCCTCGCAGTAGCGGGCCGCGTCGGCGAGGTCGCCGAGGAAGCGGGCGCACACCGCGAGGTTGCGCCGCACGATGGCCCGGCCCTGCACGTCGTCGGTCCGCTCCAGCCGGGTCAGGGCGGTCAGCAGCCGCTCCCGCGCCTCCCCGTAGCGACGCTGGTAGATGGCGAGCGTCCCCAGGGTGCGGAGCATGGTGCCGGCGCCGCGCGTGTCGCCCGCGTCCCGGGCGCCCTCCAGGGCGCACTCGGCGGTGCGCCGCCAGTCCTCCAGGTAGTTGCGGGTCTCGTAGAAGGGGACCGTCCCCACCGCGAGGAGCCAGGCCCGCTCCGGCTGCCCGTCGCGCACCGCCTGCACCACCAGGGCGCCCAGCGTCTCCCGCTCGTCCTCGAACCACTCGACGGGGTCGGCGACCAGTTCGCTCACCGTCTCGCCCGGCACCGGCTCGACGGGCAGCGGACCTCCGTGCGGGGTCTCGCCCTTGCCGTACAGCTGCTCCTGGGCCGCGTGCACCAGCGTGAGCACGGCCGTCAGGACCCGCTCCAGGGTCTGCTCGCGCTCCCGCGCGCTGTCCTCGGCCAGGCACCGCTCCCGGGCGAACTGGCGCATCAGCTCCTGGAAGCGGAAGCGGGGCCCGCCGCTCGGCGCGGGCCGGATCTCCAGGAGCTGGGCGCCGACGAGCTGGTGGAGCAGTTCCTCGGACGCGTCCGGGTCGACGCCGAGGACGGGGACGCCGATCCAGGCCGGGAAGTCGGGCACGTCCAGCATGCTCAACTGCCGGTAGAGCCGCGCGGCCTGCACCGACAGCGCCCGGTAGCTCAGCCAGACGCCCGAGCGCACCCCGCTCTCGCCCGGGCTGAGCACGCTGACGCGCTCGCGCCGGTCCTCCAGCCGCGCCGCCATCTGGCGCAGCGACCAGCGGTGGTCGGACAGCAGCCGGGTCGCGACGACCCGCAGGGCCAGCGGAAGCCGGTCGCACAGATCGACCAGGCGCTGCGCCGCGGCCGGCTCGGCCGACACCCGGTGCTCGCCGATCGTGGCGGCCAGCAGGTCCAGGCACTCGGCGCGGCTCATCGCGCCCAGTTCCACACGGGCCACGGCCAGCGTCCCGGTGAGCCCGTTCAGCGGGTCCCGGCTGGTGACCAGGACACGGGCGGGGCCGCGGCCGGGCATCAGAGGCCGGATCTGGTCCACGGAGCGGGCGTCGTCGAGGACGACGAGCAGCCGTCTGCCGTCCAGGGTGCTGCGGTAGAGCGCGGCGCGGTCCTCCAGACCCGCGGGTATCGAGGTGCCCGGCACTCCGAGCGCGCGCAGCGCCCGTTCCAGGGCCGCGTCGGGTGTGCCGGGCCCGCCGGGCCCGTCCTGGAGGTCCAGGTAGAGCTGGCCGTCGGGGAAGCGCCCCGCGACGCGGTCGGCCCAGTACAGGGCGAGCGCGCTCTTGCCGACGCCGGCCGGCCCGCACACCGCCGCGACCCGGACCGTCGCGGCGCCGGCGTATCCCGGCGCCGGGGTCACGAGCCCTTGCAGCGCCTCCAGTTCGTCCTCCCGGCCGACGAACGGCTCGGGAGCCAGCGGGAGTTGCCGGGGCACGGCGACCGGGGCGGTGGGGGCGGCGGGGCTCGGCGTGGCCTCCGCGGCGACGGAGTCCGACGACGCGGCGGCGGCCCGGGCCGGAGCCCGCCCCTCGCCCTCCAGCACCGTGCGGTGCAGCTCCTGAAGTTCGGCGCCGGGCTCGACACCGAGCTCCGCGACGAGGATGCGGCGCCCCTCGCGGTAGCAGTCCAGCGCCTCGGACCGGCGGCCCGACAAGTGGTACGCCTGCATGAGTACGACACGGGTGTGCTCGCGCAGCGGGTTCTCCGCGACGAGCGGCGCCAGGCACTCCAGCACCGACCGGTAGCGGCCCTGCTGGAGCTGGACCGCGGCGTACTCCTCGGTCAGATTGGTCCGCAGCTCGGAGATCCGGTCGACCGCGCCGTTCAGCGCGCCGCCCTCCATGCCGTCGAGCACCGGCCCCGACCACAGCGCGAGGGCGTCCTCGAAGCGGGCCGCGGCCTCGCCCAGGTCCCCCGCCTCGGCGGCGGCGCGGGCGGCGGCGGCCGACTCGTACAGGTCGGCGACGTCGACGTGGTGGCCGTCGCGGTGCAGCACATAGCCGGGCAGCAGAGTCTCGATGAGGCCGTCGACGCCCGCCTCGTCGCGGAACGTCTTGCGCAGCGCGGAGACGCAGATGGCGATCTGGTTGCGTGCCGTGACGGGCGGATCGCTGGGCCACACGGCGTCCGTGAGCGCGTCCACGGAGACGGCCCGGCCCGGGGTGAGCAGCAGCACGGCGAGCACGGTGCGCTGCCGCGGGCTGCGCAGCAGCAGTGGCCGGCCGTCCACACTGACCTTGAGCGGGCCCAGCACCTGGAACGACAGTCGAGGCGCCACACCGCCTCCTTCCAGGACCACGCACGTCCCGCCCCCCGCGAAGACATTGCGCAGACATTGTGTGGACTGGACCTGGTCCTGACAACACAGTTCTACGACAACTCACGCTACGTGCCGGTCACTTGGGCTGACCTCGCGGATCCGGCGGCTTCGGTCACCCACTGTCACCGGCCGTCCGGGCTCCGTTGCGCCGCCCGGCGCACGCTCCGCAGCCGAGCCTCGACCTCCTCGGCCACCCGGTCCCCGCCCCGCCCGTTGGCCAACACGACGAGGCCGCGGCCGGCGTGGAGACGGAGCACCGAGACGGCGTAGTAGCCGAGCGGGGCGGCCTGGTACGCGAACACGGTGTCGGAGTCGGTGCCGGTGTCGGTGCCCGTGCCCGTGCCGGTGCCGGTGCCGGT
>NZ_WWHX01001027.1 GCF_009862125.1 Streptomyces sp. SID5910
TTCAACGCGGCACGACTGCTCGGCGTCTCCGGCTCCGTCGGCCGGCTGGCCCCCGGCTGCGCGGGTGACGTCCTCCTCGTCGACTCCGACCCGCTGGACGACGTCGCGACGCTGTCCCGGCCCGTCAGTGTCGTGCGGGCCGGGACGATCTGCTGAACAGGTCCCACGGCACCCGCTCCCTCCCCGTCGCTCCCTCTCGCCAAGGAGTACCCATGACGCCTCCCTCCTCGTCGCCGTCCCGGCGCGCCGTGCTCGCTACGGCCGCCGGTGCGGTGCCGTCCATGGCCGCAGCGGCGGCGGCGCCGGCCTCGGCCGTCGACCGCGAGCGCCCCCGCAAGGCCGTGGTCTTCCGCAACGTGCGGCCCTTCGGTGCCGCCCGGTCGGTGGACCTCACGGTCGTCGACGGCCGTGTCAGCGACCGACCCGCGCCCCGGGGAGCGGAGGTGATCGACGGCGGCGGCCGTATCGCCCTGCCGTCCCTGGTCGACGCGCACATCCGCCCGGACAAGACGTCATGGGGCGGCCCCTGGGTGTCACGCAAGCCCGCGGACACCATCGCGGACTTCGTCGCGCAGGACGTCGAGCTGTTCGAGAGCCAGACCCGGAGCGTCGGGGAGCGGGCGTACGGGCTCATGGCGCACGCCGTGACGCGGGGCACCCGCGCGATGCGCGCCCACGCCGACGTCGCCCCCGCCTACGGACTGGCCGGCCTGGAAGGCATCGCCGCCGCGCGCGAGCGGCTGGCGCACGCGCTCGACGTGCAGATCGTCGCCTTCCCCCAGCACGGTGTCGTCCGCGCTCCGGGCACGGCCGCGCTGCTCGAACAGGCCGCGCGCGGCGGCCTCGTGGACTTCGTCGGCGGCATCGACCCGATCAGCTTCGACCGGGCCCTGAAGGAACAGCTCGACCTCGTCTTCGGACTGGCCGACCGCTACGGCGTCGGCGTGGACATCCACCTCCACGACACCGACGACAAGGGCGTGACGGTACTGCGCGGCATCATCGAACGCACCCGGGCGCTGTCCCTCCAGGGCCGGGTCACCGTCAGCCACGTCTTCTGCCTGCCCGCCCTGCCCGACACCGAACTCGGCGCCCTCGCCGCCGAATTGAGAGACCTCGACATCTCACTGACCACCGTGGCCCCCAGCCGCGACCTCGTCCTGCCCGTCGCCCGGCTGCGCGAGCACGGCGTCAAGGTCGGACTGGGATCCGACGGAGTGCGCGACGCCTGGAGCCCCTTCGGCAACGCGGACATGATGCACCGCGCCCACCTCCTGGGCTGGGTGACGGACGCACGGCTCGACGCGGAACTGTCCTCCTGCTACGAGACCGCCACGCACGGGGGCGCCGACGTCATGGGCCTCGCCCGGGCCGCCCTGACACCGGGCAGCCCGGCCGACTTCGTCCTGGTCAGGGGCGAGTGCGTGCCTCAGGTCGTGGTCGACCTGCCGCAGCGCGACCTGGTGGTGCACGGCGGCACCGTCGTGGCCCGCGACGGCCGCCTCGTCCACCACCACCCCTGATACGCACCGGCACCGGCACCGAGCTCGGAGTGCGGGACAGTGGTCGTCACGCGGCTCCCCCGATGAGGTCGGCTGCCTTCTCCGCCGCCATGATCGTGGGCGCGTTGGTGTTGCCGCGCGGCACCGTCGGGAAGACGGAGGCGTCGGCCACCCGCAGGCCCGGCACGTCGTAGACCCGCAGCTCGGGGTCGACCACCGCCCCGATCGCACACGTCGACGTCGGGTGGTACAGCGTCTGCCCGGACCGCTGCGCCCAGGCGAGGAGATCCGCGTCGGTGTCCGAGGCCGGCACGTCGAAGGGGGCCGTGACCAGGTCGGTGACCGCCGACTGCGCGGCGATCTCCAGAGCGATACGGATGCCCGCGACGATGACCTCCCGGTCCTGAGGAGTCGTCAGGTAGTTGTGCACAATCCGGGGTGCCGCGTCCGGGCGCGGGGAGCGCAGCATCACCGCACCCCGGCTCGTCGGAGCGAGTACGCACGGGCCGAAGGAGAAGCCGTGCCCGGTCGGCGCGCCGAGTCCGTCCTGGTGGAAGAGCACCGGAGCGGCGTGGAAGCCGGCCCGGCAGACCCTCCCGGTCCTGGCCAATCGCGTACGGCTCACGGTTCCGTCCTGACCTGAACCTCGGCTTCCGGTGGGCCGTCGCTTCAGTGCACGTCGGGGCGGGGGCGGTGCCGAGGGGCTGGCAGCGCGCGGGCGTGCGCGGCGGCCAGAGCGACGCGCACCGCCCCGTCCGCGGTCGCCTCGTCGGCCGGTTCGCCGGTGAACACGAGCCGGAAGTAGATCGGCGCGGCGAGGGCCTTGAGGAGTTCGGCGGGGTCGGTGTCCGCGGGCAGCTCGCCCCGCTCGACGGCTCGGGTGACAACGGGTTCCGCCCGCCGGAACCGGTCGTCGAAGAGCGCCCGCTTGACCTCGGCGAGCCGGGGGACGCGTACGGCGTCCGAAAGGACGGTGGCGAGCAGGGCCCGGCCGGCCAGCGTGGCCATGGTGGCGACGAGGGAGCGGGCCAGCGCGCGCAGGTCACTCTCCACCGCCCCGGTGTCGGGGACCGGGATCTCCGCGGCGAAGTGACCGGCCAGCGCGTCGGCGACAAGGGCGTCGGAGTCCGCCCAGTTCCGGTAGATCGTCGTCTTGTGCACACCGGCCCGCCGGGCGACGCCGTCGACGGTGAGCGCCGCATACCCGGTCTCCCCGAGCTCGGCGACGGCCGCCTCCAGTACGGCGGCACGCATCCTGTTCCCCCGGCCGACGGCGGGGGCACGCCTGGACGGCGACCCGGCAGACTCCATTGCAACTCCCAGTTGCGTTGATGGCGGACCATGCGACAGGATCAGGCTATCGCAACTGCGAGTTGCAATGCGGTCGTGTGCCCTCGGGGACGCGGGCGCTCCCGACCCATGGATCGAGGTTCCATGACCCGCGACTGTCGAGCCTCCCGGCGCACGAGCGGCTGGGCGCCGGACCGCATCCCCGACCAGTCGGGGCGACTGGCCGTCGTCACCGGCGCCAACAGCGGCATCGGCTACGTCACCGCCCGCGAACTCGCCCGCCGCGGCGCACATGTCGTCCTGGCCTGCCGCAGCCACGAGCGCGGCCGGGACGCGGTGGAGCGGCTGCGAGCCGAAGTCCCCGGCGCCCGCACCGAACTGCGCCTGCTCGACCTCGCCGACCTGAAGTCCGTGCGCGCCTTCGCCGAGGGCTGGAGCCAGGACCGGGTCGACCTCCTGGTCAACAACGCCGGCGTGGCCATGGTGCCGTTCTCCCGCACCACCGACGGCTTCGAGTCCCAGTTCGGCGTCAACCACCTCGGCACCTTCGCGCTCACCGGCCTCCTCATGCCCCGTCTGCTGGCCGCCGCCCATCCGCGTGTGGTCACGGTCAGCAGCGAGGGCCAGCGATTCGCCCGCTTCGACATGGCCAACCTCAACGCCGAACACCGCTACCGGGCGGCCTTCGCCTACGTGCGGTCCAAGCGGGCCAATCTCTACTTCGCCATGGAACTTCAGCGCAGGGCCGACGCCGCCGGGCTGAGGCTGCGCAGCATGGCCGTCGCCCCCGGACTCACCCGCTCCAACGTCCTCACCGGCGGCGCGAACAGTGCCCGGGGCCGCGCCTACCGGCTCCTCACACGCCTGCTCCTGCGCATCGCGTTCCGCCCCACGCCGGACGGCGCCAGGACCACCCTGTACGCCTCGACCGTCCCGGACCTGCCCGGTGGGAGCTACGTCGTGCCCGACGGTCTGCTCCAGCTCCGCGGCGAGCCCGTCCTCCGTAGCCGGGAACGCGCGATCCGGGACTCCGTCACGGCCCACCGGTTGTGGGTGCTCTCGGAACAACTCACCGGCGTGCGGTACGCGTTGTAGTCCTCACGGAACCCGGCGACGCCGGGTTCTCTCAGGCCGGTTGGGCCTGCGCCGGGGCCGGTACGGACGGCTGGGGGCGGGTGCGCAGCCGTACGGTCAGCGTGCTCACGCAGCCGGCGAGGAGACCGAAGACGAGCGCCGCGGACGCGCCTGAACCCACGGCGACGTAGTACAGCAGTGGCCCGGCGGTGCTCCCCTGGTAGGAGAGCAGCGAATTCCAGACCCCGCTCGCCACGACGCCGAGGGTGGTGGCGGCGACGGCGCCGAGCATGTACGCGGGGTAGGTCACGCGGTCCAGCAGGACGGGCAGCAGCCGCAGTCCCCACCAGACCACGGCGAGCAGCGCGACGTCGCCGAGCCGGTACAGCAGCCAGCGTCCGGGCTCGGATCCGGTGGGCATGGTCCAGGCGCCGAGCTGGACCCACAGCCGCAGCAGATCACCGGGCTCGGACAGCCGCCCGCCGCCCCCGAACCCGGTCTGGATACGCCCGGCGACCCGGTCGTTGGAGAGCACGAGCAGGGCGAGGGCGACCACGGCGGTGCCCAGGGTCGCGGCGAGCCGAGCGGTGGCCGTGCTCGGCACGGTCGGCAGGGTCGGCACGGCCGGGCGTGTTTCTGGTGTCGCCTCGGGCCGCAGCAGCGTCATGAGACCGGTGGCCGCCGCCGCGGCCACCAGGGCGGCCACCACCGGGAGTTCGCGGCCCTGTGCCATGGCGCTCGCGAGGCGGGGCAGCAGCCGGAACCCCGCCGAACCGCCGGACGCGACCATCCAGGGCGCGGAGACGGTGACCGCGAGCATCGCCGCGACGATGCCCCAGCCCCACAGGGCCGCCACGGTGACCAGGGCGCGCCGGACGCCGGGGCCCGAGAGCCGGCGCAGCAGCGGCAGCGCGCCGAAGGCGAAGAGCAGGACGAGCGCGACGTAACGCACCCGCATCGCGGTCTCCCTCAGCGCCGCGTAGTCCGTGCCGTGACCGGCCGCGCCGACGGGGTCGGTGACCTGCGTCGAGGACGGAAGGTCGGTCGACCAGGGCATCGTCCACATCACCAGGCGGTTCGCCTGGTCGGGGCCGAAGAACCGCATGGCGCCGGGCAGACTGAGCGCGTGGGCGCTGGAGCCCGCCCACCAGAGCAGTCCGGCCAGCAACAGCGCCCCGAAGAACGCCGGTCCGAGCACACGCCGATAGGTCACTGTTCGTCCCCGCCCTCTGCCCGCACCCGCGGGTTCCGCCCCCGCCGGTCGGCGGATCCATGACAACGGCGACAGATGTATCAGACACCGAAGCCGCGGTCACCTGCACGGGCGGGATTTGAGTACGCGTACTCATGGGCCCGCACTCATGGGCCCCGCACCCGCCCCGCGCGGTCCGCGTCCGATCGCAGTACGCGAGGGCATGGCCCGGCGGATCACCGGGCAGGGGAGAGGTTGTTCGGCGTCGAACAGCTCAGGAGGGAGCGCCCGTGGCCACAGGCGGAAGGGACGCGACTGCCGTGCCGGAGGGTGCCGACGACACCCCGCTGCACCGGGCCATCGGTCCCAAGCTGCTGATCCTCTTCGTGGTCGGCGACATCCTCGGTACCGGCATCTACGCCACCACCGGGCAGGTCGCGGGCAAGGTCGGCGGGGCGCTGTGGCTGCCGTTCGTCATCGGGTTCGTGGTGGCGATCCTGACGGCGGCCTCGTACGTCGAGCTCGTCGGCAAGTACCCGAAGGCGGCCGGGGCCGCGCTGTACACGCAGAAGGCGTTCAAGGTCCCGTTCCTCACCTTCATCGTCGCCTTCATGGTCATGTGCTCGGGCCTGTCCTCGGCGAGCGCGGCGGCCCGCGCCTTCAGCGGCGACTACCTCGGGGAGTTCACGGACTTCTTCCCGCCCACCCTCGTCGCGATCCTGTTCATCCTCGCCCTGGCGGCCCTCAACCTGCGGGGCGTGTCCGAGTCGGTCAAGGCCAACGTGGTCTTCACCCTGGTCGAGCTGACCGGCCTGTTCGTCATCCTGGCCATCGGCGCCTGGGCGGTCCTCACCGGTGAGGGCGAGCCCTCGCGGCTCGGCGAGTTCCAGGCGGGCGGCACCGGCTACGCGCTGCTCACCAGCGTGCTGGGCGCCACGGCCCTCGGCTTCTTCGCCTTCGTCGGCTTCGAGGACTCCGTCAACATGGCCGAGGAGACCAAGGACCCGGCACGCACCTTCCCGCGGGCCGTCTTCACCGGTGTCGCCGTCACCGGGACCATCTACGTCCTGGTCGCCCTGGTCTCCTCGCTGCTCGTCGACCACCGCGTCCTGGAGGGCTCCAGCGGTCCGCTGCTGGAGGTCGTCAAGGCCGGAGGGGTGGACTTCCCGCCGAAGCTCTTCGCGCTGATCGCCCTGTTCGCGGTCACCAACTCGGCGCTGATCAACATCATGATGGCCTCCCGCCTCTGCTACGGCATGGCGAACGAACGCATCCTGCCCAGCGGCCTCGGCCGTGTCCTTCCCCGGCGCCGCACGCCCGTCGTCGGCATCGTCTTCGTCTCGCTCCTCGCCATCGGTCTGGTCTCCACCGGCGAGATCGCGGGCCTCGGCGACACCACCGCGTTCCTGCTCCTGTGCGTCTTCGCCGTCGTCAACATCGCAGTCCTGGTGCTGCGCCGCGACCCCGTCGAGCACAGGCACTTCCGTACGCCGACCGCCCTGCCGGTGCTGGGGGCGGTCACCTCGCTGATCCTGGCCAGCCCGCTGTCGGACCGCCCCGCGGACGTCTACATCCGGGCGGGCGTGCTGCTGGCGATCGGGATCGGCCTTTGGGTGGTGAACAAGGCGGTGATGAAGGCCCGCGGCGAGGAGCACCCCGCAGGCGACCCGCGACCATGACGGGACCGGCCTGGTGCCGCGGAGCCGCCCGGGCACCAGCGGGCCGGGGCGCGCGGCGCCTGCACGGCCGGCCCCGACCGCCGTCACGAGGCCGTCGCCGGACGGCGCCGCCGCGGGTGGCCGACCATTCGGTCGCGCGCTGCCGACCGGCCTAAGGCGCCGCCCCACGTCCTCCAGGCGGCGTCGCGCCCCATGCGTACGCCCGCGCCGGTACCCGCGGTCACTCCCGTGGGACGGGGCGCAGCGCGAAAGCCGTCGAGAAGGGTGACGGCCCGTTCAGGGCAAGGGTGAAATCCTTTTCAGGCGCAGGTAGGGTGAGCAGGTGGGATTCACGCAGGGTGAGAGGACGCGGACGCAGGTGGTGACGATCCAGGACGTGGCGCGAGCCGCCGGAGTATCCCCGGCGACCGTCTCACGGGTCTTCAACGGCGGCAGTGTCACACCGGCACGCGTCCTGTCCGTCCAGCAGGCCGCGGCGGCGCTCGGCTTCGCACCGAACCGGGTGGCGCGTTCGCTGCGCAAACAGCGCTCCAGCGTGATCGCCCTGATCATCCCGGACATCGAGAACCCGTTCTTCACCTCGCTCGCCCGGGGCGTCGAGGACGCCGCGCAGCGCACCAGCCACTCCGTGGTGCTGTGCAACTCCGACGAGGACACCGACAAGGAGCGCCGCTACCTCGAAGTCGCCCTCGGCGAGCAGATGGCCGGGGTGATCGTGGCCGCCGCCTCCCAGGACGAGACCGACCTCGGGCCGCTGATCGCCCGCGGCGTGCCCGTGGTCGCCGTCGACCGCCGGCCCCGGGACGCCGAGGTGGACGCGGTCCGGCTCGACGACCACCACGGCGGCGAGGTCGCCACCCGGCACCTGGTCCGGGCCGGCTACCGCAGGATCGCCTGCATCACCGGTTCCCAGGGCGCCTCGACCTCCGAGGAGCGGCTGGCCGGCCACCGCGCGGCGCTGAACGCCCTGCGAGGCCCCGGAGCCGCGGACGACGCCTACGTACGGCACGCCGACTTCCGGGTGGAGGGCGGCCGCGCGGCGATGCGCGAACTGCTGGCGCTCCCCGAGCCGCCCGACGCGGTGTTCGTCGCCAACAACCTCATGACCATCGGCGTCCTCGACGCGCTCCGGGAGGCCGGTCGCACCCCGCCCGGCGTCGGCGTGCTCTCCTTCGGCGACGTGCCGTGGGCCTCGCTGGTGCGGCCGTCGCTGTCGGCCGTGGAACTGCCCTCTTACGAGCTGGGGCGCACCGCGGCCGACCTGCTGCTCCAGCGGATGGAGGGCGCTGACGCGCCGTTGCAGACCGTGGTGCTGCGCACGACGCTCCAGGTGCGCGAGAGCACCGGCGGCCCGAGCGGGGACTGAGGTCCCCGCTCGGGCCGCCGGCGCCGCCGCCCTACTTGATGCCCGACGTCTTGACCGACTCCACGATCTGCCGCTGGAAGGCGAAGAAGAGGAGCAGCATCGGCAGCGCCGCCACCGTCGCCGCGGCCAGGATGTAGTTCCAGTTGGAGGTGTACTGCGTCTGGAACGAGGCGATGCCGAGCTGCACCACCGTCAGGTCCTGGTCGCTGGTGGCGACCAACGGCCAGACGAAGGCGTTCCAGTTGGCGAGGAAGAAGAAGATCGCCAGCGCGGAGAGGATCGGCCGGGACATCGGCAGCACGATGTTCCAGTAGACCCGCCAGTGACCGCACCCGTCGATGACCGCCGCCTCCTCCAGCTCCCTGGGCAGCCCCAGATAGAACTGCCGCAGCAGGAAGATGCCGAACGCGTTGAAGATCGCCGGGATGATCAGGCCGGCGTAGCTGTCCAGCAGGCCCAGTTCGCGGGCGACCATGAACAGCGGGATGAGCACCACGGGTGCCGTCACCAGGAGGGTCGCGAAGATGGCGCCGAAGAGCTTCTCGCGGCCCGGGAAGCGCAGCCGGGCCAGCGCGTAGGCGGCCATGGAGTGGAAGAACAGCGCCGCGACCGTGATCACCGCGGAGATGAAGAAGCTGTTCCACAGGTAGCGCGCGAACGGCACCTCCGTGAAGACGTACACGAAGTTGTCGAAGGTGAAGTCCGTGGGGATCAGCCTGCCGTCGGTGACGGTCTCCCGCGTCTTGAAGGACGACGTGACCATCCACAGCACGGGCAGGACGCTGATCACCGACACGACGACGGCCAAGGCCGTCAGCCCGGCGCGCGGGGACGGCCGCCGGCGCCGTCCGGTCCGGGCGCCGGCCCGGGGCGTCATGGTCTCACTCGCCATCGTCGAACCTCCCGCCCTTCGTGAACTTGAAGATCACCGCGGAGACGGCGACCATGATCAGTACCAGGAACGAGCCCATGGCCGACGCGTAGCCGTACTCCCCGAAGCCGAAGGCCTGCTGGTAGATGTAGAAGATCGCCAGCGAAGTGCCGTTGGCGGGGCCGCCGTTGGTCAGGACGAAGACCAGGTCAAGGCCGCCCGTGATGGCGGCCACCGTGGACATCAGCAGCACGAAGAAACTGGTCGGCCGCAGCAGCGGCCAGGTGATGGTGCGGAACGAGGTCCACGGGCCGGCCCCGTCGAGCTTCGCGGCCTCGTAGTACTCCTTGGGGATCTCCTGAAGCCCCGCCAGGAAGATGATCATGTAGTAGCCCATCATCACCCACACCATGACGGCGATGACGCAGCCGAGGGCCAGCGACGGACTGCCGAGCCAGGACTCGCCGTCGAGACCGGCGGCCCGCATGGCCCGGTTGACCGCGCCGGTCTGCTCGTCGAGCAGGAACTTCCACAGCACGCCGACCACCACGAGGCTGATGACGTACGGCAGGAAGAGCGCGGTGCGCCAGACGCCCATGCCGGGCAGCCTCTGCTTGACCAGCAGGCCCAGCCCGAGGCTCACGCAGAAGAGCACGGGGACCAGGATCACGACGTACAGCCCCGTGACCTTCATGGAGTCCCAGAAGAGCGGGTCGTTCAGCATCCGCTCGTAGTTGCCGAGCCCGATCCACCGGTAACTGCCGAAGCCGCTCACCTGGAAGAAGCTCAGCGCGACGGACAGCACCATCGGGACGGCGACGAAGACCAGCAGCCCCAGCACGTCGGGGGCGAGGAAGAGGGCGGCGGCCAGCCACTCGCGGTGTTCGCGGCCCAGCCGGCGGCTCCCGCCCGGGGCCGGTTCCCGCGCCGGGACCGTGGTGGCCCGCGACGGCCTCGCGGCGACACTGCTCATACCAGGCTCGCCCCCTCATAGCTCTTCGTGTAGGCGCTGATGGACTGCGCGGCCCGCTCCGCCTGGCCGGCCACGCCGCGGCCCGCGAGCATCGTGCCCTGGATGGCGTCGGAGATAGCCTTGTAGATCACCGGCGGATAGCGCGGTTCCGCCCGGCCACCGGGGAAGACGTCGTCCTTGAACTTCCGCATCACCTCGGTGTCGTAACCCCCCTTGGCGGCGCCCCGCTCCAGGGCACTCGCACGCGGCGCCACGTCGGACTTGGCGCCGACGCACCAGTCGACCATCCGGTCGATCGAGTCGTCCTTCATGGAGCCCAGCGCCCAGACGCAGAACTCGGCCGCCGCCTCCGGATCGCGCCCCTGCGCGTTGGCGCAGAACGACCATCCGCCGAGGGCGGTGACGTACTCACCGCCCTCGGGCACCGGAAGCCTGAAGACGCCGTACGGGTAGTCGGGCGCGAACGCCTTGAAGCTGGAGACGTTCCAGATGCCCTGCTGCCACATGGCGACGTTGCCGCCCTTGAAACCGCCGATGACGTCGCCCGCGGCGGGCAGGGTCCGCGGCGCGATGCCGTGGCGCACCGCGTCCTGCCAGAGCCCGAGGGCCCGCCGGGTGGCCTCCGAGTCGAAGGCGACCGCGCCCCGCTCGTCCAGGACGTCACCGCCGCCCTGCCACATCCACGGGTACCAGGTGAAGTTCTGGTAGTAGCCCGGGTTGGTCTCGAAGACCAGGCCGGCCGTGGTGTCGGAGCGCAGCCTGTCCCCGACGTCGAGCAGCTGGTCCCAGGTCGTGGGGATGTCCGCCTCGGACAGGCCCGCCTTCTCCCAGAGGGCCTGGGAGTAGAACATGGCCAGCGGCTCGACCTCCATGGGCAGCGCGTAGACCTTGCCGTCGACCTTTCGGCTGTCCAGGGTGGAGCCGAAGTCTTCGACGGCCGCCCGGTCCATGTACGGAGTGAGGTCCTGGAGCACGCCACCGTTGTAGTAGCGCAGGAAGTCGCCGGGGGAGAGCAGGAAGATGTCCGGGCCCTCGCCGGTGGCGAAGGCGGACGGCAGCTTGAACCCGTTGAGGTAGGTGGGCTGCGGCAGGTACACCAGGTCGATCTGCCTCTTGTGGGTGGCGTTCCACTTGCCGACCAGGTCGGTGAACCACTTGGACTGCGCGTTGACGGCCGGATCGGGCGAGCGCTGGGGACCGTAGAAGTTCCAGAACTGGAGGTTGCCCCCCTGCGCGCGGGCCGAGCCGCAGCCGGTGAGCAGGGCCGGGGCGGCGACGGCCGTGCCGGCGCCCGCCATGGCGGTGAGGAAACGGCGGCGTGAGGCGGCGGTGCCCGCCGCACCGGCGCCGGCCGGTCGCGCGGCTTCGTTGCCGTGCTGGAGCATGCGTGCGCTCCTGTCGGAGTGGGATGGGGCCTGGATGGACGGCGAGGTCAGCCGACCTCGAGCGTGAGCAGGTCCGGCGTGGCCGGACGGGACGCGGAACTCGGCGCGTCCAGATAGAAGAGCGAGGTGCTGGCGATGTCGTCACTGGTGTGCCGGTAGCGGTGCGGCAGCCCGTTGCCCTGACCCGGCCCGATCCCGAGGCTCTGCACGGTGACCCGGAGGTCCTCGGCGAAGCGGACCGGGTCCAGGACGTGCCAGCGGTACATCCCGAACCGCTGCTGGCTGTCGTAGAGCCCGTCCGGGCGCAGGATCTGGTTCAGCCCCAGGTACGGGGTGGTGTACGCGGTGTAGCCCTGCCCGGGCACGTCGAAGTTCCAGGCGCCGCCGAAGTAGTCCTCGGTGCCGGTGCCGCAGATCGTCGGGAACTCGTCGTCGCCGTCGAGGTAGAACTTCAGCTCGCCCTCGCCCCACCAGCCGGGGCTGTTGACGCCCCACGCCAGATACGTACCGACGTAGCTGCCGGCGCCGGTGACGCCGTCGAGCAGGGTGTGCACCTCGCCGAAGGGCACGGGGTGGCTGCGGCGCCACTGGGCGTGGAAGTACGAGGCGTCCTCGCCTACCTCGTCCAGTTCGTAGTCCACCTGGTAGTAGAGGGTGACCTTCTCGGTGCTCAGGTTCTCCAGGGTGATGCGCGCCCGGCGGCGGAAGGGCATCGGCCAGTACGCGTTGAAGCCGCCGTTGGGGTTGGCCGCGACCGGCACCGACGAGACCTGGCTGAAGGTGTTCCAGCCGTTGCAGAAGAAGTCGCCGAGGGGGACCTCGACGGCCGGGGTCTCCTCGCCCTCCCAGTACATCCGCAGCAGGGTGCCGCGCCAGGCCCGGTGCGGGTCGGTGGTGCACCACAGGTGGCGGATGGTGCCGGGGCCCTCGATGTCGGCGAGCTCCGCCGTCGCGCCGGCCGGGATGTCGATGCTGGGGGAGATCTTCCAGCCCGGCCCCAGCCGGCTCGCCGCCACCGCGCCCGTGCCCTCGGTGGCGCGGCCGCCGCCGGACTTGGCGCCGGTGAAGTTCTCGGCGCTGATGGAACGGCTCACGGCCCGCGTCCTGCGGGAGAGGCCGTCGAGTCCAAAGGTCGTCATCGTGTTGTGCCCTCATGGTGGAGTACGGGGCGCGCCGCGGGCCGTGAGTGGCACGGTGGGCGCGGGACGGGACGGGGAGCCTTCGCCGGTCGGCTCGACCGCCAGTCGGCTCGACGCCCCTGAAATCCATTTCACCGAAAGCTAGAGCTGCCCCCAAGGGGTGTCAAGAGGTGAGACAGGCGCACGATGTCGAAGCTTGCGCCCCCTCTCTGACACGGGCTTCTCTGGTCAACGGGTAGTCGGGGCGTGCTCTCTTGACGCTGAAATCGATTTCTGTCAGCGTGCTCGCCATGCCTCGCAACGCAGTCATCGGTGTGGACATCGGCACGTCGAGCAGCAAGGGCGTCCTCGTCGGTCTCGACGGTGCCCTGATCCGCACGGCCGTACGGGAGCACGCCCCCGCAAGGCCGGGCCCCGGCCGCTTCGAGATGGACGCCGCCGTGTGGTGGCGCGAGTTCACCGCACTCGCCCGGGAGCTGACCGCCCCCGGCGACGCCACCGTGACCGCCGTCGGAGTCAGCGGCATGGGCCCCTGCGTCCTGCTGGCCGACGAGGACGACACGCCCCTGCGCCCCGCGATCCTCTACGGCGTCGACACCCGCTCGGTCCGCCAGATCGACCGGATCGGGCACCGGCTCGGCGCCGAGGAGATCCTCCGTCGCTGCGGGTCCGCGCTGACCACCCAGGCCGCCGGGCCGAAGATCGCCTGGATCGCGGAACAGGAACCCGAGCTCTACGCCCGGGCCCGCCGCCTGTACATGCCGAGCTCGTGGCTGGTCCGCAAGCTCACCGGCGCCTACGTACTGGACCACCACTCGGCCAGCCAGTGCACCCCGCTCTACGACACGCACGCCGGCGAGTGGTACGCCCCCTGGGCCGCCGAGATCGCCCCCGGCATCGAACTGCCCCGACTGCGCTGGTCCGGTGAGGAGGCCGGCACCCTCACCGCCGAGGCGGCCCGGGAGACCGGACTGCCCGCCGGCATCCCCGTCGCCACCGGCACCGTCGACGCCTGGGCGGAGGCCCTGAGCGTGGGTGCCCAGCACACCGGCGACCTGATGCTGATGTACGGCACCACCATGTTTCTGGTGCACACGGTGGCCGAGCCCCTCACCAGCCCGTCCCTGTGGGGCACGGTCGGCGCGCTGCCCGGCACCCGCAACCTGGCCGGCGGCATGGCCACCTCGGGCGCCGTCACCAACTGGCTGAAGGACCTGTTCGCCGACGGCGACCACGCCGAACTCACCCGCCTGGCCGCCGAGTCGGGCCCCGGGGCCAACGGCCTGCTGATGCTTCCGTACTTCTCCGGGGAGCGCACGCCGGTGATGGACCCGGACGCCCGCGGTGTGATCGCCGGTCTGACCCTGTCCCACACACGCGGTGACCTCTACAGGGCGGCACTGGAAGCCACCGGTTTCGGCGTCCGCCACAACATCGAGGTCCTGGAGGCGGCCGGCGGCGACATCCGCCGCGTGGTCGCCGTCGGCGGCGGCACCCAGGGCGCGCTGTGGACGCAGCTCGTCTCGGACATCACCGGCCGTCCCCAGGAGCTGCGCACGATCACCATCGGCGCGAGCTACGGCGGCGCCCTGCTGGCCGCGCAGCTCGTCCACGACGCCTCGATCGACGACTGGAACCCCGTACGAGCGACGGTGACCCCACGCCCCGAGCACGGCGAGCGCTACGACGAGCTCTACGCCCTGTACCGGCGGCTCTACCCGGCCACTTCGGACGTCGTCCACGTCCTGGCGGCCCTCCAGGACCGCTGACCGCCCCCGACCCTTCGCCGCCGCCCGCCCGCCCACCACGGCCGGCCCGGCACCGGCACCCCCGCGCCCAGCCGGCCCCCACCCGGCCGCACGCACAACCAACGGAGACCGCATGACCGCGTACACCCTGCCCGAACTCCACCGGCCCCCCACCGCCGAGCCGGCCACCGTCTACACCGTGACCAGCGGCGATCTCCGCCCCGCCGCCAACACCACCTGCTGGCCCACCCAGGAGAAACTGGAGAGCGACCTCGCGGCGGCCGTCACCGGCCTCGGCTGGAAGGTGCGCCGCGGCCACCCCGTCGACGAGACCAAGGGGCACGGCTTCATCGACAGCCAGCGCGCCGGCATCGAGGTCTTCAAGACCCTGCCCGAGGACGCCCCGCTGATCGTCGTGGAGGCCGTGTGGCAGTACAGCCACCACGTCCTCGCCGGCCTGCGCGACCACCAGGGCCCGATCCTGGTCGTCGCCAACTGGAGCGGCGAGTTCCCGGGCCTGGTCGGCCTGTTGGGGCTGGCCGGCAGTCTCACCAAGGCGGGTGTCGACTACTCCGTCCTGTGGAGCCCCGACTTCACCGACGACTGGGCGCGCGAGGGCCTGCGCACCTGGCTGGAGACCGGCACCCTCACCCACGACACCAGCCATGTCCGGCCCCTGCCGCCGCTGCCGAAGGACGCCGAGACCGAGCTCGGGACCGCCCTCGCCCGGCAGTTGCGCGAGGAGAAGGCGATCATCGGCGTCTTCGACGAGGGCTGCATGGGGATGTACAACGCCATCATCGACGACGAGTTCCTCAACCCGCTCGGCATCTACAAGGAACGCCTCTCGCAGAGCGCCCTGGTCGCCGAGATGAACAAGGTCTCCGACGAGGAGGCGCAGGGCGTCCGCGACTGGCTCGACGAGGCCGGCCTGACCTTCCACACCGGCACCGACGAGGCCACCGAACTCACCGACGCCCAACTGCTCAGCCAGTTCCGGATGTACATCGCCGCGCTGCGCATCTCCGACGACTTCGGACTCGACGCGGTCGGCATCCAGTACCAGCAGGGCCTCAAGGACACCGTCCCGGCCAGCGACCTCGCCGAGGGCCTGCTCAACAACGTCCAGCGCCCGCCCGTCCGCAGCCGCGACGGCGCCCGCGAGCTGTACGCCGGAGCACCGCTGCCGCACTTCAACGAGGTGGACGAGGGCGTCGCCGTCGACTCCCTGGTCACCAACCGCATCTGGACCGCGATGGGCCTGGACCCGGCCACCACCCTGCACGACATCCGCTGGGGCGAGGAGTACGACGGCCGGTTCGTGTGGGTCTTCGAGATCTCCGGCTCGGTCCCCGCCTCCCACCACGGCGGCTACGACAAGTCGTACAGCATGCGCCAGCCGCCGATGTTCTTCCCGCTCGGCGGCGGCACCCTCAGCGGTGTCTCCAAGCCCGGCGAGATCGTCTGGTCGCGCGTCTTCCTGATGGACGGCCGCCTCCACGTCGACCTCGGCCGTGCGAGCGCCGTCGAGCTGCCCGAGGAGGAGACCCGGCGCCGGCTCGACGCCACCAACCACCAGTGGCCGATCATGCACGCGGTGCTGCACGGCGTCACCCGCGACCAGTTCATGGCCCGCCACCGCGCCAACCACCTCAACGTGGCCTACGCGCCCGACGCGGACACCGCCGACAAGGCGCTGCGCGCCAAGGCGGCGCTCTTCGCCGAGCTGGGCGTCGAGGTGCACCTGTGCGGGGACGTGGCGCTGTAGTACCGACCGCTCCCGGCGTTCCGCCCGTCGCCCGCGACGGGCGGAACACCCCCACGAATCCGAGGAGTTCCGCATGTCTCGTATGACAGGTTCACGACACAGTGAGCCGGGCGGTGAGCCCCAGGCGACCGGCGGCCCGAGCCGGCGCCGCCTGCTGCGCACCGGCCTCGGCCTGAC
>NZ_WWHX01001028.1 GCF_009862125.1 Streptomyces sp. SID5910
GTCTTGCCGGCGCCGTTCGGGCCGAGCAGCGCGACCCGCTCGCCGCGGGCGACGGAGAAGTCCACGCCGAACAGGGCCTGGTGCCCGTCGGGGTAGGCGAAGGCGAGGCCGGAGACCTCCAGGGAGGCGGCGGATGCCGGGGTAGCTGTCACAGCGTCCATCCCAGCAGACAGACCACCAGCGCCGCACACGGGAGGGCCAGCGCGTACGACCACTGCGCCCGCGAGGCGGTCACCTCGTCGATGACCGGCATCGAACCGGCGTACCCGCGGCTCACCATGGCCAGGTGGACGCGCTCGCCGCGTTCGTAGGAGCGGATGAACAGGGCGCCGGCGGACTTGGCGAGCACGCCCCAGTGCCGGACGCCGCTCGCCTCGAAGCCCCGCGACTCCCGGGCGATCCGCATGCGGCGCATCTCGTCGGTGATGACGTCCCCGTAGCGGATCATGAAGGACGCGATCTGTACGAGCAGCGGCGGCAGCTTGAGGCGCTGGAGGCCGAGCAGCAGTTCGCGCAGCTCGGTGGTGGAGGCGAGCAGCACGGAGGCGGCGACGCCCAGGGTGCCCTTGGCCAGCACGTTCCATGCGCCCCACAGCCCGTTGACGCTCAGGGACATGCCGAGGACGTCGACCCGCTCGCCCTCGGCGACGAACGGCATCAGCACCGCGAACGCGACGAACGGCACCTCGATCAGCAGCCGCTTGAGCAGGAAGCCGGCCGGGACGCGGGCCGCGTACGCCACCGTCGCCAGCAGGGCGGCGTAGAGGCCGAAGGCCCACATCGCCTCGCGCGGGGTCGACACCACGACGACCACGAAGGCGAACGTGGCGGCGAGTTTGGTGTGCGGCGGCAGACCGTGCACGGGGGAGTGCCCGTGCCGGTAGAGCCGGTGCGCGTGGCCGGCGCCCATCTCAGACGCTCGTGCTGCTGCTGGACGTGCTGCTGGGCGAGGTGTCGTCGCTACGGCGCCTGCGCACCGCCCAGAACACCGCGCTGCCCGCGACGACGGTGACGCCGACGCCGATGACGCCCGCGAGACCGCCGGAGACGCGGGCGTTCGCGATGTCCTTCACGCCGTAGTCGGCGAGCGGCGAGTCGGCGTTCGCGTGCTCCTCGGCCTTCTTGTCGATGCCCTTGTCGGCGGCGACCTTCTCCAGGCCGTCCGGGTTGGCGGAGGCGTAGAAGCTGACGAAGCCGGCGAGGACCAGGGAGGCCACCAGGCCGCTGATCCACACCTTGCGGTGCGAGCGGGCGGCGACGGGCGCGGGGGCCTCAGCGGTGCCGGAGGCGTCGGGGGCGTCGACGAGTTCGCCGTTCACCCGCAGCTTCAGCCGCTGCTGGAGGCCGCGCGCCCCGTACACGAGGTCCGGGCGTACGGCGATGACGGCGCCGACGGTCAGCGCGGTGATCGCGGCCTCGCCGATGCCGATCAGCACGTGGACGCCGATCATCGCGGTGGCGACCTTGCCGATGGAGACGTCGGTGGTGCCGCCGATCCAGTACATGAGGGTGAAGGCGAGGGCGGCGGCCGGCACGGAGACCAGCGCGGCGACGAAGGAGGCGACGGTGACCGAGCGGCGGGTGCGCGGCAGGAGCTTCACCAGGCCCCGGAAGAGGGCGTAGGCGACGACCGTGGTGACGATCGCCATGTCGGTGATGTTGACGCCGAGCGCGGTCAGGCCGCCGTCCGCGAAGAGGATGCCCTGCATCAGCAGGACGACGGAGACGCACAGGACCCCGGTGTAGGGGCCCACGAGTATCGCGGCGAGCGCGCCGCCGAGCAGATGCCCGCTGGTCCCCGCGGCGACGGGGAAGTTCAGCATCTGCACCGCGAAGATGAACGCCGCGACCAGGCCCGCCAGGGGCGCCGTCCGCTCGTCCAGCTCACGCCGGGCACCGCGCAGGCTCACCGCGATGGCGCCGGCGGCGACGACTCCGGTCACGGCGGAGGTCGGGGCGTTGATGAATCCGTCAGGTACATGCACGGGTCGATGATAGAGGCTTGTTGCGAACCTCTTGCAAGAGCGAGGGCCTTGTCATCTCACCTGTGAGATAGCCGACCGCGCGGGGGTCGGGGGCGCCCCCGTCGCTCGACATGTGCCAGAGGGAAAATATGGGACATTTGAGAAGGGGTGGGTACACGGCTTTCACACAGGTGACAGAGCGTGAGGGGCGATCCGATGTCCGTTGTCGAACAGTACGCACGAGCCCACATCCTCACGGACGCGGACCTCCCCGACGAGGACGACGGCGGCGCCATACCCGTCGTCCTGCGCTACGACCCCGACCACGACCCCCGCTCGGTGTGCGTGGCCCTGCCCGGCCGGGGGCCCAGCTCCGTCCCGCGCGAGTGGACGTTCTCCCGCGACCTGCTGGAACAGGGACTGCGGGCGCCCGCCGGGAGCGGGGAGGTGCGGGTGTGGCCCTGCGGGCGGGTGCAGGCCGTCGTCGAGTTCCACTCCCCGCAGGGATGCTCGGTCGTCCAGTTCGAGACCAAGGCGCTCATCCGGTTCCTGCGCCGCACCTACGCGGCGGCCGCCGAGCCGGTGCCCCACTGAGCCCCGGCCCCCGGCCGCCCGCTCACCCCGCCGCTCAGCCGCCCGCCTTCAGCAGCGCCGCCACGATCGGCCCCGCGGTGTCGCCGCCGTGGCCGCCCTGCTGGACCACGCCCGCCGCGGCCAGGTCGCCCCGGTACGCGGTGAACCAGCCGTTGGGCTTGTCCTGGCCGTCGACCTCGGCGGACCCCGTCTTCGCGCCCGTCTGGCCGCTCACCCCTGCCATCGCCTCGGCCGCCGTGCCGTTCGTGGCCGTGTAGGACATCAGCTCCCGCAGCTGCCCCAGCGTGGACGCGGACATCGTGCGGGAGGCCTTCGCGAGCGTGCGCCCGTCGACCGAGGGGGCGACCAGGTACGGCTGGTGGAAGGCGCCCGTGCGCACGGTCGCCGACACCGACGCCATGTTCAGCGGGTTCATCCGCACGCCGCCCTGCCCGATGAGGGAGGCGGCCATCGGCGCCGCGCTCTGCACCGGCACCGCGCCGTCGAAGCTGGGCACGCCGATCGCCCAGTCGTTGCGGCCCAGACCGAAGACCTCCTGGGCCTGCTTGGTCAGGTCGTCGTTCTCCAGCTTCGGGGCCTGGCTGATGAAGGCCGTGTTGCAGGACCGGGCGAAGCTCGCCTTGAACGTGCCCTTCTTTATCTCGAACTCGTCGTCGTTCTGGAACTTCCAGCCGCCGTAGCTGGAGTACTTCGGGCACGGGTGCTGCTTGTCGGCGGACGCCAGGCCCTTCTCGACGAGCAGCGAGGCGGTGACGACCTTCATCGTGGAGCCGGGGGCGAGGGAGCCCTGGAAGGCGGTGTTGAAGCCGTGGCCGCCGTTGGCGACCGCGAGGATCTCGCCCGTCGAGGCGCGCAGCAGTACGACGGAGGCCCGGGCCTTGCCCGCCACCTGCTGTTCGGCTGCGGCCTGGAGGCCGGGGTCCAGGGTCGTGCGCACGGTGCCCGGCGTGCCCTCGCTCAGCTCCAGCAGGGTCTTGTCGGACGCCTTCGCCGCCTTGGACTCCTTGCCGCGGACCACGCGCAGTTCGATGCCCGCGGTGCCGCCGGCCTTCTTGCCGTACTTCTCGCGCAGGCCGTCCAGGACGGTGCCGAGCGACGGGTACGTGGCGGCGGATATCTCGCCGCCGGTGCGGTCCAGGGCCTTGACCGGGGGCGTCCCGGCCTCGCCGGTGACCAGCGTGTCGCCGTCCTTCAGCTCGGGGTGGACGACGGCGGCGTGCCAGTCGACGCGCGGCTCGCCGTCGCCGGCCCGGCGGACGACGGTCAGGGCGCTGTCGTAGGCGAGCGGCCGGGAGGTCTCCTCGTAGGCGACCGTCGCCTTCACGGCGAAGGGCACCCGGGTGCCGGCCGGGGCGCCCGGGGTGAGGGTGACGTTCTTGATCCGGGCGTCCTTCGCGTAACCGGCCAGCAGGGTCCGGGCCGCCACGGCGTCGTCGGTCGCGGCGGCGGCGCCGGCGACGTCGCCCCGCTGCCAGGCCGTGAGGAACCGCTGGGAGGCCGCGGTGACCTCGGCCGCCGTCAGCGGACTCTTCGCCTTCTCCTCGGCCGCGGCGGCCTTGGTGCGCGCGGTGTCCTCGGCGTCGGCCTCGCCGCCGTCCATCGCCCAGACGCCGAGTCCGGCGCAGGCCACGACCACCGCGGCCACCCCGCCGATGACGCCCGGTCTCGTCCTCCGCCGCCCCGCGACGGCCCTTCTGCTGCCCACTGCGTCCCGTTCCTCCGCGGCGCCCGGTCGTTGCCCGGGTCGCGCGGTGCCCTCGTGGCCCGGGGGCCCGTCCGGCCCGCGCGGCCCATGCTTCCCACGACGGCGCCCACAGTAGGGGCACCGTCACGTGCGGTGGCGCTCAGCCCCCCGCTCAGCCCCCGGCCCGCAGTACGGCCGCGACGATCGGGCCGGCCGCGTCGCCGCCGTGGCCGCCCTCCTTTGTCATGGCCGCCGCCGCGACGTCGTTGCGGAAACCGGTGAACCAGCTGTCGGACGTGGCCTGCCCGTCGACCTCGGCCGAGCCGGTCTTGGCGCCGATGTCGCCGCCGAGCCCGGACATGGCGTCCATGGCGGTGCCCTGGGTCGCGGTGAGCCGCATCATCTTCCGGAGCTGGTCGGAGGTGCCCTGCGGCAGCCCCTTGGCGGTGGCCAGCTCCCGGCCGTCCAGCTCCGGCGACACCAGATAGGGCTGGCGGAACTCGCCGGTGATGGCGGTCGCCGTCACCGAGGCCATGTTCAGCGGGTTCATCTGGACCTGGCCCTGCCCGATGGCGCCCGCGGCGCGGTCGGGGCCGCTCGCCGCGGGGACGCTGCCGTCGAAGGAACCGATGCCGGTCTGCCAGTTGTCCTGCCCGAGCCCGAAGCGCTCCTCGGCCTCCCGCGTCAGCGAGGAGTCGGTGAGCGGGTCCTCGTCGATGAGCTTGATGAAGCCGGTGTTGCAGGACCGCCGGAAGTCGTCGCCGAGCGTGGCGCCCATGTCGGCCTTCATGCCGGTCAGGTTCTTGAAGGTCTGGCTCTGCCACGTCGCCGTGTCCGGGCAGGGCGCCGGATCGCCCATCGAGGCCACGCCGTTGTCGATGAGCATGGCGGCCGTGATGATCTTCATGGTGGAGCCGGGGGCGACCCGGCCCTGGAAGGCGGCGTTGAAGCCGTCCGCGCGGTTGTTCGCCACGGCCAGCACCTCACCGGTGCTGGGCTTGACGGCGACCACGGAGGATTCGTCGTACCGGCCGACCGCCCGCTCGGCCGCCGCCTGCACGCTCGCGCTGAGCGTGGTCGGCAGCTTGCCGGGCTTCCCCTCGGTCAGCGTCAGCAGCGGGGTGTCCGGGTTCTGTGTCGTGGTGTGCCGGATCGCCAGCTCGACGCCGGGCGTGCCGCCAGCCTTGTCGCCGTACTTCTCGCGCAGCGTGGCGAGGACCGGGCCGAGCGAGGGGTACTTCTCCTTCGTGAGGACCTTGCCCTCGCGGTCGACGGCCTGGATCTGCGGGGTCGCCGACTCCGCGGTGACCAGCGTGTCGCCGTCCTTCAGCTGCGGATGGACGACGGCCGGATCCCAGTCGACCAGCGCCCGCCCGGAGGTCTGCCCGCGCACCACGGTCAGCTCGCTCTGGTACGTCAGCGGCTTGGACGCGCCGCCGTAGGAGACCTTCGCCTTCACCGTGAACGGCACGGTCATGCCGCTCACGCTCACCTGGCCGGGCGTGATCTCGACGCCGGTGATGTGGGCGTCCTCGCCGTAGGCGGCCAGCAGCGTCCCGGCGATCGCGGCGTTGTTCGTGTACGAGGCCGCCGTCGTCGTCTCGCCCTTCTCCCAGGCGGCGAAGAACTTGTCCGCGGTCTCCTTCACCTCGTCGCGGCTCGGCGGCCCGCTCTTCGTGGCCGCCCCGGCCGCGCCCGAGCCCCCGCCCCCGTCCAGCGCCGACACCACGTTGTAGGCGCCGTACCCCGCGCCGCCCACCATCACGGCGAACACGCCGCCTATGACGGCGGCCTTGACCCCCCTGCCCATCGGCAGTCCCCTCCCCGTCCGACCCCGCACACGCTTTCTTGAACGTGTTCAGAAGTAGTTGTGGGAGGCACTCTATGGGTACGGAGCGGCCGTTGGTACGGATGTTTCCGTTTGTTGGCCGAACGGAGATGCCGTGCGCCGGTCAGACCCAGGTGTCCAGCCACATCCGGGACCGCCACTCGTCCATCGGGATCGCCGTGCCCGTGTAGAGCGGCCAGAAGTAGATGAAGTTCCACGCGATCAGCAGCACCAGTACGCCCGCGCCCGTCGCCCCCGCGACGCGCCGGGTGTCGCCGCAGCCCGGCCGGCCCACGATCGCCCCCAGCAGCATCGCCACCGCCAGGCACAGGAAGGGCAGGAAGACGACGGCGTAGAAGAGGAAGATCGTGCGCTCCTGGTACAGGAACCAGGGCAGATAGCCGGCCGCCAGCCCGCAGGCGATGGCACCCGCGCGCCAGTCACGGCGGAAGGCCCAGCGCCACAGGACGTACAGCAGGGCGAAGCAGCCGATCCACCACAGCAGCGGCGTGCCGAGCGCCAGCACCTCGCGGGCGCACTTCCCGCCCGCGTCGACCGGGCAGCCGTCCGTGCCGGCCCTCGGCGACTCGTAGAAGTAGGAGACCGGGCGGCCCAGGACGAGCCAGCTCCAGGGGTTGGACTGGTACGTGTGCGGCGACGTCAGGTGGGTGTGGAACTCGTACACCTGCGTCTCGTAGTGCCACAGGCTGCGCCACCAGTCCGGGAACAGCCAGGACCAGGAGCTCGTCCGGCCGTCGGCCGTGGCCCAGTCGCGGTAGTAGCCGCCGGAGCCGTCGGAGGGGGAGAGGATCCAGCCCGTCCAGGACACGATGTAGGTGACGACGGCGACCGGCACGGTCGACAGGAACGCCCAGCCCAGGTCGTGCCTCAGGACCGCCAGATACGGCCGGCGGGCGCCCGCGACCCGGCGGGAGCCGACGTCCCACAGCACGGCCATCACGCAGAACGCCGCCATGACGTACAGGCCGTTCCACTTGGTGGCCGCGGCCAGGCCCAGCATCACCCCGGCCGCCAGCCGCCAGGGCCGCCACCCCAGCCGCAGCGTCTCGGCGACGTGCGCGTCCGGGCGGACCCGGCCGTCGTCGTCCACGGGCAGCGCGGCGGCGAGTCTCCCGCGGGCCCTGTCGCGGTCCACGACCAGGCAGCCGAACGCGGCCAGCACGAAGAACATCAGCACGCTGTCAAGCAGCGCGGTGCGGCTCATCACGAACGCGAGGCCGTCCAGCGCCATCAGCGCGCCCGCCAGGCACCCGAGGAACGTGGAGCGGAACAGCCGGCGCCCGATCCGGCACAGCAGCAGCACCGACAGCGTGCCGAGCAGCGCCGTCATGAACCGCCAGCCGAACGGGTCGAACCCGAACATCAGCTCGCCCAGACCGATCACGTACTTGCCGACCGGCGGATGGACGACGTAGGCCGCGTCCGACGGGATCGTGACGTGCCCGCCCGAGCTGAGGATCAGGTCGTTGGCGTTCTTGTCCCAGTTGACCTCGAAACCGCGGTGGATCAGCGCCCAGGCGTCCTTGGCGTAGTACGTCTCGTCGAATATCACCGCCTTCGGGCTGCCCAGGTTCCAGAAGCGCAGGGCGCCCGCCAGCAGCGTGACCAGCAGCGGACCGCCCCAGCCCGACCAGCGCGTGATCCGGCCGGCCGCCGTCTTCGACAGGCCGAGGAAGACCCACAGCCGCGGCCCGGGCCGCGTGTACGGCGGCACCAGCCGGTCGCGGACGTCGCCCGCGGGCGGCCCCGCCGGGTAGCCGAAGCGGCGCAGCCGCTGCTGCCAGGTGGGCCCCTGGTCGGGCGGTGCCTGGTCCTGCCGGAGGTCCGTGGAGGACGCGGTACTGGTCACCGCGCCATCGTAGGGAACCGTGCTGTGCACGTCCCGCGCACCGCCCTCACCGGTCCGGATGCGTCCCCGCGCGCGCACCCCTGGGAGGATGGGGGGCGTGACTGGAACCCTTGTACTGGCGGGCACCCCCATCGGCGACGTCCAGGACGCGCCGCGCCGGCTCGCCGCGGAACTCGCGGGCGCCGACGTCGTCGCCGCCGAGGACACCCGGCGGCTGCGCCGGCTCACCCAGGCGCTCGGGGTGACGCCCAAGGGGCGCGTCGTGTCGTACTTCGAGGGCAACGAGTCCGCCCGCACGCCCGAGCTGGTCGAGGAGCTGGTGGGCGGCGCCCGCGTGCTGCTGGTGACCGACGCCGGCATGCCGTCGGTGTCCGACCCGGGCTACCGGCTGGTCGCCGCCGCCGTCGAGCGGGACGTCAAGGTCACCGCCGTGCCCGGCCCGTCCGCCGTGCTCACCGCGCTCGCCCTGTCCGGGCTGCCGGTCGACCGGTTCTGCTTCGAGGGCTTCCTGCCGCGCAAGGCCGGCGAACGGCTCGGCCGGCTGCGCGAGGTCGCCGGGGAGCGCCGCACCCTCGTCTACTTCGAGGCCCCGCACCGCCTCGACGACACCCTCGCCGCGATGGCCGAGGTGTTCGGCGCCGACCGGCGGGCCGCCGTCTGCCGGGAGCTGACCAAGACGTACGAGGAGGTCAGGCGCGGCGGTCTCGGCGAGCTCGCCGCGTGGGCCGCCGAAGGGGTGCGCGGCGAGATCACCGTCGTCGTCGAGGGCGCCCCGGACACCGGGCCCGAGGAGGTCGGCGCCGAGGAGCTGGTGCGCCGGGTGCGGGTGCGCGAGGAGGCCGGGGAGCGGCGCAAGGAGGCGATCGCCGCGGTGGCCGCCGACGCGGGCGTGCCCAAGCGGGAGGTGTTCGACGCGGTGGTCGCCGCCAAGCACGCCGGCGCGTGACGGCGGGGCGACCGGGGCGCCCGCGCGGGGGAGCGGCGCCCGGGCGCGCCTGCGCCCCATGGACGGGCAAACAGCCTGTCCACAAGGCAAAGCCCCAGGCCGCCCCCCGGGGACACTTGGGCAAGGAACGTCCAAAACGGCTCCAATAGTCGACAGGACTGATGCATTCCCGTCGGCCGAGGCGTCCACTGGATGACGGGGGACGCACCCGTTCCCCACGTCCAGCGGACAGCAGGAGCCGGCATGAGCGAGATCACCGGACGGACCGGCGGGCGGGCCGAGGCCACCGCCGTCGTCCACGAGTCGTACTCCTTCGCCTGCATGCGGTGCGGGCACGGCTGGGAGCAGTCGTTCGAGATAGAGCACCACAGGGACGCCGACGGCCACGAGTTCGTGCGCTATGTGGCGGAGGGCCACGTCGTGCCGTCCCCGCTGAGCCGTCCCACGTGCGCCAACTGCGACAGCCACGTCGTACGGATCATGCGACCGGGGCGCGTCGCCTCGGTGCGCGGCCCCGCCCACGGCGTGCACCGGGAGCCGCCGGCCGAGCAGCGGCACTGGCACCTGTCCGACCTCCTCCAGGCCCTCCACCTCCAGCGCAGGGCGAGCTGACCTCCTTTCGTAGGATCGGTGCATGCCTTCGAACGCGTCCGACAAGACCGCCGCGCCGCCGCTCCCGGAGCCCCTGCGGGTACCGGTCGCCGACTCGCACACCCACCTCGACATGCAGGCGGGCACGGTGGCGGAGGGCCTCGCGAAGGCCGCGTCCGTCGGCGTCACCACGGTCGTCCAGGTCGGCTGCGACCTCGCCGGCTCCCGCTGGGCGGCCGAGACGGCGGCCCAGTACGACGCCGTCCACGCCACCGTCGCCCTGCACCCCAACGAGGCCCCGCGCATCGTCCACGGTGACCCCGACGGCTGGTCGAGGCAGGGCGCCCGGCAGCCCGGCGGGGACGCGGCGCTCGACGACGCCCTCGCGGAGATCGACCGGCTGGCCGCGCTGCCGCAGGTCAAGGGCGTCGGCGAGACGGGCCTGGACCACTTCCGCACCGGGCCCGAGGGCAAGGAGGCGCAGGAGCGGTCCTTCCGCGCCCACATCGAGATCGCCAAGCGGCACGGCAAGGCCCTGGTCATCCACGACCGCGACGCCCACGCCGACGTCCTGCGCGTCCTCAAGGAGGAGGGCGCCCCCGAGCGCACCGTCTTCCACTGCTACTCCGGCGACGCCGAGATGGCCGGGATCTGCGCCGAGGCCGGGTACTACATGTCCTTCGCCGGCAACGTCACCTTCAAGAACGCGCAGAACCTGCGCGACGCCCTCGCCGTCGCCCCGCTGGAACTGGTCCTGGTGGAGACCGACGCGCCGTTCCTGACGCCGGTCCCCTACCGGGGCCGCCCCAACGCGCCCTACCTCGTGCCGGTCACGGTGCGGGCGATGGCCGCCGTGCGCGGCATCGACGAGGACACCCTCGCGACGGCCCTCGCGGCCAACACGGCCCGCGCCTTCGGCTACTGACACGTACTGACACCCCGCTCACGCTTCGTGGTCGCGTCGCTTTGGAGAGTGACGGGTGCTCCGCTAGGTTCTGGGGGCCCGATCCGGACCCCTGGAGCGTGTCGGCGTGAGCAGAACACCGTCCGAGACCTGTGACCCGTTCGACGTGCACAGCGCGCCGACCCTGCCCTACGGGGAGACATACCGGCCCGCCTACGAGACGGCCGGGCCCGCGCTGCCCCGGCAGAGCGCCCCGCCAGCCTTCCCCGCGGCGGGCGGGCGGGCCGCGCACCGGCGCCGGGCCCGGAGCGCCGGGCGTGCGGACGGCACCGTGCGCCGGCTGCTGCCGCAGGCGCTGGTCGTGGCCTTCCTCGCCGGCGGCACCACCGCCTTCGTCGCCAAGGACAAGGCCGTCGAGCTGACCGTCGACGGCACGCCCCGCACCCTGCACACCTTCGCCGACGACGTGACCGAACTGCTCGCCCAGCAGAACATTCCGGTCGGTGCCCACGACGTCGTCTCACCCGCCCCCGGCACGCCGCTCACCAGCGGCGCCGAGATCGCCGTCCGCCACGGACGGCCCGTCCTGCTCACCCTGGACGGCCGGCGGCGCCAGGTGTGGACCACCGCCGAGACCGTCGAGGGGGCGCTGCGGCAGCTCGGCGTCCGCACCGAGGGCGCCCACCTGTCCACCAGCCCCGCCCGGCGCATCGGCGACGGAGGGCTCGCCCTGGACGTCCGCACCGAACGCGTGGTCACGGTCATGGCGGACGGCCGGGCCCGCACCATCCGCACCAACGCCGCGACCGTGCGCGAGGCCGTCGAACAGGCCGGCGTCACCCTGCACGGCCAGGACACCACGTCCGTCCCCGGGGCCGCCTTCCCGCGCGACGGGCAGACCGTCACCGTGCTGCGCGTCACCGACTCCCGGGAGGTCCGCGAGGACCCCCTCCCCTTCGCCGAGGAACGCACCGAGGACTCCGCCCTGCCCCGGGGCACCGAGGTCGTCGAGCAGGCGGGACAGCCCGGGCTGCGCCGCACCACGTACGCCGTGCGCAGCGTCAACGGGGTCCGGCAGAAGCCGCGCAGGCTGCGCACCGAGGTGGTGCGCGAGCCCCGCCCCCAGGTCGTGCGGGTCGGCACCCGTCCCCGGCCCGCCTCCGTGCGGGGCGCCGACCACCTGAACTGGCAGGGCCTGGCCGCCTGCGAGTCCGGCGGCCGCCCGGACGCCGTCGACCCCTCCGGCACGTACGGGGGGCTGTACCAGTTCGACACCGCCACCTGGCAGGGTCTC
>NZ_WWHX01001029.1 GCF_009862125.1 Streptomyces sp. SID5910
CTCCCCGCCGCCCGCCGCCGCCAGGCCCGTCCGCTCCCGGTCCGCCAGACGCCACAGCTCCTCCAGGCCCGCGCCCCGCGGTACGCCCACGGCGCTCCAGCCCGCCTCGCGCAGCATCCGCAGCCGGTCCCCGCTCGCGTCCGCCGGGCCGGGCACGTCGGACGGTTCCCGCCGCCACGTCTCCCGGTCCAGCACGAAGGCGATCCCCCCGCCGCTGCGCTGCCGCATCCTGGCGGCCACGGTGGCCTGCGCCTCGTCCAGTCCGCCGAAGAACGCCACCAGCAGCCCCTCGCTCCCGCCGCGCAGCACGTCGTAGGCGCGGGACAGGTCCGTGCCGCCGGAGTGGCCGACCACGGCGAGGGTGTCCATCATCAGTCCGGCCGCGTCGGCGGACCCCTGGCTCACGCCCGCGAACCCGTCGGTGCCCTCCCCGGGCACCGAGTCACCGGTGTCGGTGAGCAGCCGTACGGAGTACCCGCGCTCCAGCATGTGCACCAGCACCGACGCCGCGCCCGACACCGCCCACTCGAAGGCCGAGTCGGGGCCCGCGCCCTCGAAGGCCGCGCCCCGGGTGTCCAGGAGCACCGTGCACCTGGCCCGCTGCGGCTGCTCCTCGCGGCGCACCATCAGCTCCCCGTAGCGCGCGGTGGAGCGCCAGTGCACGCGGCGCAGGTCGTCGCCGTGGCGGTACCCGCGGGGGATCACGTCGTCCTCGCCCGCCAGCGCCAGCGAGCGCTGCCGGCCGTCGCCGTACCCTGCGGCCGCATCGAGGGCTTCCTGGTCGGCGACCACTACGACCTCCAGCCGCAGTTCGTCCAGGAGGTCGGCCCCTGGGTCCGCGACGGCGAGCTGAAGTACCGCGAAACGGTCGTCGAGGGCATCGAGAACAACCTGGAGGCCTTCCTCGGCGTCCTGCGCGGCGACAACACCGGCAAGATGATCGTCAAGCTCTGAGCCGGCCGAGCTGGACGGACCTTCACGGGATTTCCGGCATGCGGTAGCGTCATTCCGAAATTCGTCGTGATCGTGGGCGCGAGTCACGGCGGACCGAGGAGGAGACAACCGCATGCCCATCCAGCAGTCCGAGGTCCTGTACACCGCCGTCGCCACCGCCGAGAACGGCCGCGACGGCCGCGTTGCCACCGATGACGGCAAGCTCGACGTCGTCGTGAACCCGCCCAAGGAGATGGGCGGCAGCGGCGCCGGCACCAACCCCGAGCAGCTGTTCGCCGCCGGCTACAGCGCCTGCTTCCAGGGCGCGCTCGCCGTCGTCGCCCGCCAGGAGGGCGCCGACGTGTCCGGCTCGACCGTCACCGCCAAGGTCGGCATCGGCAAGAACGACGAGGGCTTCGGCATCATCGTCGAGATCTCCGCCGAGATCCCGTCCGTGGACGCCGCCACCGCGCGGTCCCTGGTCGAGAAGGCCCACCAGGTCTGCCCGTACTCCAAGGCGACCCGCGGCAACATCACCGTGACGCTCGTCTGACCGGGCCCACGCCCGCACGCCGGAGGCCGCACCCGCCACAGCCCGGGGGTGCGGCCTCCGTCGCCCGGTAGAGTTCCGCCCATGCGTGATCTTGGGGCGGGATTCGGCCATCTCCTGAAGGGCCAGCGCTGGGTGGCCCGGCACGGCAAGAGCTACGGCTTCGGGCTCGTCCCGGGCCTGATCACCCTCGTCCTGTACGTGGGGGTGCTGGTCGCACTCGCGCTGTGGGGCGAGGACGCCGTCACCTGGGCGACGCCCTTCGCCGACGACTGGGGGAGCCCCTGGCTAGGCCTCTTCCGCGGCTTCCTCACCGCCGTCCTGTTCGCCCTCGCCCTGCTCCTGGCCGTCCTCACCTTCACCGCGGTCACGCTGCTCATCGGGCAGCCCTTCTACGAGAGCCTCTCCGAGCGGGTCGACCGGGACGTCTCCCCGGACGGCACCGCGCCCGAGTCGGACCTGCCGCTCTGGCGCGAGCTGTGGATCTCCGGCCGCGACAGCCTGCGCATCGTGCTGCGCGCCGCCGTCTGGGGCGTGCTGCTCTTCGCCGCCGGCTTCATCCCGGTCGTCGGCCAGACGGTCGTGCCGGTGCTCGGCTTCTTCGTCACCGGCTTCTTCCTCACCGAGGAGCTGGCCTCCGTCGCCCTCCAGCGCCGGGGCGTCGAACTGCGCGACCGCCTCGCCCTGCTCCGCTCCCGCAAGACCCTGGTGTGGGGCTTCGGCACACCGCTGGGCGTGGCCTTCCTGGTGCCGTTCGTCGCCGTGTTCCTGATGCCGGGCGCGGTCGCGGGCGCCACGCTCCTCGCCCGCGAGCTGCTGGGCGAGGAGACCCGCGAGGGCGCCGCCGACCCCTCCGGCGAGGACCCCTCGGGCGACGACTCGGCGTCCGGCGACACGTTCACGGACCCGGCCGGACGCGGCGGGCGTTTGTGAAAGGTTCGTACGAACCGCGTACCGAAGAGCCCGTCGCGGACCGTCGGACCACCGCGGCGATTACCGTCGGACCGGGACGGTTCCCTGTGTCCCCCGCGGGACAGCCCCGGCCCGGGACCTGACGGCCTGGCCGGGGCTCACGCGTCCCGGGACTACCGCGCCGAGAAGCCGTACACCGTCTCCGAGCGGAACACCTCGCCCGGCCGCAGCACCGTGCTCGGGAAGTCCGGCCGGTTCGGGGAGTCCGGGAAGTGCTGCGTCTCCAGCGCGATGCCGTCGCCGGGCGCGAACGGCTCGCCCAGATGGTCCGCGGTGTACACCTGGAGTCCCGGCTCGGTCGTCGCCACCGACAGCGCGCGCCCGGACACGGGGTCGTACAGCTCGGCGACCGGCACCGCGCCGTCCGTCACGCCCTTGTCGAGGACGAAGTTGTGGTCGTAGCCCGCGCCGACCTTGCGGGCCTCGCGGAAGTCGAAGCGCGTGCCCGCCACCTCGGCGGGCGCACCCTGCGGGATCAGGTCCGCGTCGACCGGCGTGATCCGGGACGCGGCGATCCGCAGCTCGTGCCCGCCCGTGTGACCGGAGCCGCTGAGGTTGAAGTAGCTGTGGTTGGTCGGGTTCAGCACGGTCGGCGCGTCGCTGACCGCCTCGTACGCGATCCGCAGCGCCCCCGACGCGTCCAGCGTGTACGTCGCCGAGATCTCCACGCGGCCAGGGAAGCCCTCCTCGCCGTGCGGGCTGACCCGGCTGAGGCGGACGCCGTGCGCGACGGGCTCCGCGTCCCACACCCGCTTGTCGAAGCCCCGCTCGCCGCCGTGCAGCGAGTTCGGCCCGTTGTTGAGCGCCAGCGCGTACGTCCGCCCGTCCAGCGGGAAACGGCCGCCCGCGATCCGGTTGGCGTAACGCCCGACGAGCGCGCCGAAGTACGGCTCCGGGTGCGCCACATAGCCGTCCAGCTCCGCGAACCCCAGCACGACGTCCGCGGTGCGCCCGTCCCGGTCCGGGACCTCGGCCGACTGCACGATCCCCCCGTACGTCAGGATCCGCACCCGCACGCCCGCCCGCTCCAGGGTCCAGCGGTGGACCGGGGTGCCGTCGGAAAGTGTGCCGAAGAGTTCGCTCATGTGCGGAACTCTAGTCAGGGCTTCTTCGCGGTGACCGCGCGGTAGGCGATCTCCGCCAGCCGCGCCTGCCCGTTCACACTCGGGTGGAACCAGTCCCACTGGCTCAGCTGGTCGGTGCCGAACCGGAAGGCGTGCACCGCCCCGCCGTCCGTACGGCACTTGCGGTCCTTCGCACAGACGTCCCGCAGCACCTCGTTGTAGGCGTCCACCCGGTCCCGCACCGTGTTGCGCCGCAGCGTCGCCGCCGAGTCCACGGCGTCCGCGTCGGCCAGCATCGACGGGCAGATGCCCAGCTTCCACACCTGCTTGCCCAGCGGGTTGGTGCGCCCCTCGGACCACAGCCGCTTCAGGTCCGGGATGCTCGTCACGAACACCTGCGCCTTGGGCAGCTTCCTGCGCAGTGTGCGCATGGCGTCCTCGAACTGGGCCCGGAAGTCGGCCACCGGGGTCATCGCGTCGGTCGTCGTCCGGCAGGCGTCGTTCGCCCCGGTCATCACCGTCACCAGCTCCGGCTCGTGTACCGCCGCCCGCGTCACCTGCCCGGACAGATCCGCCATCCGGGCGCCGGTGGCCGCGTAGTTCCAGCTCCGCGAGGCCGCCTTCGTCCCCAGCAGCCGTACGGCCAGACTGTCGACCTCGGCACTGCCGCCGGTCGCCCACGACACGTCGGGGCAGTCCGACAGGATCGTGCAGGCGTCGAAGCCGCGCGTGATGGAGTCGCCCACCGCGGCGATCGACTCAGGGCTCGTGTCCCAGGCCGGCGTGGGCTTCGGGGACGGCCGCGCGGACCCGGTGCCGGACGCGCCGGGGGAGTCGCCGCCGACCGCGTCGCAGCCGGCCACGCCCAGGACGGCGGCGGTCACGGCGGCGAGCACGACACGCGAACGGCCCAATCGGCTCCGCGTTTCACGATCCGTCCCCTGCCCCATGCCCGTACCGTCCCTCGACTCGTGCCTCCAACGTCCTCAACCCATGACACCGCGCCAGGGTTCCCGGCGTCGGCGGTGCGGCGGCTCACATCCGCACAAGCGTCCTGCCGGGTGAATGCCGGGAGTTTCCCGGCACCGGGACCGACGGTACGTCACACTCCTTGCGCCGTCGCACGGTAGCCTCGCCGTCATGTGGCCCGCCCGGTCACGGCCGTTCCACCCGTTCCGAGATGTCCCGCTCAGCCCGGAGGTTCCGGTGACGACACGTGGAGTTCTGTACGTGCACTCCGCCCCGCGCGCGCTCTGCCCGCACGTCGAGTGGGCCGTCGCCGGGGTGCTCGGCACCCGCGTCGCCCTGGACTGGATCCGGCAGCCCGCCTCGCCCGGCACCTGGCGCTCGGAGTTCTCCTGGCAGGGCCAGGCCGGCACCGCCTCCAAACTCGCCTCCGCGCTGCGCGGCTGGCAGATGCTGCGCTTCGAGGTCACCGCGGAGCCGTCCGCCGGGGCCGAGGGCGAGCGCTACAGCTGCACCCCGAACCTCGGCATCTTCCACGCCGTCACCGGCATCCACGGCGACATCATGATCCCCGAGGACCGCCTGCGCGCCGCCCTGACCCGCTCCCAGGCCGGCGAGACGGACCTGGAGCAGGAGATCGCCAAACTCCTCGGCAAGCCCTGGGACGACGAACTGGAACCCTTCCGCTACGCAGGCGAAGGCGCCCCGGTCCGCTGGCTCCACCAAGTGGTGTAACGCCGCCCCGCAGGAGCGCCCCGAAGGGGCGCGGGGAACTGCGCGACCAGCCACAACGGACCCGCACCCGGCAACGAACTCACGACAAACGGCGATGGCCCGAACCCCTCTCAGGGCCCGGGCCATCAAACGTTCAGCGAGGTCTCTCAGACAGTCCGGAACGCCAGAACAACATTGTGCCCACCAAACCCGAACGAGTCGTTCAGCGCGGCGATCCGCCCGTCCACGGGCAGCTTCCGAGCCTCCCCCCGCACGATGTCCGCCGTCGCCTCCGCCTCCGGATCGAGGTTCTCGACGTTGATGGTCGGCGGAGCCACCCGGTGGTACAGCGCGAGCACCGTCGCCACGGACTCCACGCCGCCCGCGCCACCGAGCAGGTGACCCGTCATCGACTTGGTGCCGGACACCGCCATGTGGTCCACATCGTCGCCGAACACCTTCCGCAGCGCCTTCAGCTCGGCGATGTCACCGGCCGGCGTCGACGTGGCGTGCGCGTTGACGTGCACGATCTCCGCCGGGTTCAGGTCGGTGCGGTCCAGCAGGTGCTGAAGCGCGGCGGAGATGCCGCGGCCCTCGGGCTCCGGCTGCACGATGTCGTGCGCGTCGGCGGAGATGCCCTGGCCGACCGCCTCCGCGTAGACACGCGCACCGCGCTCCGCGGCGTGCTCCGCGGACTCCAGCACGAGGACACCCGCGCCCTCGCCGAGGACGAAGCCGTCCCGGGCGGTGTCGAAGGGACGCGACGCGCCCTGCGGGTCGTCGTTGTTCTTGGACATCGCCATCATGTTGCCGAACGCGGCGATGGGCAGCGGGTGGATCGCCGCCTCCGTGCCACCCGCGACGACGACGTCGGCACGGCCGGACCGGATCATCTCGATGGCGTAGCCGATGGCCTCGGCGCCCGACGCGCAGGCGGAGACCGGCGTGTGCACGCCCGCCCGGGCGCCCACGGCCAGACCCACGTTGGCGGAGGGGCCGTTCGGCATCAGCATCGGCACGGTGTGCGGGGAGACGCGGCGGACGCCCTTCTCCTTGAGCACGTCGTACTGGTCCAGCAGGGTCGTCACGCCGCCGATGCCGGAGGCGATGACCGCACCGAGCCGGTCGGGGTCGATGGAACCGTCCTCGCCGGCCTTGCCGGTGAAGCCGGCGTCCTGCCACGCCTCCTTGGCCGCGATCAGCGCGAACTGCGCCGAACGGTCCAGCCGGCGGGCCTGGGGCCGCGGAATGACCTCGGAGGGGTCCACGGCGGCCGAGGCCGCGATACGGACCGCCTGGTCGGCGGCCCACTCCTGCTCCAGGGGCTTGGCGCCGGACCTGCCGGCCACCAGACCCTCCCAGGTAGAGGCTGCGTCGCCACCCAGCGGTGTGGTTGCGCCGATACCGGTGACGACCACGGTGCGATTGGTCGAGCTCACGGGAATTCTTTCTCCAACGGGATACGGATTCGTACGGCGCCACCGCCGGGTGGCGGGGCAGTCAGCCCAGAGGCAGTGATCGGTCGATCAGCTCTGGTGCTTGAGGATGTAGTCGGTCGCGTCGCCGACGGTCTTGAGGTTCTTGACGTCGTCGTCCGGGATCTTGACGTCGAAACGCTCTTCGGCGGCGACGACGACCTCGACCATGGACAGCGAGTCGACGTCCAGGTCGTCGGTGAAGGACTTGTCCAGCTGGACGTCCTCAACCGGGATACCGGCGATCTCGTTCACGATCTCGGCGAGACCGTCGACGATCTCCTTCTGAGTGGCGGCCATGGCGGCGCTCCTTCGTAGATGTTCCAGCGGGTGTGGCTCTTGTGTTCCGCCCCGGACCGCATGATCCGGCACGGAGTGCCTAGGGGAGAGTAACGACCGTCGCGGCGTAGACGAGACCCGCCCCGAAGCCGATGACGAGCGCGGTGTCGCCGCTCTTCGCCTCACCGGTCGCCAGGAGCCGCTCCATCGCGAGCGGGATTGAGGCGGCCGAGGTGTTGCCGGTGGTGCGGATGTCACGGGCGACCATGACGTGCTCCGGCAGCTTCAGCGTCTTCACCATCGAGTCGATGATCCGCACGTTGGCCTGGTGCGGAATGAAGACGTCCAGGTCGTCCGGGCTGATTCCGGCCGCGTCCAGCGCCTGCTGCGCGACCTTCGCCATCTCGAACACGGCCCAGCGGAACACCGCCTGGCCCTCCTGCGTGATCGCAGGAAACTTCACGTTGCCCTGGTCGTCCAGGGGCAGTTCGGAGACGTCGCCGATCCGGAAGCGGTCCCAGGACACCGTCTGCTTGATCGTCTCGGACTTGTCGCCCTCCGAGCCCCAGACGGTCGGGCCGATCGCCGGCTCCTTCGACGGGCCGACCACGACCGCGCCGGCACCGTCGCCGAACAGGAAGGCCGTGGCCCGGTCCGTCAGGTCGGTCAGGTCGGACAGCCGCTCCACGCCGATCACGAGGACGTACTCGGCGGAGCCCTCGACGACCATGCCCTTGGCCAGGGTCAGGCCGTAGCCGAAGCCCGCGCAGCCCGCCGAGATGTCGAAGGCCGCGGCCTTGTCCGTGCCCAGCCTGTCGGCGATGAGGGTGGCGATGGCCGGGGTCTGGCTGAAGTGCGACACGGTCGACACGACGACCGCGCCGATCTGCGAGGCGTCGATGCCGGCGTCCGCGATGGCCTTGCCGGACGCCTCGATCGACATCGCCGCGACGGTCTCCTCGGGCGAGGCCCAGTGCCGCGTCTCGATGCCGGAGCGCGAGCGGATCCACTCGTCGGACGAGTCGATCGTCTCGAGGATCACCTCGTTCGGCACGACCCGGGTCGGGCGGTAGCCGCCCACGCCGAGGATGCGCGCGTACGGGGCGCCCTTGCTGGGCTTGATCTTCGGCATGCTCTCGGGCTCCTTGTCAGGCCTGCTCGGCGACGAGCGCGCGGGCCGCGTCGAGATCGGCGGGGGTCTTCAGGGCCAGCGTCTTCACGCCGGGCAGCGCGCGCTTGGCCAGGCCGGTCAGCGTGCCGCCGGGGCACACCTCGATCAGCGCGGTGACGCCGAGTTCCTTGAAGGTCTCCATGCACAGGTCCCAGCGGACCGGGTTGGCGACCTGGCCGACCAGCCGCTCCAGCACCTCGGCGCCGGTGGCGACGGCCCGCCCGTCCTTGTTGGAGACGTACGTCACCTTCGGGTCGGCCGGCGTGAGCGCCTTGGCGGCCTCGGCGAGCGTGTCCACCGCGGGCGCCATGTGGTGCGTGTGGAACGCGCCGGCGACCTTCAGCGGCACGACCTTGCGCACGCCCTCGGGCTTGTCCTCGTTCAGCGCCGCCAGCTGCTCCAGGGTGCCGGCGGCCACGATCTGGCCCGCGCCGTTCACGTTGGCCGGGGTCAGGCCGAGCTTCTCCAGGTGCGCCACGCTCACCTCGGGGTCGCCGCCCAGCAGCGCCGACATGCCGGTCTCCGTCACCGCGGCGGCCTCGGCCATGGCCAGGCCCCGACGGCGTACGAGGGTCAGCGCGGCGGTGTCGTCGAGGACGCCCGCGAAGGAGGCGGCGGTGATCTCGCCGACGCTGTGGCCCGCGACCGCGCCCGGCGCCACGTCACCGAGTGCCGCGGCCGACAGCAGACCGGCGGCGACCAGCAGCGGCTGCGCCACGGAGGTGTCGCGGATCTCGTCCGCGTCGGCCTTCGTGCCGTAGTGGGCGAGGTCGAGTCCGATGGCGTCGGACCACGCGGCGACGCGGTCGGCGGCGCCGGGGAGGTCGAGCCATTCAGTCAGGAAGCCGGGCGTCTGAGCACCCTGGCCGGGAGCGACGAGTACGAGCACTCTCACACTCTCTCTTGAGGACGGCCACGACCGCCCGTGGGGACAAGGACGAAGAACACGAGGGGGTTTTGTGGACCCCCGACAAAATCCTAGAGTTGCGGATCTCCATCGGCCAGACGCCCCAGGATGAGCGCGATCCGCAGGGTGAACGCAGACCGTACATCAGAGGGCGACCAGCCGGTGACGTCAGTCACACGTCGGAGCCGGTAGCGCACGGTGTTCGGGTGAACGAAGAGCATGCGTGCGGCGCCTTCGAGACTGCTCGCCTGCTCCAGATAGACACTGAGCGTCTCCAGGAGCGCGGCCCCGGCGTCCTCCAGCGGTCTGTAGATCTCCTCCACCAGCTGCTCGCGGGCCGAAGGGTCGGAGGCGATCGCGCGCTCCGGCAGGAGATCGTCCGCCAGCACCGGGCGCGGGGCGTCCTGCCAGGCGGTGCAGGCCTTGAGCCCGGCCGCGGCCGCCTGCGCGGACCGGGTCGCGGCCAGCAGGTCCGGCACCACGGGACCGGCCACCACGGGCCCTTGCGCGAACGGTCCGATCAGCGACTTCGCGACGGCCAGCGGATTGTCGCTGCCGCCCGCGATCACCACCAGCCGGTCCCCGAGCACGCCGGTCAGCACCTGGAGCTTGGCGTGCCGGGCCGCGCGCCGGATGGCCTCCACGGTCAGCTCGGAGTCCCCGTCGGGGGCGGTGCCCAGCACCACGCACACGTGCTCGGGGGAGTTCCAGCCGAGCGCCGCGGCCCGGGACACGGCGCCCTCGTCGGCCTCGCCGCTGAGCACGGCGTTGACCACCAGCGACTCCAGCCGGGCGTCCCAGGCACCGCGTGCCTCGGCGGCCTGCGCGTACACCTGGGCGGTCGCGAAGGCGATCTCGCGGGCGTACACCAGCAGCGCCTCGCGCAGCACGGACTCGTCGCCGGGCGCCGCGACCTCGTCGATCGCGGACTCCATCACCTCGATGGTCGTCCGCACCATCTCGACGGTCTGCCGCAGCGTGATCGCCCGGGTCAGCTCGCGCGGGGCGGTGCCGAAGACGTCGGTGGAGATGGCCTGCGGGGCGTCAGGGTGCCGGAACCACTCGGTGAAGGCGGCGATGCCGGCCTGGGCGACCAGCCCGATCCAGGAACGGTTCTCCGGGGGCATCGCCCGGTACCACGGCAGCGTCTCGTCCATCCGCGCGATCGCCTGCGCGGCGAGCGATCCGGAGGACTGCTCCAGCCGCTTCAGGGTCGCGGAATGCGGGTGGACGGCGCGCGCCGCGGGCTCGGGCTTGCTGGTTTCGGGTTCGGGCACGGGGACAAGACTGCCTTATCCGGACGGGCGGGCATGCCGCCGGGTCTACGGTGGACGGCGTGATGGACGTACGGCGCGCCGACGAGCGCTACCCAGGCGGCGACGCGGCGGCGGGCATCGTCTCCCGCCACGCCTTCTCCTTCGGCCCCCACTACGACCCCGGCAACCTCCGCTTCGGCGCGCTGATCGCCTGCAACGAGGAGCGCCTCGCGCCCGGCGCGGGCTTCGACGAGCATCCGCACAGCCATACCGAGATCGTCACGTGGGTGGTGGAGGGCGAGCTGACCCACCGGGACAGCGCGGGCCACGAGACGCTGGTGCA
>NZ_WWHX01001030.1 GCF_009862125.1 Streptomyces sp. SID5910
ACCGCGCGCGGCGCCCAGGTCTTCGGCGGGATGTACCCGGCGGGCACCGAGATGGACCCGGTGTCCCTGGCCGTCGCCCTCACCGCCGACGCGAAGCTGCCCGCCCTGCCCGACCTCGGCAGCGCGCCCACGGCGAGCCCGAGCCCGCAGCCGAAGCGGGCCGAGGCCGCCGGCGCTTCCGCCGCACCCGTCGCCGACGCCTCCGACGACGGCGGCTTCCCCGCCCTGCCCGTCTCCCTCGCGGCCGGCGCCCTGCTGCTGGTGGCCGCGGCCCTCGTGGCCGTCGCCCTGCGCCGGCGCCGCGCCCGGCCCGCCGCGTCCGCACCGGACGAGGGCTGAACCCATGACACCGGGCCGCCCGACGGCGGCCCCGCACCCAAGGAGAACCGAGCCATGCCCGTCAGACGCCGCCGCTCCACCGCACTCGCCGCCGCCGTGGCCACGGCCGCCGCGCTCGGCGCCACCGCCCTCGCCGCCGCCGGCGCGACCACCGCATCGGCCGCCGAGGTCCCGCTCAAGGACTACGAACTGACGTGGGGCGTCAAGCAGTCGTACCGCACCTACGTCGGCATGTTCGGCAGCTTCACCACCGCGGGCGGTGCCACCCAGGCGGCCGGCAACGGCGCGTTCACCTTCGCCGACGGCACCGGCACCTACGACTCCGCCGGCAACACCGTCGACCTCGCCTTCGAGGGCAGCGTGGTGGCCGCCTCCACGGCGCACCACTTCGAGGTCACGCTCACCGACGTGCGCTTCGACAGCAAGGCCGGTCAGATCACCGCCGACGTGAAGAAGGTCGACACGTCCGGTGAGACCCCGAAGACCACCGAGGGTGACGACGTCCCGTTCGCGAAGGTCGCCGTGACCCGCGAGATGAAGGACATGGCGACCACCCTGACCACCGAGGCGGGGGAGTACCTGGGCAGCGCGAGCTACGCGGGCGCGGCCGGCGACCCCCTGACGGTGGCGCAGAAGACGCCGCCCAGCACGGAGCCCAGCCCCGAGCCGACCACGCAGGAACCCACCCCCTCCCCGTCCACCGAGCCCGGCACCCCGGACCCGACCGGCACGGGGACGATGCCGACCGCGCCGTCGACGAGCCAGGCACCGAGCCCGAGCCCGACCGCGAGCACGAGTGCCAGTGCCGGTGCACCGTCCGCCTCCGCCTCTGCTTCTGAGGCGCCGGCGAAGGGCAGGATCGCCGACGGCACCCTCGGCTGGGGCGTGAAGGAGTCCTTCCGCGCCTATGTCGTCGGGCCGATGGCCAAGGGCCGGATCACCGTCTCCGGCGGTGCCACCCAGGCCGCCGGGAACGGCGCGTTCACCTTCAAGAAGGCCACCGGCACCTACGACACCGCCGCCGACAAGCTCACCGCCTCCTTCCAGGGCGCCGTGAACTTCAAGGGCCACCAGAGCGGCGGCACCTACGGCCTCGACCTGACGCTGGCCAACTTCAAGGTCACCCTCGACGGCGGCACCGGCAAGCTCACCGCCGACGTCACCAGCCTCGGCGCGAAGTCGCCGGGCGTGGTCCTCGCCGACCTGAAGGCCAAGTCGGCCGACCTGACCGCCGAGAAGAACGTCATCACGGTCGACGGCATCGCCGCCACGGTCACCGACGCCGGCGCGAAGGTCTTCGGCAACTACCCGGCCGGCACGGCACTCGACGCGGTCGACCTGTCGGTGGCGCTGACCGACGACGCGCAACTGCCGGGCGGCGGCACGGGCACGACCGGGGGCACCGGCGGCGCGTCCGGCTCGGGCACCGGCGGCAGCGGGGGCACCGGGGGTACCGGCGGTGCCGCGACCGTCGGCGGCATCACCGGCTCGACCACGGGCGGCGGTATCGGCGGCGGCAGCCTCGCCTCCACCGGCGCGGGCCTCCCGGGCCCGGCCCTGGGTGCGGCGGCCGGCGCCGCGGTGGTGCTCGGCGCGGGCACGGTGCTCGTGGCACGGAGGCGGCGGGCGGCCTCCCGGTGATCCCCGGGTGGGGGCGGCGCGGCCGCCCCCACCCGGCCGTTCTCCGGGGCACGGGGCACCGCCCCGGCGATGCTTGAATGCCCGGGTGACTGACTACGACGTACTGCGCGTCTTCTGCGCGCCGAACGGCGGATACGGCAACGAGCTCGGCGTCGTCCGGGACGGCTCCGTGCTGCCCGGACGGGACGAGCGGCAGGAGCTCGCCGCCAAACTCGGCTTCAGCGAGACCGTGTTCGTCGACGACCCCGAACGCGGCGTCGTCGACATCTACACGCCCACCCTGCGCCTGCCGTTCGCCGGGCACCCCTGCGTCGGCACGGCCTGGCTGCTGGACGTGCCCGAACTCGTCACCCCCGCAGGGACGGTGGGCGCCCGGCAGGACGGCGAGTTCAGCTGGATCGAGGCCCGCCCCGAGTGGGCGCCGCCGCGCACGCTGCGCCAGTACGCCGATGTCGCCGAGGTCGACGCGCTGCCGGTGCCGCCCAAGGGCGAGCGAAGCGAGATGGGGGTCCCCCCGGACGAAGTCTGGGGGAGGGTGTATGCCTGGGCGTGGGAGGACGAGGCGGCCGGCCGGGTCCGGGCCCGCGGCTTCCCCGGGCGCGACGACGGCATCGACGAGGACGAGGCGACCGGAGCCGCGGCGCTGCTGCTGACCGAGCGGCTGGGCCGCGCCCTCAACATCACGCAGGGGGCCGGGTCGCAGATCCTCACGGCCCCCCAGCCCGGGGGGTGGATCGAGATCGGGGGACGGGTCCGCCTGGAGCGGTGACCCGCCCGGTCAGGCCGACAGCGGGAACTCCTCGCCCAGGGCCCGGAAGACCGCCGTGTTCAGCGCGAAGGCCCGCTTGCACTCGCCGACGACCCGCTGCCTCTCCAACTCGTCGGCGCGCACGCCGTCCAGCAGCTCGCGGTACTCGCGCTTGAACGCGGCCGGGTTGGAGATCTCCTCGAACACGTAGAACCGGACGCCGTCGCCCTTGCGCGCGAAGCCCCAGGTGCGCTCCGCCTTGTCGCGGATGATCTGACCGCCGGACAGGTCGCCGAGGTAGCGCGTGTAGTGGTGGGCGATGTACCCCGCCGGCCACTCCTCGGCGCACTCGCGGACCCGGGCCGCGTACTCCTCGGTCGCCGGCAGGGCGCTCAGGCCCGTGCGCCAGTCCGGTCCGCGCAGGTGCGCCAGGTCCCGCTCCAGGGAGGCCAGCCGCAGCAGCTCCGGCCGGATGAACGGCCCGGCCACCGGGTCCGCCGCCAGCCGTCCCGCGCCGGTCTCCAGGGCTTCGTAGACGAACCACAGCTGCTCGGTGTAGCGCGCGTACGCGTCCACGCCGAGCCGGCCGCCGAGCAGGTCGCTCATGAAGGTGGAGGTCTCCGCCTCCACGTGCTGCTCGTGGGAGGCCGTGCGGATGAGGGTAGAGAAGGAGTCCATGGGGCCGATTTTCTTTGGTTAGCCTTACCTAAGTCAATACCTTTCCCGACTGATCGTCGGTAAAGATTCCGACAGGCTGTCGGTAAAAACCCTACCCCCTGGAGCACGCGAAAGCCCGCCCTCCGAAGAGAGCGGGCTCGTGCGGGGGGCGGTCGGACCTCAGGGCAGCGTCAGGATGTCCGCGCCGGTGTCCGTCACCACCAGCGTGTGCTCGAACTGGGCCGTCCGCCTGCGGTCCTTCGTCACGACCGTCCAGCCGTCGTCCCACATGTCGTACTCGTGCGTACCGAGCGTCAGCATCGGCTCGATCGTGAAGGTCATCCCCGGCTGGATGACCGTGGTCGCGTGCGGGCTGTCGTAGTGCGGGACGATCAGCCCGGAGTGGAACGACGAGCTGATCCCGTGCCCGGTGAAGTCCCGCACCACCCCGTACCCGAAGCGCTTCGCGTACGACTCGATGACCCGGCCGATGATGTTGATCTGCCGGCCCGGCTTGACCGCCTTGATCGCGCGGGCCAGCGACTCCCGGGTCCGCTCGACCAGCAGCCGGCTCTCCTCGTCCACGTCGCCGACCAGGTAGGTCGCGTTGTTGTCGCCGTGCACGCCGCCGATGTACGCCGTCACGTCGAGATTGACGATGTCACCGTCGCGCAGCACGGTGGAGTCGGGGATGCCGTGGCAGATCACCTCGTTGACGGAGGTGCACAGGGACTTCGGGAAACCGCGGTAGCCGAGCGTCGACGGGTAGGCGCCGTGGTCGCACATGTACTCGTGCGCGATCCGGTCCAGCTCGTCCGTCGTGACACCGGGCGCGATGGCCTTGGCGGCCTCCTCCATCGCCCGCGCCGCGATCCGCCCGGCCACGCGCATCGCCTCGACCGTCTCGGGCGTCTGCACCTCCGGGCCGGTGTAGGGCGCGGGCGCCGGTTTGCCGACGTACTCGGGCCGGCGGATGTTTCCGGGTACGGAACGGGTGGGAGACAGCTCCCCTGGTACGAGCAGCGACTGGCCAGACATGCGGCGAGTCTAACCAGCGGGCTCGGGGGAACATGTCGGTGGCGAGAGGAGCTGGTCATGGCCCTGTTCAAGAAGCGCACGGTCGGAAAGCCGGGCGAGTGGTACTACTGCCTGGAGCACAAGAAGGTCGAGGAGGGCCCGGACTGCCCGGCCAAGAACCGATTCGGCCCGTACGCCTCCCGCACGGAGGCCGAACACGCGATGCAGACCGCCCGCGAGCGAAACCTGGAGTGGGAGAACGACCCCAAGTGGCATGACCCCCAGACCGGGCGGGGCGACGAGGACTGACCCGCCCGCCTACCCAGCTGCGGGCCACCGCACCGCCCATCCCCGCTCACGCAGCTGCGGGCAATCGTGCCGCCCATCCCGCCCACGTAGCTGCGGGCAGCAGTGCCGCTGGGGCGGCAC
>NZ_WWHX01001031.1 GCF_009862125.1 Streptomyces sp. SID5910
GTGGGCGGGCGGGGCGGAGGCGGTCGAGCTGTGCCTGTTCGACGGGCCGGGTCCCGGGGGTGCGGAGCGGCGGGTGCGGCTGACCGAGCTGACGCACGAGATCTGGCACGGCTTCGTGCCGGGCGTGCTGCCCGGGCAGCGCTACGGCTTCCGGGTGCACGGCCGCTGGGACCCGTGGACCGGCGCCCGCTGGAATCCGGCGAAGCTGCTGCTGGACCCGTACGCGCGCGCGGTGGACGGTGAGTTCGCGCTGCCGCCGGAGGTGTACGGGCACGTCCGCGACTGGCCCGAGCAGCATGTGGCGGACACCGTGCGCGACGACCGGGACTCGGCGCCGTACGTCCCGAAGGGCGTCGTCGTCCACGATGACGACGACTGGTCGGACGACCGCAGGCCCAAGACACCATGGGCGGACTCGGTCATCTACGAGCTGCACGTGCGCGGCTTCACCAAGCGGCACCCCGGCATCCCCGAGGAGCTGCGCGGCACGTACGCGGGTCTCGCGCACCCGGCGGCGATAGCGCACCTGGTGAAGCTGGGCGTGACGGCCGTCGAGCTGCTGCCGGTGCACCAGTTCGCGCACGAGGACCATCTGCTGAAGCGGGGCCTGCGGAACTACTGGGGCTACAACTCGGTCGGCTACTTCGCCCCGCACGCCGCCTACGCGGCCTCCGGTACGACGGGGCAGCAGGTCGGCGAGTTCAAGCGGATGGTGCGCGCGCTGCACGAGGCGGGCATCGAGGTGATCCTCGACGTGGTCTACAACCACACGGCGGAGGCGGGCGAGCTGGGCCCGACGCTGTCCCTGAAGGGCATCGACAACCGCGGCTACTACCGCCTCCAGCACGACGTCCGCCGCTACGCCGACTACACCGGCTGCGGCAACACCCTGCACGTCGTCCAGCCGCACGTCCTGCGTCTGATCACCGACTCGCTGCGCTACTGGGTGACGGAGATGGGCGTGGACGGCTTCCGTTTCGACCTGGCGGCGGCGCTGGCCCGCTCGATGCACGACGTCGACATGCTCTCCCCCTTCCTCGCGGTGATCGCGCAGGACCCGGTGCTGCGCCGGGTGAAGCTGATCGCCGAGCCGTGGGACGTCGGCTCCGGCGGCTACCAGGTGGGCGCGTTCCCACCGCTGTGGACGGAGTGGAACGACCGCTACCGGGGCGCCGTACGGGACTTCTGGCGCCACGCGCTGCCGGACGTGCGGGAGATGGGTTACCGCCTGTCGGGCTCCAGCGACCTGTACGCGTGGGGCGGGCGGCGGCCGTACGCGTCGGTCAACTTCGTCACCGCGCACGACGGCTTCACGCTCCGCGACCTGGTCAGTTACGAGCGCAAGCACAACGAGGCCAACGGCGAGGGCAACCGGGACGGCGCGGACGACAACCGGTCCTGGAACTGCGGCACGGAGGGCGAGACGGACGACGAGGGCGTCCGCGCGCTCCGGCGGCGCCAGTTGCGCAACCTGCTGACCACGCTGCTGCTGTCGACGGGCGTGCCGATGCTGGTCGCGGGCGACGAGATGGGGCGCACGCAGCGCGGCAGCAACAACGCGTACTGCCAGGACAACGAGATCAGCTGGGTGGACTGGAGCCTGCTGGACGACCCGGACTGGCGGCCCCTGTTCGAGCTGGCCTCCCGGCTGATCGCGCTGCGCCACCGGCATCCGGTGCTGCGCCGCCGCGCCTTCTTCTCCGGCCGGGCCCACTCGGCGGACGGCCTGCGCGACCTGGCCTGGTTCACCGCGCGGGGCACGGAGATGACGGAGGGCGACTGGTACGCGCCCGCCGCCACCCTCGGCATGTACCTCTCCGGGCGGGACATCCCCGGCCGGGACGAGCGCGGGGCGCCGATCACCGACGACAGCTTCCTCGCCGTCCTGCACGCCGGCGAGGCGCCGGTGGAGTTCGTGCTGCCGGCGGCGCCGTGGGCACAGCGGTACGAGGTGGTCGTGGACACCGGCCGGGAGGAGCAGTCGGGGGCACCGGGCGAGGAGTACGCGGCGGGAGCGCCGGTGACGGTGCCGGGCCGGACGGTGCTGCTGCTGCGGGCGGGCTGAGCGGGGCCGCGGGAGGCGTGTGTTGCGGCTTCTTGTCGGCTTCGTGAACGCGTCGGTGATCTTCTTGACCGGTTCCCGGCCCGGCTGGCAGCGTCCCAGGTCATGAGGTCCGCAGCCGCTCTCCGATGTCGCTGATCCGCGCCTTCTCCCTCTTCTCTCTCCCTTCTCTTCCCCCTGGATCACGCATGCCCGAGATATCCCGTCGTGTCTTCGGTGGTCTGGTCGGCGGCGGGGCGGTGACGGCTGTCGCGGGTACGTCCGCCGACGCGTCGGCCGCTTCCGGCTCGGCCGCTCCCGCCGAGCGCCCGTTCCGGTCCCGCCCCGCCTCCGCGCGTCCGCGCAGGCGCCCGAACATCCTGTTCATCCTCGGCGACGACCTCGGCTGGGCCGACCTGTCGTCGTACGGCGCCCCGCACATCCGGACGCCGAACCTGGACCGGCTCGCCGCGCAGGGCGTGCGGTTCACGGACGCCTACTCGGGCTCGGCGACCTGCTCCCCCACCCGCTTCAGCCTCTACACGGGCCGCTTTCCGGGCCGGACGAAGGGCGGGCTGGCCGAGCCGATCGGCAACCGCACGCAGGGCCTGGACCCGCACCACCCGACGCTCGCGTCCCTGCTGAAGAAGGCCGGTTACGCGACCGCCCTCATCGGCAAGTGGCACTGCGGCTGGCTGCCGGACCACAGCCCCACCAAGTCGGGCTGGGACGAGTTCTTCGGCAACTTCGGCGGCGCCCTGGAGTACTTCTCCAAGCTGGGCCAGCTCGGCGACTACGACCTGTACGAGGGCGACGCCACCTACAAGGACCTGCGGTACTACACGACCGTGCTGACCGAGCGGGCCGTCGAGTACGTCGGCCGCGACCACGACAAGCCGTGGCTGCTCAACCTCAACTTCACCACCCCGCACTGGCCGTGGCTGACCGAGGACGACCAGGAGACGGCCGCGGGGATCGCCGCCGAGATCCGCTCCGGGAACGTGCTGGGCGCGCTGCTGCACAACGACGGCGGCTCGGTGGAGAAGTACAAGGAGATGGTCGAGAACCTGGACGCCTCGGTCGGCAAGGTCCTCGCCGCGCTGCGCCGCTCCGGGCAGGAGGAGAACACGCTCGTCGTCTTCGCCAGCGACAACGGCGGGGAGCGCTTCTCGTACCAGTGGCCGCTCAGCGGCGGCAAGTCGGAGCTGCTGGAGGGCGGCATCCGGGTGCCGACGATCCTGCGCTGGCCGGCCGGCGTCGACGCCCGCCAGGTCAGCCACCAGCCCGTCTACTCCCCCGACTGGACGGCCACCCTGCTGGAGCTGGGCGGCGCCCGGCCCGACCCGGCGTACCCGCTCGACGGACACAGCTTCGCCGGTTATCTGCTGCGCGGCGAGAAGGTGCCCGAGCGCGACCTGTTCTGGCGGGTGCGGGGCAACCGGGCACTCAGGCGCGGCGACTGGAAGTACTACCGCGACGCGGACGGCCGGGACCACCTGTTCGACCTGGCGGCCGACGCCCGCGAGCAGGCCGACCTCGCCGCGGACCGGCCCGCGCTGCTCGCGGAGCTGAGGGCGGCCTGGGAGAAGACCGACGCCGGGCTGCTGCCGTACCCGGCGGCGTGAGGCGGGCCCGTCGTCAGCCGAGGATGCCCCGGTCGTAGGCCACCGCGACGGCCGCGGCGCGGTCGTTGACGCCGAGCTTGGCGTACACGTGGGTGAGGTGGGTCTTCACGGTCGCCTCGCTGATGAACAGCTCGCGGGCGATCTCCTTGTTGGAGGTACCCCGGGCGACCAGGGCCAGCACCTCGCGTTCGCGGGCCGAGAGCGCCTCGCCGGGCGTCCTCGGGGCGCGGACCGCCGAGACCAGGCGGGAGGCGACGGCCGGGGACAGCACGGTGCGGCCCTGCGCCGCCGCGCGGACCGCGGTGAACAGGTCGTCGCGGGGCGCGTCCTTGAGGAGGTAGCCCGTCGCGCCGGCCTCGATGGCGGGCAGCGTGTCGGAGTCGGTGTCGTACGTGGTCAGGACGAGGACCTTGGCGCGGGCGCCGCGCCGGGTCAGCTCCCGGATGGCGTCCACGCCCCCGCCGCCGGGCATCCGCAGGTCCATGAGGATCACGTCCGGGTCCAGGGCGGCGGCCCGCTCCAGCGCCTCGGCGCCGTTCGCCGCCTCGCCGAGGACGCGGAAGCCGGGCGCGGCGGCGAACATGCCGCGCAGGCCGTCGCGGACGACGGGGTGGTCGTCCACGACGAGCAGGGAGATCGGGGCGTCATCAGTCATGGCGGACCAACGGTACGCGAGCCGAGACGGCCGTGCCGTGGCCCGGCTCGGTCTCGACGGTGAGCGACCCGGCGATGCGCTCGGCGCGGGCCCGCATGCCGTCGAGACCGAAGCCGCCGGCGCGGGTGCGGGCGGGCACGGCGAGCGGGTCGAAGCCCCGGCCGTCGTCGCGGATGTCGAGGGTGACCTCGTCGTCCATGTAGGACAGGGTGACGCCGAGCCGGCCGGCGCGGGCGTGGCGGGCGGCGTTGGACAGGGCCTCCTGGGCGATGCGCAGGAGGGTGGCCGCGACCTCGTCGTGCAGCGGTTCGGCGGTGCCGGTGGCGGTGAACGCGGCGCGCACGCCGGTGCGTTCGCCCCACTCCGTCACCGTCTTCTCCAAGGCCCCGGGCAGGCCGTCGTCGGCCAGGGCGACGGGGGCGAGGTTGTGCACGGAGCGGCGGGCCTCGCCGAGGCTGTGCCGGGCCAGCGCGGTCGCCCGGTCCATGTGCTCGCGGGCCAGGTCCGGGTCCGGGGTGTTCGCGACGACCTGGAGCTGGGCGATGATGCCGGTCAGGCCCTGGGCGAGCGTGTCGTGGATCTCGGCGGCCAGCCGCCGGCGCTCGTCGGCGACGCCCGCCTCCCGGGCCTGCACGAGGAGCTGGGCGTGCAGGGCGGCGTTCTCGTCGAGGGCCTGTTGCAACGCGGTGTTGGTGCGCTCCAGTTCGGCGATGGTCTCGACCCGGGCGCGGCCACGGGCCTCCTCCAGGGCGGCGAAGTGCGCGAAGAGGGCCAGCAGCATGCTGTTGACGGTGAGGATGGCCCCGAAGAGCACCCAGCCCATGACGCCGTGCGGCGGCAGCCCGCCCGACTGCGAACCGGCGAGCGTCACGGCGGTGGCGAACAGTCCGGCGCCCACCAGGCGCCGGGGCAGCAGGTGCTGGGCGCCGAAGTAGCCGGCGACCGCGTAGAAGGCGAACAGCGGGTTCATCCACGTCAGGGCGAAGCCGATCGCCCAGCGGACGGCGTAGTAGCAGCTGCCGGCCGCGGAGGGGTCCGGGCGGGTGCGCGCCGCCCGGTTCCAGACCAGCTGGAGGACGACGGCCGCGGCGACGAGGGCGCCGCTCGCCCGGCGCTCGGCCGTGGTCATGCCGACCGCGTCGGCGGCCGACCAGGAGACCAGGGTGCCGACGGCCAGCAGCCCGTAGGGGCCCCAGCGGTGGAACACCGCCCACCGCTCGTCGACCGCCGTCGTGTCCGTCATGGCGCCATTGTCGGCCACGCCCGTCCCGGCCCAGCCGCTCACTCCCACCGGAACCAGCGCGCGGCCGCCGCCGTGAGCAGCACCGTCCAGGCGACCAGCACCGCTAGGTGGTCCCAGCCGGGCCAGTCGCCGGCGGCGGCCGCGTTCAGGGCCTGGGCGGCGGCGCCGAAGGGCGTGAAGCCGACGACGCGGGCGAGCACGTCCGGCATGGCCTGCACCGGCAGCCACACCCCCGCGCAGAACATCGCCGGGAACATCGCGGCCGACCCGATCGCACCGGCGATCTTCGTGGTGCGGGACAGCGCGGAGAGCAGGGCGCCCAGGGCGAGCGAGGTGAGCACCGCGAGCACCAGCGCGAGGAGGTAGCCCAGCGGCTGCGCCGGGAGCGTCACGCCGAAGCCGAGCCGGCCCACAGCGAGGGCGAGCAGGGCGGACAGCAGCGAGGTGCCGCCGAAGACCAGCATCTGCGCGGCCAGCAGCGCCGACGGCGGCACGGGCGTGGTGGCGAGCCGACGCAGCACACCGCGCTCCCGGTGGCCGGTGAGGGTCTGCGGCATGCCCTGGAGCCCGCCGAAGATCAGGCCGAGCAGGACGGCCACCGGCACATAGGCGTCGACGGGGCGCAGGCCGCCGAAGGACGGGTCGGCCTCGCGGAAGGACGGGATCGAGCCGAGGACCACCAGCAGCAGGGTGGGGAAGAGCAGGATCCAGAAGACGGCGCCGGGTTCGCGCCGGAACAGGCGGATCTCCGTGCGCAGGACGGCCGGAACGATGACGGGGGTGCTCATGCCGTGGTCTCCGTGAGGTCCAGGAAGGCGTCGTCCAGCGTGGCGTCGGTGACGCGCAGCTGGTGGGCGGTGACGCGGTGGCGGGCGAGGAGGGTCAGGAGGGCGTTCACCGTCTCGTCGGTGCCGGACAGCGTGATCCGGCCGTCCCTGTGGTCGACGGAGGCGAGGTGGGGCAGCGCGCTCAGGTCGCCGTCGTCCAGCGGGGCGGACGGCGTGAAGCTGATGACGGTCGCGCCCGCGGAGCGCCGGATCAGGCCGGCCGGGGTGTCCAGGGCGGCGACGCGGCCCCGGTCGACGACCGCGATGCGGTCGCACAGGCGCTGCGCCTCCTCCATGAAGTGCGTGACGAGGAGGACGGTGACGCCGCCCGCGCGGATGTCCTCGATCAGCTCCCAGGTGTCCCGCCGGGCCCGCGGGTCGAGTCCCGTGGTCAGCTCGTCCAGCACCACGATGCGCGGGGCGCCGACGAGGGCGAGCGCGATGGACAGGCGCTGCTTCTGGCCGCCGGAGAGCTTCGCGAACCGGGTGTCCAGCTTGGGGCCGAGGCCCAGCCGTTCGGCGAGCGGGCGCCAGTCGGCGGGGTGCCGGTAGAAGGAGGCGTACAGCTCCAGCGCCTCGCGGACGGTCAGTTTCGGCTGGAGCTCGCTCTGCTGGAGCTGGGCGCCGAGGACCCGGGCGACCTCCTCGTGGTCGGCCACGGGGTCGAGGCCGGTGACGCGTACGCGGCCCGCGTCGGGGACGCGCAGGCCCTCGACGCACTCGACGGTGGTGGTCTTGCCGGCGCCGTTCGGGCCGAGGATGCCGAAGATCTCGCCCTCCTCGACGGCGAACGACACCCCGTCGACGGCGGGGCGGCCCCCGTAGGACTTGCGCAGGTCGGTGACTTCGATGACGGGCATGCCACCAGCGTCCCGGCACACCGGGGTCCGGCACATCGGCCGGTGCGCTCGACGGCGCATCAACCGATCGGACGATGCCTCCGTACGACCCCGGCGCGGGCGGAAACTCGGTGGGAAGTGTCAGTGGTGAACCGTAGGCTCGCTGCTGATGCCCACGACACCTGCCCCCGCCCCGGACTCCGTCGGCAAGCGGTCCGCCGTGCGTTCCCTGCTGCGGCTGTGGCCGTACGTCCGCCCCGTGCGGGCCCGGCTGTCGACCGCCGCGTTCATCGCGATCCTCGCCTCCTGCGTGGGGCTGGTGATCCCGCTCGTCCTGAAGTGGATGGTGGACGGTCCCGTCGCCGACCGGGACCCGGCGGGCGTGTGGCTCGGCGCGCTGTACCTGCTGCTCCTGGGGCTGGCGGAGGCGCTGCTGTTCGGGCTGCGGCGCTGGCTGGTGGCCCGGCCGCTGGCGGGCGTCGAGGCGGGCATGCGGGCGGACCTGTACCGGCATCTGCAACGGCTGCCGATCGCCTTCCACGACCGGTGGGCCTCGGGTCAGTTGCTGTCGCGCGGCACGACGGATCTGATGCTGCTGCGCATGTTCCTCGCCTTCCCGCTGACGTTCCTGCTGGTCAACGGGGTCACGATCCTGATCGGCGTGGGCATCATGCTGGTGCAGGACTGGACGCTGGGGCTGATGATCCTCGGGCCGGCCCTGCCGATGATGCTCACCTGCGCGGTCTTCGAGCGGAAGTACTCCGAGGTGGCGCGGCGCGCGCAGGACCAGGTCGGGGACCTGACGACCGTGGTCGAGGAGAGCGTGCTCGGCATCCGCATCATCAAGGGCTTCGGGCGGCACCGCAGCCAGGCCCGCGCCTTCCACGAGCTGTCGCACACGCTGCGGGGCACGGAGCTGCGCAAGGCGCGGCTGCTGGCGGCGATCTGGGCGGTCATCGTGACGCTGCCGGAGCTGGCGATCGGGGCGGCGCTGGTGGTGGGGGCGGTGCAGGTGGCGGACGGGGCGTTGTCTGCGGGGACGCTGGTGGCGTTCCTGTCGACGGCGCTTGCGCTGCGGTGGCCGGTGGAGTCGATCGGGTTCCTGCTGGCGATGAGTCAGGAGGCGGCGACGGCGACCGACCGGTACTTCGAGGTGATGGACGCGGAGATTGAGTCGACGGGGGGTGTCAGTGGGCCTGCGTCCGTGCCGGGGGGTGGGGTGCGCGGCCCGGCGGTGCGGGGTGCCGCTGCGCCCACCCGTGCCGCCCCAGCGGCACGA
>NZ_WWHX01001032.1 GCF_009862125.1 Streptomyces sp. SID5910
GAGGGCAACTACGACCTCGTCGGCAACAACACGCCGGTGTTCTTCATCAAGGACCCGATCAAGTTCCCCGACTTCATCCACTCGCAGAAGCGCGACCCGTTCACGGGCCGTCAGGAGCCGGACAACGTCTGGGACTTCTGGGCGCACTCCCCCGAGGCCACGCACCAGGTGACCTGGCTGATGGGCGACCGCGGCATCCCGGCGTCGTACCGCCACATGGACGGCTTCGGCTCGCACACCTACCAGTGGACGAACGCCAAGGGCGAGTCCTTCTTCGTCAAGTACCACTTCAAGACGGACCAGGGCATCCGCACCCTGACCGCCGACGAGGCCGGGGAGCTGGCGGGCCAGGACCCGACCTCGCACCAGACGGACCTCGTGCAGGCGATCGAGCGGGGCGTGTTCCCGTCCTGGACGCTGCACGTGCAGCTCATGCCGGTGGCCGAGGCGGCGAACTACCGCTTCAACCCGTTCGACGTGACCAAGGTGTGGCCGCACGCCGACTACCCGCTGCGGCGCGTGGGCCGGCTGGTGCTGAACCGCAACCCCGACAACGTCTTCGCCGAGGTCGAGCAGGCCGCGTTCTCCCCGAACAACTTCGTTCCGGGCATCGGTCCCTCCCCCGACAAGATGCTCCAGGGCCGCCTGTTCGCCTACGCGGACGCGCACCGCTACCGGCTGGGCGTCAACCACACCCAGCTCGCGGTGAACGCGCCGAAGGCCGTGCCCGGCGGTGCGGACAACTACGGCCGGGACGGGCTCATGGCGGCCAACTCCCAGGGCCGCGGCGCCAAGAACTACGAGCCGAACTCGTACGACGGCCCCGTGGAGACCGGCCGTCCGCTGGCCGCGCCGCTGGCGGTCTCCGGCCACACCGGCACGCACGAGGCGCCGCTGCACACCAAGGACGACCACTTCTTCCAGGCCGGTGAGCTGTACCGGCTGATGTCCGAGGACGCGAAGCAGCGCCTGATCGCCACCATCGCCGGCGGCCTGTCCCAGGTCTCCCGCGAGGACGTGATCCAGAAGAACCTCGCGCACTTCCACGCCGCCGACGTCGAGTACGGCAAGCGCGTGGAGGAGGCGGTCCGCGCCCTGCGCGAGGACTGATCCACCAGCTCGCCCACGGGACTTGACGGGGAGGTCAAGACCGTGTGCGCGGCCCGCGCAGGCATCGGAACGGCCCGGATGAGGGGTGGCCGCCCGGTGCAGGCGCGGGCAGGGCGAGGACCGCGGCGGCCTGCGAGCCAGTGCGGTGGTGAAGGGCCCGGAGCTCCTCCTACGACCTGAGGGGAGGAGTCGCCCGGTCCCGTCGTGAACCGCCGCGGTCCCAGCCACTCGCCTCCGGCGGCTTGAGCCGTGAGGCCCCCTGAACTCCGTCCGGCGGCGCGAACGACCTGTCGCGCCCAGCCTCGCGCCGTCGGACGGGAACCACCCGGAAATCCCTCCCCGCCCCAGAAACCCTCACCGGGCCGAGAAGCGCCGGATGCGGACGGTCCCGCATCCGGCGCTTCTCCGTGCCCGGACGTCTGCATGCCGGATGCGGACCCGCACCGGCGCCCTCACGTGCCGGGCCCCTGGACCGGTCCGGCGGGGTTGCGTGTGTCGGGGTGGCACCGGGCGGTGTCGGTGCGGGTGCGGGTGGGCTTCGGGGGCGGG
>NZ_WWHX01001033.1 GCF_009862125.1 Streptomyces sp. SID5910
CCGCACGTGCTCCGCGACCCGGGGTGAGCCGGCGCCCAGCTCGCCGTACGCGTTGAGCCAGGCGCAGCCGCGGAAGTCCGGCTCGGCGAACCACTGCCCGAGCCAGTCGAAGACGGCCAGGATCCGGGGGACGGCGCCTTCGTGCTCGTCGACGTACTGGGCGAGCCGGCCCCGCCAGCGCACGTCGCGCCGCTCCAGATACGCCAGCACCAGCTGCTCCTTGGCCGGGAACAGCTGGTAGAGCCGCTTGAGGGAGACGCCCGAGGCGGTGCGGACGTCGTCCATGCCGACGGCCCGGACGCCCCGTCCGTAGAAGAGCCGCTCCGCGGCGTCCAACGCCCGCTCCCGGGCGGCCTCGCTGTCCATTCGGGGGCCTCTCCTTGCCGCTCGGGGTCGTGATCCTTGACGTGAGAACGATCGTTCTCCTACGGTAGCAGCCGCAGTGGAGAACGCTCGTTCTCCGGCCTGTCGACGGAGGGTTCGCCATGAGCACCGACCGCCCGCCCCTGCCACCGTTCAACCGCGAGACCGCCGCGAGGAAGGTCCAGGCGGCCGAGGACGCCTGGAACACCCGCGACCCGCACAAGGTCGCGCTCGCCTACTCCGAGGACTCGGTCTGGCGCAACCGCGACACCTTCCTCACGGGCCGGGCCGCCATCGTCGAGTTCCTCACCGCCAAATGGGCGCGCGAGCGCGAGTACGCGCTGCGCAAGGACCTGTGGGCCTTCGACGGGAACCGCATCGCCGTCCGCTTCCAGTACGAGTCGTGCGACACCGACGGCCGGTGGTGGCGCTCCTACGGCAACGAACTGTGGGAGTTCGACGAGCACGGCCTGATGACCCGGCGGGAGGCGAGCATCGACGACGTCCCCATCGAGGAACCGGACCGCCGCATCCACGGCCCCCGCCCCGAGGCGGAGCGCGGTCAGTCATTCCGCCTCCGCTAGCCTCCGGCGGCCGGTTGAGTAGGGTTCCGGCGTGACCCGACCGCCCCGCAGCACCGAGAAGCCCTTCCTCTACGTCGTCGTCTGCGCCGCCGGGGTGGCCTCCGGCGTCGGACGGCTGATCACCGCGGCGCAGGAACGCGGCTGGGAGGTCGGTGTCTTCGCGACCCCCCTCGCCATGGACGGCTTCTTCGACACCGCCGCCGTCGAGACGCGGACCGGCCGGCCCATCCGCTCGGCCTGGCGCCGGCCGGGCGACCCGCGGCCCTTCCCGGCGCCGGACGCCGTCGTGGTCGCGCCCGCCACCTTCAACAC
>NZ_WWHX01001034.1 GCF_009862125.1 Streptomyces sp. SID5910
TACTACGGCTTCCTGGAGGACTCCGGCCCCAGCGCCCGCGTCGCCGACGTCCTCAACGACAAGGAGCACGGCGCCATCCCGTCGCTCGTCCACATGCACCCGGACGAGACCGTCGGCCAGGCCATCGAGGTGCTGCGCGAGTACGGCGTCTCGCAGATGCCGATCGTCAAGCCCGGCGCCGGCCACCCGGACGTGATGGCCGCCGAGGTCGTCGGCTCGGTCGTGGAACGCGAGCTGCTGGACGCCCTGTTCACCAAGCGCGCCTCGCTGGAGGACCCGCTGGAGAAGCACATGTCCGCGCCGCTGCCGCAGGTCGGCTCCGGTGAGCCGGTCGCCGACCTGATGTCCGTGCTCGGCTCCGCCGACGCGGCGATCGTGCTGGTCGAGGGCAAGCCGACGGGTGTGGTGAGCCGTCAGGACCTGCTGGCCTTCCTCGCCAAGGGCGGCAAGTAGGCCCGGGATCCGGCCGGGCCCGTGGACTTCGCGGAAGTGGTACGCGCGCGTCACGTTCGCGCAGCACCCGCTTAACACGGGTTCGGCACAGTGGTGGATGTCGGCAGGGCGGGAGCGGCTCCCCGCCCGGGCCGGCACCGTACGGCGTCGAGGACCTTCCGGAGCGGCTCCCGGACCTCCACGGACGCCACGGACGCGCAGCCCCGGCCGTGAGGCCCGGCAGCGCGTCCCCCGCGGGGACCGTCGTCGTCCCGCCCCCCAGCGATGGGGGTGCGGCGGTCCCCGCGCAGTCTTTCCGCGCGCTCAGTCCTCCCAGCGGTCCTCGCGGGCGGCGGCGCGGCGGCGGCCGAAGAGGCCCGGGTTGGTGCGGGCGGCCTGGACGACGTTGACCCCGACGATGCCCGCCCAGGCGGTCAGCAGCCCGGGGAGGTTGGCGACGCCGCCGCCGATCGCGGAGAGCGGCACGGCGAGGACCAGCGAGACGATGCCGAAGCCGAAGCGCTCGCCGAAGGAGTCGGTGGCCCGCGGCGACCGGCTGTCCCGGGCCGCCGTCATCTGCTGCTCGGCGAACTGCCGGCGCACCCGCCGCTCGACCGCGCCGTCGATGCGCTGGTCGACCTTCTCCAGGAACGAGTCGACCAGCGCGGACTCGTACTCCTCACCGAGCTCCCTGCGGGTCTGCAGGGTGGCGTCGAGTTCCTTCTTGAGGTCGGTGTCCCGCCCGTCCATTCCCGTCATGGCTTCCACGGTAGGCGGCGGGAACGGCGCGGGCACGGGGGCTAGCCCCCGTCTTCTGCGGGGGGTGAGCGGTACGGCCGGACCGGGGCGCGGGCCGGAAGCGGCGGACGGGGGGCCGCCGCTTCCGGTACCGCCCCCGGCGGCCGGGCCCCGGGTGCTCAGCCTGCCTCCCGGAGGTCCCGCCGCAGCCGGGCGCGCCGGGCGGCCCGGTCGATCATCAGCAGGCCCCGGGTGCGGCCGAGCGGGCGCAGCGCGGTCCGCAGCGGTGCCGGCCAGGGGCGGCGCATACCGCCGAGGACCGCGAAGCGCGTGCCCGAGCCCTCGGGGGCGGCCGC
>NZ_WWHX01001035.1 GCF_009862125.1 Streptomyces sp. SID5910
CGCCGGACCCTTGTCCTGGGCGGCGCGGGCCGCGCGGGCCGCGCTGAGCCGGGACAGGGCGTCGAGCAGCTCGCGTTCGCCCCTGCCGCGCAGCAGGAGCAGGACGAACGGGTCCGCGTCGAGCAGCCGCGCCGTCTGGTAGCAGAGGGCGGCGGCGTGCTTGCAGGGGTGGCCGGAGTCGGGGCAGCTGCACTGCGGGGCGAGGTCGCCGGGGCCGGGCAGCAGCGGGACTCCGCAGTCGGCGAGGGTGTGGGGCAGCTCCCTGTCGAGCAGCGCGGCGATGTGCCCCGGCCGCTCGGCGGCGGCGTCCAGGAACCTCTCCCAGCCGGCGTCGCCGAGCGTGCGCAGCCGCACCTGCACGCGGTACGGCCTCGGACGGCTGCCCTGCACGTAGGCGAGGACGAGTCCGGGCGTCACGGTGATGGCGTCGACGTGCCCCTGCTCGGCGTAACCGCGGCCGCGCGCCAGCCGCTTGGGGTCGAGCGCGCCCTCCTCCAGCGCGGTCACCCAGGCGTTTCCCCACCAGGTCTCGGCGAATCCGCCGTCCGGTGCCGACCGGGGCGGGAGTGCGGGGAAGGTGCGCCGCAGATCGCCGTCGCGGTCCGGGGCGGCCATGGAACGGGGCGTGCGGGGGGCTGCCGCCGGTGGCGGGGAGGCGTCCCGGTCGTGCGGTCGGCCCGTCCCTTGGCCGTGCGTCTTCGGGTACGTGGTCCGGCCCCGCGCCGCCGCCGGGGTCCGCTCCGGGGAGTGTGCGACCGGTCCCCGGTACGAGGGTCCCTCGTCCGGCGCCGTGGCGGGGAGCCCGGAGGCTGGCGCCGTGGCAGGGGGCCCGGAGGCCGATGCCGGGGCGGGGGGCCCGGAGGCCGACGCCGGGGCGGGGGGCTCGGAGGCTGGTGCCGTGGCGGGGGGCTCAGGGGCCGCGTCCGTGGCAGGTTGCTCGGAGGCCGACGTCGTGACAGGGGCCTCGACGGCCGGGCCCGTGGCACGGAGCTCGACGGCCGGGTCCGTGGCACGGAGCTCCGCGGCCGGGTCCGTGGCAGAGAGCCCGAAGGCCGACGTCGTGACAGGGGGCGCGACGGCCGGGGCCGTATCGGGGGCCGGGGCCTGCTCCGGCGGGGCAGCCGGCGTGCCCCGGAAACCGGCGGTGGTGGTCACGCCGGTGGGATGCGGGGGCGGCGGAGCATCCTCGGCCGGGTCCCTTGCCAGGTCCGCGTCCGGGGCCTCGTCCGGCGGCATACGGAACGCGTCCGCGATGAAGTCCCGCACCGCACGGGCGCGGGCGTCGGCGGGGGAACCACCCGTCCCGGGCGCGCGACGGACCGGGCGGGAGCCTCGCCGTACGCCCGCCGCCCCCTTGGCCGCGTCCGCCTTGGCCTGCCGACGGGCCGCCCGCAGAGCTTCCCGCACAACGTCCGCCGGGCGACTGTCCTCCCGGGAGCCGGAGCCGGTCACGGCAGCGGCGCTCCCCCCGACGGCGGGGTCCGCCGAGTCGGCGCCGGTGCCCGGGTCGGCACTGGCATCCGTGTCGCCGCCGGCCACGCGGGCCGGTGCCGCCTCGCCACGTCCCCGTGCCCGCAACGCCTCGCGCACCACATCCGCCGGCCGACCGTGCTCCCCGGAACCAGAGCCGGACCCGGACCCGGACCCAGAGCCCATCACCGCAGCGGGGCTCGCAGCGGCGGCCGCGGCGGCCGACCCGTCGCCGGCGTCCGGCTCGGCGTCGGTCTCCGGCTCGGCGCCGGTGTCCGGGCCAGCGCCAGTGTCCCGGCCGGAGTCGGTCTCCCGGCCGGCGCCGGTCGCGCGCAGCGCATCCGCCTCGCCGCGCTCCCGTGCCTCGCGCAGCGCTCGGCGGGCCTCGTCGGCGGGGCGGGGGGTCATGTCGGCCTCCGCAGGGACACCAGGTCGGACAGCTCGCGGTCCGTCAGTTCGGTCAGGGCCGACTCGCCGCCGCCGAGGACCGCGTCGGCCAGGGCCCGCTTGGACTGGAGCATCTCGGCGATGCGGTCCTCGACCGTGCCCTCGGTGATGAGCCGGTGCACCTGGACCGGCTGGGTCTGCCCGATGCGGTAGGCGCGGTCGGTGGCCTGCTCCTCGACGGCCGGGTTCCACCAGCGGTCGAAGTGCACGACGTGGCCCGCGCGGGTCAGGTTGAGGCCGGTGCCGGCGGCCTTCAGGGACAGGACGAGGACCGGGGTCGCACCGCTCTGGAAGCGGTCCACCATGCGCTCGCGCTCGGGCACCGGCGTACCGCCGTGCAGGATCTCGACCGGGACCGCGTGGGCGGACAGGTGGGAGGTGATGAGGCGGGCCATGCCGACGTACTGGGTGAAGACGAGCACCGAGCCGTCCTCGGCGAGCACCGTGTCCAGCAGCTCGTCCAGCAGGGCGAGCTTGCCGGAGCGGGCGGTGAGCCGGTCGGCCCCGCCCGGCGGGTGCTCCTCCTTCAGGAACAGCGCCGGGTGGTCGCAGATCTGCTTGAGCGAGGTCAGCAGCTTGAGCACCAGCCCGCGCCGGGCCATGCCGCCCGCGGCCTCGATGGCGAGCATCGACTCGCGCACCACCGCCTCGTACAGCGCGGCCTGCTCACGGGTGAGCGGCACCGGGTGGTCCGTCTCGGTCTTCGGCGGCAGTTCGGGGACGATGCCGGGGTCGGACTTCTTGCGGCGCAGCAGGAAGGGGCGGACCAGGCGGGCCAGGCGGCGCACCGCCTCCTCGTCCTCGCCGTTCTCCACGGCGCGCGCGTGCCGGGCGCGGAAGGACTTGAGCGGGCCGAGGAGACCGGGGGTCGTCCAGTCGAGCAGCGCCCACAGCTCGGACAGGTTGTTCTCGACCGGGGTGCCGGTGAGCGCCACGCGCGCCGGGGACGGGATGGTGCGCAGCGCCTTGGCGGTCGCCGAGTACGGGTTCTTGACGTGCTGGGCCTCGTCGGCGACGACCATGCCCCAGGGCTGTTCGGCCAGGGTCGCCGCGGCGGAGCGCATCGTGCCGTACGTGGTGAGGACGAAGCCGTCCGTCAGGCCGTCCAGGGTGCGGTCGGCGCCGTGGAAGCGGCGGACGGACACGCCGGGCGCGAACCGGGTGATCTCCCGCTGCCAGTTGCCCAGCAGGGAGGCCGGGCAGACCACCAGGGTCGGCTCGGTGCGGGCCCGCTTCAGGTGCAGGGCGATGACGGTGACCGTCTTGCCGAGGCCCATGTCGTCGGCGAGGCAGCCGCCGAGGCCCAGCGAGGTCATGAGGTCCAGCCAGGCCAGGCCGCGCAGCTGGTAGTCGCGGAGGGTGGCGTGCAGGCCGGGCGGCGGTTCGGCGGGGCGGACGCCCGCCGTCAGCCGGTCGCGCAGGGCGGCCAGCGCGCCGGCCGGCACCACCTCGACCGTCTCGCCGTCGGCCTCGGCGGTGCCGGTGAGGGCGACGGACAGGGCGTCGACCGGGTCGAGCAGGCCGAGGTCGCGTTTGCGGGCCCGGCGGGCGAGGGCCGGGTCGACCAGCACCCAACGGTCGCGCAGCCGGACGACCGGGCGGTGTGCCTCGGCGAGGGTGTCCATCTCGGCCTCGGTGAGCGGGTCGCCGCCGATCGCGAGCTGCCAGCGGAACTGGAGGAGGTCCTCGCTCTCGAAGAACCCGGTGCCGTCGGTCGCCGAGCCGGGCGCGGGCCGGACCACCGCCGTGGCGGTGAGGTCCTGGGCGAGGTCGCGGGGCCAGTGCACGGCGACCCCGGCGGCGGCGAGCCGGCCGGCCGCCACCCCCAGCAGGTCGTTGACCTCGTCCTCGGACAGGCTCAGGACGTCGGGCACGTCTTGCTCGGTGAGGCGGTCGAGCGGCGGCCACACGCGCGCCGCGCGCCGCACCGCGAGGGCGGCGTCCACGCGCGCGCGGGGACCGAACGCCGCGTCGGCGGCGCCCGACCACAGGTCCGCCGCGTCGGCCACGAGGGTGGGGTCGGCGAGGCTGTGCACCTGGACGACGGCCGCCCCCGCGTGCCGCGTCCCGCTGCTCGGGTCGCCGTCGAACAGGTCGTACGCCGAGAGGTCCAGGCGCAGCGAGATCCGGACGCCCGCGTCCATGCCGGCGGCGACCTCCGCGGCCCAGTCGTGGGCGTCGGGCAGGCGCTGGGCGGCGTGTGCGGCGAAGGGGCGGCCGGAGGCGTGGGGCGCGGCGGGGGTGCGGGGCAGGGTGTCGGCCACCGCGTCCAGGAAGGAACGCATCAGTGCCTCGGGGGCCGGCAGCCGGATCGGGCCGGGCCCGTCGAGCGGGACCGCGTGTCCCTCGGGAGGCAGGGCGGCGGCCACCGCGCGCAGGTGGGCGACGTCGTCGGGGTCGAGCGGGCCGGCCCGCCAGGCGTCGTGCCCGGTCGGCGTCAGGCCGGGCAGCAGGCGTCCGCGCGCGGTGAGCCGCAGGGCGTGCAGGGCGGCGGCGCCCCAGCAGGCGGTGGCCGGGTGGGCGGCCGGGTCGTGCCGGGCGCGCACCAGCAGGGGCAGGGCGTCGGCGAGCGGGAGCGACAGCGCGGGCGCGGTGCCGCGGCGGGCGGCGGTGCCGTGCCGGCGTACGACGGTGAGCTCCGTGACCTCGGCGGCGGCTGAGGGGTCGGTGGGCGGACTGCCGTCCTCGGGGGCCGCCCCGGTGAGGGGGTCGCCCGTCGGGTCCCAGAAGGCGATCCGTCCGTCGCGCGGGAGGGGCGCGGGCAGGAAGACGGCGGCGAGCCGGGCGGGCACGGCGGGGACGGGCCGGTCGCGCTCCGCCGGCGCGTGCGGGCGCGGGGCCGTGGCGACCGCTCCGGTCGTGTCACTCATACGTTCTGTCACCTCCCGCCCGCGTCTCGGATCAACTGTCTTCGACTCTACGGGCGGGGTCTGACAATCGGCCCCGGCGGCCCCCAGGACGGCCGGGGACGGGCCCGGTCAGGGAACCGTCCGGGAGACCACGTACACCATCGGCCGGTCCGGATCGGACAGGTTGACGAGGACGTCGTGGGTGGGCGCGGGGTCCGCCTGCTGGTGGACGAGGCCCCACCACGGCCCGGGCCGGTCGAAGTTCCAGCCGGTGATGTGCTGGTCGCGGTCGCCGATGGCCGCCTTGTCGCGCTCCAGGTCGTCCCGGGTGACGCCGATGCCCGACAGGAAGGCGTCCAGGCCGGCGCCGGTGGTCTCGAACTGGACGTAGAGGCGGCTGGTCTTCCAGTTGTTGGTCTCGTAGTAGGCGACCTCTTCGGAGGGGACCGGGACGGGGACCTCGTAGAGGCGGCGCTGGAGCTTGGACGGCCAGCCCTCGGTCAGGCCGGTCGCCGAGTACTTGGCCTCCTTGACCTTGCCGCTGTCGCGGCTCTGGTTGGCGGAGATCACCAGGTAGCCGGCCGGGACGCCGATGAGCAGGACGATGATGAGCAGGGTGAGCGACCGCCGGCGGATCATGTGCCGGCGGTCCTA
>NZ_WWHX01000106.1 GCF_009862125.1 Streptomyces sp. SID5910
CGGGTGCTGCCGGGGGCCGGGGTGGGGGCCGCGGGGGTCTCCCGCTGGTCCGGAGCCGGTGGGGGGACGGTCCCGGTGACGTGCATGGGGTGGTGCGCCTTCCGTGGAGCTGACGCCCGGGATCGCCGGGACGGCGCCCATGGTCCGGCACGGTCCGACGCGCCGCCAAATCAGGCGCTTTTGTCCTGCACGATCCCGTCCGCGACGGGAAAAGGTGCGCTGTCGGCGGGCCTGGACCGCGAATCCTCCACGGGCACCTGCGGGCCGTTGGACTCGCGCAGCCAGCGGCGCAGGATCCGGTGGACGTGCTCGGCACCGACGATGTCCGTCCCCTCGTCGGCCGGGGCGGACAGCACGGCGGGCGACAGCAGGAAGGCGCGGGACTGGGCGCCGCCGAGCCCGCCGTGCGAGCCGATCTGCTCCTCGAAGGCCAGGACCTCGCCGTCGGCCGGGTCGTGGAAGGAGTTGACCATGATGTCGGCGGTGTGCGGGAAGGAGTGCGTGCGGCGCACGGCGTCCGCGGCGCCGGGACCGAACGGGGCGAGCGGCCCGGGGTCGTCGTCGAGCCGGTCCAGGGGGATCTCCGCGCCGCGCGCGCCGAGGACCAGGCCGCCGTGCTCCTCGCTGCGCACCAGCAGGAAGCCGACGCCGGGGTGGTTGGCGAGGGTCGGCAGCAGCGCGGGGTGGCGGGCGTCGATCTCCTCGCGGCTCATCCGGTGCGGGACGTCCGGGAAGGAGACGAGGCCGAGGTTGCCGGAGGCCAGCACGACCGGCTCCGAGTGGCGGCCGGCCGGCCCGCGCAGTTCCCCGCCCTCCTCGACGGGGCGGTGCAGGGCGGCCCGTACGGCGGTGCGCGCCTCGGCGCCGCTGCGGGTACGCCGGGCCCGGCGGGGCACGGGCAGTCCGCAGCCGGCCCGGACCAGGTCGGCGAGGGTGAGCCCGTAGCGGGAGCGGAAGGTCTCGCCGGGGCTCTGGCCGTGGTCGGACAGGACGACGATCCGGTACCGGCGGGGGGCGTGCTCGGCGACCTTCTCGATCAGCGCCAGGGACCGGTCGAGCCGCTGGAGGACCTTGGCGGCGTCCCGGCCGCGCGGCCCGGAGTGGTGCGCCACCTCGTCGTAGGCGACCAGGTCGGCGTAGACGGCGGTGCGGCCGGCGAGCATGTCGCCCATCACGGCGGCGACGACGACGTCCCGCTCGACGACGGTCGCGAAGGCGCGGACCAGGGGGTAGAGGCCGCCGCGGGAGACGCGCGGGCGGGCCTTGCGGAGGCGGGCCCGGGTGGACTGGCCCATCTCGCGGCCCACCTCGGCGACGAAGGACAGGGCGGTGCGGACCGCGTTGGCCGGGTCGGAGAAGTAGGCGAAGTAGCCGGAGCGGGAGCGGTTCTCGGGGCCGCGGCGGCGGGTGGCTATGGACAGCACGAGGGCCTGTTCGTCGGCGCCGCCGCTGAACAGGTTGCCGCGGCTGGCGCCGTCGAAGGTGAGCAGTCCGCCGTCGCCGGTGTACTCGATGGCCCGTCGCTGGAGGTCGGCGGCGCTGGTGGGGCGGTTGCAGACGACGACCTCGCCGGTGTCCTTCTCGTACCAGCGGAACGCCGGGACGTCGTGGTTGCTGCCGTGCAGGATGCCGAGCTGGCTGGCGCCGGTCTGGCTGGACCAGTCGGTGCGCCACGGGGCCAGCCGGTGGGTCGCGGAGGAGCCGTCGCGGCCGAGCCAGCGGGCGACCGTCGGCATCACGCCCTCGTCGACGGCGTCCAGCAGCACGTCGTGGCCGACGCCGTCCAGTTGCAGGAAGACGGTGCCGGGGCCGGCCGGGCAGGGCGGGACGGATCTGCGGCGGCGGTCGGCGAGCCGGTAGAGCCGGCGCCGGTAGGCGTCGTCGTCGCGCACGGCCAGGGCACCGCCGGTGGCCGAGGCGACGGCGGACATCACGGCGGCCACCACCACCGCGGTCTCCGGGGCGACACCGCCGCGCCCGGCCGGGTTCACATCGATCGCGAGGAGCAGCAGTCCGCCGTTGAGGAAGAAGACCAGCAGGCCGAGGACGAGCGCCGGCACCAGGAGCAGCAGCCGGACCATCAGCGGCCACACCAGGGCGGACAGCAGACCGAAGGCGCCGGCGCCGACGGCCGCGGTCATGGCGATGTCCGTCGCGCTGTCGCCGTCGGGTGACTGGAGCCGGAAGTCCGGCAGGATCCCGGCGAGCGCGAGCATGGTCAGGGTGGAGACGGCCCACACCGCGACACTCCGCCCCACCTGACTGGCGACCCGGCGCCAACGCCCTCCACCCACGCTCCGCACACCTCACGTCCCGGCCCGTCGTCCGCGCGGGCCTTCCCCACCCTGCCACAACGCTCCGGAACGCCTGTTCGTCCCCCCTGGTCCCTTTCGCCCAGGACACGCCCGGTCTCCCCGCGGGCCGGCGGTCAGCGGCCGTCGTACCCGGCCGTCGGCATCGACAGTCTGCGGTGCACGCACGCCTTCATCCGGGCGTCGTACGACGGCTCCTCGTGCCCGACCGTCTCCACCCGCACCCCGCGCCGCGCGCACTCCGCGGTGAACTCCGCCACGGACGACAGCGCGCTCTCCAGCACCCGGTGACTGGGCGCCACGAACAGGTCCTGGCCCGGGCGCACGCCGTCCCACAGGGCGTCGTGGTCGGGCCGCAGCCCGCGGACCAGCAGCTCCCGGGTGACGACATAACCCCGCTCGTCGGCCCAACGTGCGCACATGGCGTGCTGGCTGCGGGAGTCGACGAGGAACGGATCGTCGTCGAGCTGCTCCAGCGGCGTCAGACTCGCGATCGCCGTCACCCGTAACGTCCCCATGGTGCCCCCTCACCTCCCGTTTTCGCCGCCGACCCTACTCCTGGACGTAGGCTTCGGGGAGTCGCGCGAAGGAGGCAAAGAGGTGCCGGTGGAGCTCACGTGGTGGGGTCACGCCACCTGCACGGTCGAGGACTCGGACATACGTGTGCTCACCGACCCGCTGTTCGTCCGCCGGCTCGCCCATCTGCGGCGCAGGCGGGGCCCGGTGCCGCCGCCGGACGCCTGGCGCGCGGACGTGACGCTGGTGTCCCATCTGCACGCCGACCATCTGCACGTGCCGTCGCTCGCGCGGCTCGCGCCGGGCACGCGCCTGCTCGTGCCCCGGGGCGCACGCCGGGCGGTGCCGGGGCTGCGCCGGCTCGGGCACCTGAGGCTGACCGAGGTCGCGCCCGGCGACG
>NZ_WWHX01001036.1 GCF_009862125.1 Streptomyces sp. SID5910
TCCAGCCCGTCCGGCGTTTGAGGACGAGGCCCGTTCAGGGCCGAAGCGGGGGTCTGGGGGCGGCAGCCCCCAGGGACGGGAAGGGAAGGGGCGGCGGGGGCGAAATCCACCCAACCCGATTGGCCCCCGGGTAAGGGAACGGTAAAACGCCCCCGCTCGTTCACCCGGCATGACAGCTATGACCCCCGGCTCGAACATCCCCCTCTCCGCCGCCCGCGTGACGGTGGACGTCACCGCCCCCGTGCGGCTGGACGTATCGGGCCTGCTGCTCACCGCCGACGGCAAGGTGCGCTCAGACGACGACTTCATCTTCTACAACCAGCCCACCGGCCAGGGCGTGACGTACCGCTCCGGCGGCGGCTCCGCCCCGGACGCGATCACGGTCGACACCGCCGCCGTCCCGCCGGGCATCGAGAAGATCGTCGTCACCGCCAGCCCGGACGCCGCCGGCCAGACCTTCCAGGGCATCGAACCGACCGCGACCATCCGCAACGCGGACGACAACGCCGTCCTCGCCACCTTCACGCCCCCGCAGCTCGGCACCGAGACGGCACTCGTGATCGTGGAGGTCTACCTGCGCAACGGCGCGTGGAAGGCCCGCGCGGTCGGCCAGGGCTACGCCGACGGCCTGGCCGGCATCGCCACCGACTTCGGCGTCACGGTGGAGGAGCCCGCGGCCCCCGCCCAGCCCACCGCACCCCAGCCGATGTCGCCCCCGCCGGCCCCGCCCGTCGCCGCAC
>NZ_WWHX01001037.1 GCF_009862125.1 Streptomyces sp. SID5910
TGGCGGCCTCGGCGACGTGCACCCAGCGCACCGGCCGGTCGAGCAGGCCGGCGCCGGCCACCACCTCGGGCTGCCCGGCGAGCACCCGCTCCAGGGCGAGGACCTGACGGACCGACAGGGCGGGCTCCCAGGAATCCCGGGTGTCCCGGGCGGTGGTGGTCATGGCGGCGGTTCCTCCGCTCGGTGCACGGCTCGGCCTCACGGCTCAGCGCAGGGATGGGCGCGCGGCCGTCACAGGCTCCGCAGGGCGCGTTCGAGGATCGCGGCGCCCTCCTCGGCCTCCGCGACGGTGAGGGACATCGGCGGGGCGATGCGCAGGGCGCTGGTGTCGTGGCCGCCGCCCTTGCCGATCAGCAGCCCGCCGGCGCGGGCCTCCTCCAGTACGGCCGAGGCGGCCCGCGGGTCGGCCTCGTCGGTGCCGGGCCGGGTCAGCTCGATGCCAAGCATCAGTCCGCGCCCGCGCACCTCCCGCACGTGCGGCACCTGGGCGGCGACGGCCCGCAGCCGTTCGGCGAGCAGTCCGCCGACGCGCCGGGCGTTGCCCTGGAGGTCGTGCTCCAGCAGATAGGTGAGGTTGGCGAGGCCGGCCGCCATGGTGACCTGGGTGCCGCCGAAGGTGGAGATGCTGTTGGCGTCCAGGCAGTTCATGATCTCGGCGCGGGCGATCACGCCGCCGATGGACATGCCGTTGCCGATGCCCTTGGCGAAGGTCACGATGTCGGGCGGGCCGCTGCGTGCGTGGGCCTGCCAGCCCCAGAAGTGGTCGCCGGTGCGGCCCCAGCCGGTCTGGACCTCGTCGGCGATCCACAGGATGCCCCGCTCGTGCAGCACCTCGCGGAAGGCGGCGTACAGGCCGTCCGGCGGGGAGGTGAAGCCGCCGACGCCCTGCACGGGTTCGGCGATCAGCGCGGCGGGCGGGCGGGTGTGGCCGAGGAGGTCCTTGAGGTCGGCGACGCAGGCGTCGATGAAGTCGCGGTCGTCCAGGTGCGCGTAGGGGCCCCGGGTGCGCACACCGCCGTGCACGTACAGCGTCTGGAGCGGTGAGAGCGAGGTCGGGGACCAGCCGCGGTTGCCGGTGATGCCGACGGCGCTGAAGGAGCGGCCGTGGTAGCTGTTGCGCATCGCCAGGATGCTGTTGCTGCGCCGGTGGGCGGTGGCGAGCAGCAGGGCGGTGTCATTGGCCTCGGTGCCGGAGGTGGTGAAGAAGACGCGGGCGTCGGGGATGCCGGACAACTGGGCGACGCGCTCGGCGAGTTCGACCATGGGCCGGTTCAGGTAGAGCGTCGAGGAGTGGATGATCCGCCCGGCCTGCTCGCTCACCGCCTTGGTCACCTCGGGCAGGGCGTGCGCGGTCATCGTGGTGAGGATGCCGCCGAAGAAGTCGAGGTACTTGTTGCCGGCGGAGTCCCACACGTGCCGGCCCTCGCCGTGGGTGATCTCCAGCGGGTCCTCGTAGTAGAGGGCGAGCCAGTCGGGCAGGACGGCGCGGTGCCGGGCGAACAGGTCCTTGGTCACGGCTGCACCAGCCCTTCGTAGGCGTCGGGGCGGCGGTCGCGGTAGAAGGCCCACTGCTGCCGCACCTGGTCGATGAGGTCGAAGTCCAGGTCGCGGACGACGAGTTCCTCCTTGCTGTCGCTGGCGACGTCGCCGACGAACTGGCCGCGCGGGTCGACGAAGTACGACGTCCCGTAGAAGTCGTTGTCGCCGTACTCCTCCTGCCCGACCCGGTTGATCGCGGCGACGAAGTACTCGTTGGCGACGGCCGCGGCGGGCTGCTCCAGCTGCCACAGGTGGGCGGAGAGGCCGCGGTGGGTGGCGGACGGGTTGTAGACGAGCTGGGCGCCGCCGAGGCCGAGCTGCCGCCAGCCCTCCGGGAAGTGCCGGTCGTAGCAGATGTAGACGCCGACCTTGCCGACGGCCGTGTCGAACACGGGCCAGCCCAGGTTGCCGGGGCGGAAGTAGAACTTCTCCCAGAAGCC
>NZ_WWHX01001038.1 GCF_009862125.1 Streptomyces sp. SID5910
CCACGACCGGACAGCGCACGGATCGCCTTGCTGCGAAGGACCACCACCTTCGCCGCGTCCTGCAACGACAGAGCACCCGCCACACACGCGGCAGCGATCTCACCCTGCGAGTGACCGATCACCGCGGCGGGCTCGACGCCGTGAGAGCGCCACACCTCGGCCAAGGACACCATCACAGCCCACAGGACCGGCTGCACCATGTCGACTTGCTCAAGCCAGGCGTCCGCGTTCGAGTCCCGCAGGATGTCGGTCAGCGACCAGTCCACGAACGGGTCGAGCGCAGCCGCACACTCGGC
>NZ_WWHX01001039.1 GCF_009862125.1 Streptomyces sp. SID5910
GCCGCGGCCTGGGTGTGTCCGATGTTCGACTTGATCGAGCCCAGCCGCAGCGGCCGGTCCTCCGGACGTTCCTGGCCGTACGTCGCGAGCAGGGCCTGCGCCTCGATCGGGTCGCCCAGCGTCGTGCCCGTGCCGTGCGCCTCCACCACGTCGACCTGCTTGGGGGTCAGCCTGGCGTCCGCGAGGGCCGCGCGGATCACGCGCTGCTGCGAGGGGCCGTTCGGTGCCGTCAGACCGTTGCTCGCACCGTCCTGGTTGA
>NZ_WWHX01001040.1 GCF_009862125.1 Streptomyces sp. SID5910
CGCACCCCCACCCAGCAGCCACAGGCCGCCGCAGGCACCCCGCACCACCGCCGGAGGCACCCGCTCAAGCCAACCGCAGATGCACGATGTCCCCCGCCCCCACCGGCTCCTGCACCCCCGTCTCCGTGGCCAGCACCAACCGCCCGTCCCCGTCCACGGCCACCGCCTCCCCCACCAGCGACCGATCCCCCGGCAACTCCGCCCGCACCAC
>NZ_WWHX01001041.1 GCF_009862125.1 Streptomyces sp. SID5910
GTGATGTTCGGGGAGATCACACAGCCGCTGCCGAGCCCGCCGACCAGCAGTGCCGGGGCCGCGTACCAGGCGGCGCGGTCGGCGGGGGCGAGCCACAGCACCAGCGCGGTCGTCCCGAGCCCCGCCATGACGGCGACGAGTCCCCAGACGGTCAGCAGCCGGCCCAGCCGCTCCACCAGCCGGCCCGCCACGGCCGCCGCGACGGCGGAGCCCACGGCGAACGGGGTCACCGCCAGTCCGGACTTGAGGGGTGAGAAGCCCAGCCCGTTCTGGAAGAACAGCGCGAAGACGAGCCACACCCCGCTGAACCCGACGAAGTACAGGGCTGCAAGCCCCGCGCCGGTGGCGTAGCCGCGGGTCTCGGTGAGCAGCCCGGGGTCCAGCAGCGGCTCCCCGCCGCGGTGGGCGATGCGGCGCTCCCAGGCGGCGAAGCCGAGCAGGACCAGCAGCCCCGCCGGGAAGAGCCACCACGTGCGGCGCACCCCGCCCGCCTCGGCGAGCACCAGCGGCAGCATCACGGCGAGGATCCCGGCGCCCAGGAGCGCGACGCCCACCGGGTCGAGGCGTCCCCGGCCGCCGGGCGCGACCCGCGGCAGCAGGCGCAGGCCGAGCAGCAGGGCGATCACCCCCACGGGCACGTTGACGTAGAAGATCCACCGCCAGCCCTCGGGGCCGGCCAGGGCCAGGATCAGACCGCCGACGACCGGCCCCACGGCGCTGGAGACCCCCACGGTGGCACCGAAGAGGCCGAAGGCGCGTCCGCGTTCGGCGCCCCGGAAGAGCTGCTGGATCAGGGCCGAGTTCTGCGGCGCGAGGCTGCCCGCGGCGATCCCCTGGGCGAGCCGGGCGGCCACCAGCAGCCCGATGCCGGGCGCGGCCCCCGCCCCGGCGCTGCACACCACGAACGCGGCGAGGGAGACGAGGAACACGCGGCGTCTGCCGAACGCGTCGCCGATCCGGCCGGCCGTGACCAGGGTCAGGGCGAAGGCGAGGGCGTAGCCGGACACGACCCACTGCACGGACGCCGCGGAGGCGTGCAGCTCCCGTTGCATGGACGGCAGGGCGACGGCGACGATCGTCACGTCCAGCAAGGTCATGAAGCCGGCGACCAGCGTCACCCACAGGGCCCGCCACCGGTTCGGATCCGGGCGGTCGTCGGGACGCTGCACGGGGGCTCCCCTCACGAGACGGACGTGGGACGCGTTCACCGCGCCTACGCCTGCGTCACCCGTGACCGGGGGTTCAAACCCGGGCCACAAAGCAGAGCCATGAGGTGCCATAAGTCGTCCTTATGGCCTCATAGACCGGACCCGCGTACCGACTTAGGCTTGCCTTAGCTTAGGCTTCCCCGAGAGTCGATCTGTTACCGCTCGAAGGGAACCTGAACATGCCCCGCCCTCTGCGGGTGGCCATCGTCGGATCCGGCCCGGCCGGGATCTACGCCGCTGACGCCCTGCTCAAGTCCGAGGTGGCCGCCGATCCCGGTGTTTCCATCGACATCTTCGAGCGCATGCCCGCCCCGTTCGGACTCATCCGCTACGGCGTCGCGCCCGACCACCCGCGCATCAAGGGCATCATCACGGCCCTGCACCAGGTGCTCGACAAGCCGCAGATCCGCCTCTTCGGCAACGTGAACTACCCGACCGACATCAGCCTGGACGATCTGCGCGCCTTCTACGACGGTGTGATCTTCGCCACCGGCGCCACGGCGGACCGGGCCCTGTCCGTTCCCGGCATCGACCTGGACGGCTCGTACGGCGCGGCCGACTTCGTCGCCTGGTACGACGGGCACCCCGACTTCCCGCGCACCTGGCCGCTGGAGGCGGAGAAGGTCGCCGTCCTGGGGGTCGGCAACGTCGCCCTCGACGTGGCCCGCGTCCTCGCCAAGACGGCCGAAGAGCTGCTGCCGACCGAGATCCCGCCGAACGTCCACGAGGGCCTGAAGGCCAACAAGGCGCGGGAGATCCACGTCTTCGGGCGCCGCGGCCCCGCGCAGGCCAAGTTCAGCCCGATGGAGCTGCGGGAGCTGGACCACTCCCCCAACATCGAGGTCATCGTCGACCCCGAGGACATCGACTACGACGACGGCTCGATCGCGACCCGGCGCGGCAACAAGCAGGCCGACATGGTCGCCAAGACCCTGGAGAACTGGGCGATCCGCGACGTCGGCGACCGGCCGCACAAGCTGTTCCTGCACTTCTTCGAGTCGCCCACCGAGATCCTCGGCGAGGACGGCACGGTCGTCGGCCTGCGCACCGAGCGCACCGCACTGGACGGCACGGGCAACGTCAAGGGCACCGGCGAGTTCAAGGACTGGGACGTCCAGGCGGTCTACCGGGCCGTCGGCTACCTGTCCGACCAGCTCCCCAAGCTGCCCTGGGACCTCGACTCGGGCACCGTCCCGGACGAGGGCGGACGCGTCGTCCAGGAGTCCGGCGAGCACCTTCAGTCGACGTACGTCACCGGCTGGATCCGGCGCGGCCCGGTCGGCCTGATCGGCCACACCAAGGGCGACGCCAACGAGACGGTGTCGAACCTGCTGGACGACTACGCGAACGGCCGTCTGCACACGCCGGCCTCTCCGGACCCGGAGGCCGTGGACGCGTACCTCGCCGAGCGGAACGTCCGCTTCACCACGTGGGACGGCTGGTACCGGCTCGACGCCGCGGAGAAGGCGCTGGGCGAGCCGCAGGGCCGCGAGCGCGTGAAGCTCGTCGAGCGCGAGGACATGCTCCGGGAGAGCGGCGCCTGAGCAAGGACGCGACGGCACGCGGGCGCGGCCCGGCGGGGGGTTCCGCCGGGCCGCGCCCGCGTGTCGCGCCGGAGCGGGTCAGACCTCCAGCTCGGTCTCGATGCGGCGCAGCTGGTGCCGGGCCATCGCCAGGTTGGCGCGGCTGCCGTCGAGCACGAGGTAGAGGAACAGCCCGTTGCCGCCACGGCCCTTGAGCAGGCGGATCAGGTGGTACTGGCTGTTCAGGGTGATCAGGATGTCCTCGATCTCCTCCTTCAGACCGAGCAGTTCCATCGTGCGCAGCTTGGCCCGCACGACATCGGTGTTGCCGGCGGCGGCGACCTCCAGGTTGAAGTCCTTGGTCCCGCCCAGCGTGCCGAGGGCCATGCCGCTGGTGTAGTCGACCAGCGCCGCGGCGGTCGCTCCGTCGATCGAGCTCAGGCATTCCTTGAGCGAGGTCTCCAGGTTGGCCATGGGTGGGTTTCCTTCCGTACGTGATCGGTGGACACCTGACCGGGGTCAGGTCGGCCGGCGGTGGCCGCCGGCCTGGGGGCGTGGTTCGTGTGCGGGCCGTTGCGGGGTGCGCACCGGCAGGGTGCCGATCGGCCGCGCCGGGTCGGCCGGCGTCGTCGCGGCGTGCTCGCCCTGCACCGGCCGGTCGCCGGCCCGGGTGCGGTCGTGGCTCAGATGGGCGGCGACCAGTTCGCCGATGCGGGCGCCGCTGCGCCGGCCCTCCAGGTGCAGCCGCCCCACGTTGACGCGGCCCTCGGCGAGCAGGGTGAGCACGGCGGCCGGTCCGGCCGCGTAGGTGGCGACGTAGCCCTCGTCGCCGCGCAGCAGCAGTTCGCGGAAGCCGCCGCGCGCGGTGGCCTCGGCCATGCGGTGGGCGACGCCGAGGGCGGCGGCGGTGAGGGCGGCGAGGCTCTCGTGCTCGGTGCCCGGGGCGTCGTGGGCCAGTACGAGCCCGTCGACGGTGGCCGCGAGCGATCCGGTCAGCTGGGGCACGCGGTTGCGCAGGCGGTGCAGTTCGTCCAGGACGTCGCTCTCGACGGCCATGATGAGCAGTCTCCTTTCGGCACGCTGGCGACGCGCGCGGATCACAGGGCCTCCAGGGCGTCTCGAAGCCGTCGCAGCAGGGCCGTGTCCGGGTCGTCCCACTCGGACGGGTGCGCCCGTGGGCCCGCCGCGGCCGGCACGGGGGTGGGCTCGGCGGCGGTGACGAGTCCGTCGGCGGCCAGGCGGCGCAGTTCGACGAGGGTGTGGTAGGTGCGGCAGGCGAGGGACGCGGCGATGTCCGCGGCGGTGCGCACGCCGTCGACCTGGGTCAGGGTCCGGCTGCGCCGGGCCGGCAGGTCGCCGGTGCCGGCGCCGGGCACCCGGGTGAGCGGCACGACGTCGATGTCGGGGTCCGGCCAGATGCGCTCCAGCAGATCGCGGCGGCGGCGCGACTCCCGTACGACGGTGTCGACGGGCACGGACCGCACCGCGCCGAGCCAGTGCAGGGCGCCGGGCCGGAAGCGGTGCGCGCGCGTGTCGTGGGCGAGCACGAAGTACGCGGCGTCGAAGAGCGCGCCCAGGTGGCAGACCTCCAGGGCGCCGGCGGCGAGCCGGCCGCTGTCCACCAGCCGGTGTCCGACCCGGTGCTGGACCCCGCCCCGGTCGACCGCCTCCCACCAGCCGTCGGTCGGGACGGCGCCGCTGCGGGTGAGCAGCGCGCCGAGGTCCGGGGTGAGGGCCGACTCCACGTGCACGACGCGGCCGGCGGAGAGGTAGACGATGCCCCGTTCGCCGGACAGGGCGCCGGTGGCGCCTTCGGCCGCCAGGGTGCCGAGGGCCTCGGACGTCGTCCCGTGCTCGGTCCACGCCGTCATCGCCGCGGTCATCCGAGCACCAGGCGGTCCGCCATCTCGGCGAGCCGGATGCGGGCCAGGGCGAGATTGCCGTCGTTGCGGTCCAGCCAGAGGTGGAGGAAGACGGTGCTGTCGAAGGGGGTGCTGACGAAGCGGAGCAGGTGGTAGGAGTCCGCCGTCGTGACGATCATGTCCTCGACCGGCGGTTCCTTCTCCGCGGCGGCCTCGCCGGCCGGTGCCAGGGAACCGCTCTCCGCGACGTGCCGGGCGAGTTCGGCCGTCTCCGCGGCCGTCGCCTCCGGGTCGCCGCCCGGCGCGTCACCCACCGCGCCGAGGGCGAGCCCGCTGATCCAGTCGACCAGCGAAGCGCCCCGGGCGCCGGGCAGCCGCATGGCTTCCAGCAGACTCTCGTCGATTCCGGGCACGCCGGATCCCCTCCCCCTGCACGGCTGTACCGCGAACGTGACGACGACACTACGGAAGGTGCACGGATCCGGTGAGCGCTTTGGCATTTTCCAGAGGAACGTGCCCTCGGTGCGGCATACTGCGACGTTTCGGCCCGCGAGGGAGGGGGCGCGGGCAGGCCCGCGCCCCGGTGCGGATGGTGGGCGGGACCTGTCCGCACGGACCATGGTGCGAGCGGTCCCCGGCCCGCCGCCACGAGTGAACGGCGCGGCTCCGGGCGCGCGCCGCACACCCGGTGCGCGCACCCGCGCACCGGCGCGGACGCGGGCGCGCATGCGTGGACACGGCCGGACGGGCAACCCGGCGGACATGCCAGAACAGCCCCCTTCCCACGACGGGAAGCACACACCGGACCGGCACAGCGCGACGGAGGGCAAGGCGCCGGAGGACTTCGGTCCGGGCGCCTCCACCGAGCGGGCCGCCCCCGACTCGCCCACGGACCTGCCCAAGCGCTCGTGGAAGGCGCTGCTGCGGCGTGTGCTGTCCGAGTTCAAGGACGACGAACTCACCGACCGCGCCGCCGCCCTGACCTACTACGGGATCCTGGCGCTGTTCCCGGCCCTGCTGGTGCTGGTGTCCCTGCTCGGCATCGCCGGGCAGTCCGCCACCCAGGAGGTCCTGGACAACATCCAGAAGCTCGCCCCCGGGTCCGCGCGGGACGTCATCACCGACGCGGTGAAACAGCTCCAGGCCAAGGCCGGCCTCGGCTCCGTGCTTGCGGTGGTCGGTGTGCTCGGTGCCGTCTGGTCGGCGTCCGGCTACGTGGCCGCGTTCATCCGCGCCGCCAACGCGGTCTACGACGTGCCCGAGGGGCGGCCGGTGTGGAAGGTGCTGCCGCTGCGGGTGGCGCTGACCGTGGTGCTGCTCGTGCTCGCCGTGGTCAGCGCGCTCATCGTGGTGTTCACCGGCAGTCTGGCCCGGCAGGCGGGCACCGCGCTCGGCGTCGGCGACACCGCGCTGACCGTGTGGTCCATTGCCAAGTGGCCCGTCCTGGTGCTGCTCGTCACCATCATGATCGCGGTCCTGTACTGGGCCACCCCGAACGCCCGGGTGCGGGGCTTCAAGTGGATCACGCCGGGCAGCGTGATCGCCCTGCTGGTCTGGCTGCTGGCCTCCGTCGGGTTCGCCTTCTACGTGGCGAACTTCGGCTCGTACAACAAGACGTACGGCACGCTGGCGGGCGTCATCATCTTCCTGGTGTGGCTGTGGGTGACGAACCTGGCGATCCTCCTCGGTCTGGAGTTCGACA
>NZ_WWHX01000107.1 GCF_009862125.1 Streptomyces sp. SID5910
GCGTCGACGAACTCCACGAAGTCGGCGAGGTCGCCGAACTCGGGCAGCACGGCGGTGTAGTCGGAGACGTCGTAACCGCCGTCCCTGAGTGGTGACTTGAAGAAGGGTGGCAGCCAGAGGCAGTCGACGCCCAGCCACTGGAGGTAGTCCAGCTTGGCGGTCAGGCCCTTGAGGTCACCGACGCCGTCGCCGTTGCTGTCCTGGAAGGAGCGGACGAGGACCTCGTAGAAGACGGCTCGCTTGAACCAGTCCGGGTCGCGGTCCTTGGCGGGCGTGTCCTCGAAGGTGTCCGGTACGGGCTCGTTGACGATCATGTTGTGGGGGACCCTCCGATCTGCGGGGTGGACGGTCGCAGAACCGTGCAGACATGCGCGGGCGTCCGGCCCGGCTCGAGGCGCACATAGTTGGCCCTGCCCCAGTGATAGGTCTCACCGGTGAGCTCGTCGCGCACCGGCACCGACTCGTGCCAGTCCAGGCCGAGTTGCGGCATGTCCAACGAGACCGTGGCCTCCTGGGTGTGGTGGGGGTCGAGGTTGGCGACCACCAGAACCGTGTTCGATCCCTGCCGCTTCGAGTAGGCGATCACCTCCTCCTTGTCCGTGTGGTGGAAGTGCAGATCGCGCAGTTGGCGGAGGGCCGGGTTCTCGCGCCGGATGGTGTTGAGGCGGGTGATCAGGGGGGCGATGGTGCGGCCCTCGCGTGCGGCGGCGTCCCAGTCGCGGTGCTTGAGCTGGTACTTCTCGCTGTCGAGGTATTCCTCGCTGCCCTCGCGCAGGGGGGTGTTCTCGCAGAGTTCGTAGCCGCTGTAGATGCCCCAGGTGGGGGAGAGGGTCGCGGCGAGGATCGCGCGGACCTCGAAGGCGGGGCGGCCGCCGTGCTGGAGGTAGGCGTGCAGGATGTCGGGGGTGTTGGCGAAGAAGTTGGGCCGCATGTAGGC
>NZ_WWHX01000108.1 GCF_009862125.1 Streptomyces sp. SID5910
GTGCACCTGCCGCCGGTGACCGAGACCACGGTGGCCTCCTCGGGCCCCGCGACGGAAGGCCGGGCAGCGTGCTCGCTCTCCGTCTGAGCCGCCGCGCCCGGTTCGCCGTCCAGCTGCGCCGCCTGCTGGTCGCGGCGTTCTCGGCGGGCACGGGCTTCCTGCTGCTGTGCGCCCTCGGGCACGCGATCGGCCACTCCGACTCGACCGGCGCCTCCGCGCTCCGCCTCGCCTGGTGCGCGGCCCCCCTCGCCGCCACCGTGTACTTCGCCGTCGCCGTGGCCCGTACCGACCCGGGCACCCGGCCCCGGCCCGGCCTGTCGGCGATCGGCCTCGGACCCGGCCGGCTGATGGCCGTCTCCGCGACGACCACGGCCCTCGCCGGGGCGATCGGCTCGCTGGTGGCCCTGCTCGCCTTCCTCCACCTGCGCGGCGACCTGACCGCCAGGCCCTTCGACGGCGCCGCGGCCGACTCCCTCGCGGTCGGCCTGCGCCTCCCCTTCCCCGCGGCCGTCACCCTCCTGACGCTGCTCCCGGCGATCGCGTCCGCCGCGGTGGCCCTGTCCCTCCGCCCCCGCGAGGCGCGGCCCGCCCGCTCCACGGGCACCCGCGGCTACGGCCGCTTCGGCGCGTACGGCTGGGGCACGGCCCGCGAAACCTTCGGCACCTACGGCCGCTTCGGCGCCCGCTGGCCCCAGACCCCCACCACACCCCCAGCCCCGACACCTCCGGCCACCACCGACACACCCGAAGCCCCCATGCCCGCAAGCAGCCACACCACTCACCCCGCGGACAGCCACGCCACTCACCCCGCGGACAGCTACGCCCCTGAGCCCGCGGGCAGCCGCGCCGCTCAGCCCGCGGGCAGCCACACCCCCCAACCCGCTCAGCCTGCGGGCAGTCGTGCCGCTGGGGCGGCACGGGTGGGCGCAGGCGGCACCCTGCACTCGCCGGCAAGCGCCCCCCACCCCACGGCCACCCCGGCGGAGGCTCCCCTCACGGACACCCCGGCGGACACCCGGCCACTGACCACGGACGCCCGGCCACTGACCACGAACACCCCCCGCCAGAACACCACCACCCTCCCCTGGGGCATCGCCATCCTCACCGCAGGCCTCGCCATCGAGACCTACACCCGCAACACCACCGACCCCCACCCCACCCCCACCGCCGGCACCCTCCTCGGCTGGACCCTGACCGCCCTCGGCCTCGCGCTCGCCGGCCCCGGCCTCACCCACCTCTGCGGCCGTCTCCTCCAGGCCGCCCGCCCCGGCGCCCTGCGCCTGCTCGCCGGCCGCGTCCTCATGGAGGAGTCGAGCCGCATCGGCCGCCCCCTCGGCATCGTCTGCGCCGTGGCCTCCGCGGCCTACGCGGCGGTGACGCTGTACGGCGAGGACGGCCCCGCCGCCCACCCCCTGGGCACCCTCGGCGCCCTGGTCGTGGCCGGCGCCACGGTGGCCACCCTCCTCACCGCGGCCGTCGAGGCCAAGCACACCCGCACCGACACCACCTCCGCGCTGCTGCGCCTCGGCGCGCCCCGTTCGACGCTGCGCGCCGCCGCCGCCGTACGGGCCGCCGCACTGCTCGCCCTCTTCGGCCCGCTCACCCTGCTCGTCGCGGCCCTCGCCGCACTGCCCCTGGCCCGCTGAAGAACATCCCCCGAAGTT
>NZ_WWHX01000109.1 GCF_009862125.1 Streptomyces sp. SID5910
CGCGGCGGCGTCCGGGGCACCGGGCGCGGCGCGCGGCGGGACGGCGCGGAAGGTCATGGTGCCCTCGTCGGCCGCGGGGGCGTCGGCGGCCGGGCCAGCCGTCGGACGGCGGAAGACGAACGTGCTGCCGGCATCCCCCTCCGCGTCGGCGGACGCGCCGCCCACCGGAGCGGAACCGGACGAGGCTGCGCGCCCCCCGGCGGAGCCGTCGCCCGGGACTTGAGCACCGGCCGGGTCCCCGTACGCCCGCCCGGCACCGGCGGCCCCGCCGTCAGCCGAGGGCTGGGCCGCAGCCGGACCCGCGGCAGCGGACTGGGCGCCGGCCTGATCGCCGTACGCGGAACCCGCGTTGGCAGCCCCGGCCGCAGCGGGCTGGGCGCCGGCCCGATCGCCGTAGCCCGACGCGGCGCCGGCGGACCCGGCG
>NZ_WWHX01000110.1 GCF_009862125.1 Streptomyces sp. SID5910
CTGGCTCGGGACCCCGCCGCCCGGGGCCTCCACGACGCCGGTGCGGCGCAGCTTCTGCCAGCGCAGACGGCCGCCGGTGAGCGCGGTGATCCAGGACTGGAGCAGCACGACGTACATGAGCTGGCGGTAGAGGATCTGCTGGAGCGGCAGCGAGATCAGATGGGTCATGCGTTCGCGGTCGAGGCGGAAGGCGTACGCCGCGCAGACCGCCTGGAGGAGCAGCACGCCCAGCCAGGCCACGATCGTCTTCTCGGTCGGGCCGAACACGATGCCGTAGAGCAGGAATATGTCGATCAGCGGGGCCAGGAGCGGCGCCAGGACCATGAACAGGGAGACGAAGGGCAGGCCGACGCGGCCGAAGCGGCCCGAGGGGCCCCGCTCGATCACGGCGCGGCGGTGCTTCCAGATGGCCTGCATGGTGCCGTAGGACCAGCGGTAGCGCTGGGACCACAGCTGCTGCACGGACTCGGGGGCCTCGGTCCAGGCGCGGGCGTTCTCGGCGTAGACGACGCGCCAGCCGGCCCGGTGCAGCGCCATGGTGACGTCGGTGTCCTCGGCGAGGGTGTCCTCGCTCATGCCGCCGATCGGCGCCAGCGCGGAGCGCCGGAAGGCACCCACCGCGCCCGGGATGGTCGGCATGCAGCCGAGGATGTCGTACATGCGGCGGTCCAGGTTGAAGCCCATCACGTACTCGATGTGCTGCCAGGCGCCGATGAGGCTGTCCTTGTTGCCGACCTTCGCGTTGCCCGCCACCGCGCCGACCTTCGGGTCGCCGAAGGGCTGGACGAGTTCGCGGACGGTGGACGGCTCGAAGACCGTGTCGCCGTCCATCATCACGACGATGTCGTAGCTGGCGTTGGCCAGACCGCGGTTGAGCGCGGCGGGCTTGCCCGCGTTGAGCTGGCGGATCACCCGGACGTTGGGCAGGCCCATGGCCTCCACGATCCGGGCCGTGCCGTCACTGGAGCCGTCGTCGATGACGATGATCTCGACCGGGTGGTCGCTCTCCATCAGCGAACGGACGGTGTTCTCGATGCACTTGGCCTCGTTGTACGCCGGCACCAGCACCGTCACCGGCTCGGTGACGGGCCGGCCCCAGCGGAAGTTGCGGCGGCGCACCCGGCGGGCGTGCACGCCGGACAGCAGGAGCATCAGCACGAAGCGGGCGATCACCAGGGTGCCGATGATCGACAGGCCCACGACCAGGCCGTCGGTGAGCTTCTCGGAGGCCTGGACCAGCCAGACCCACGCCTTGCCCTTCCACAGGTCGACGCCGGTCACCGGGGTCATGGCGCTGGGCGCGTCCAGGGCCTCGGTGAGGTTGTCGAACTCGTAGCCCTTCTTCTTCAGGTCGGGCAGGAACCGGTCCAGGGCCTTCACGGTCTGGTGGCGGTCGCCGCCGGAGTCGTGCATCAGGACGATGGCGCCCTTGCCGCCGTGCGGGGTGGCGCGGCGGATGATCTCGTGGACGCCGGGCTTCTGCCAGTCCTCACTGTCGGTGTTGTTGACGACGGTGATGTAACCGCGGGAGCCGATGTACTCGGTGACCGGCCAGGACTTGTTGTCCATGGCGTCGGCGAAGGACGAGTACGGCGGACGGAAGAGCGAGGTGCGGACACCGGCCGCGCCGGTGATGGCCAGCTGGTTCTGCGACAGCTCCCAGTCGATGCGCTTCTTGGACTGGAAGGAGAGGTCGGGGTGGTTGAAGGTGTGCAGGCCGACCTCGTGGCCCTCGTCGACCATGCGCTTGACGAGGTCCGGGTAGCGGGAGGCCATGGTGCCGGTGACGAAGAAGACCGCGTGGGCGTCGTGCTTCTTCAGCACGTCCAGCACCTTCGGCGTCCAGACGGGGTCCGGGCCGTCGTCGAAGGTGAGGACCAGGCGGTGGTCGGGCACGCGCAGGCTGTTGGCCTGGCCGCCGCGGGTGTCGATGACCGGGCCGCCCTCGAGGATCTTCTCGGGGACCTGGTCGGTGGCGGCGGGCGGCTGGACGCGGTGGTCGGCGAGGATCTCGCTGTGCACGTAGCCGCGCAGCATGAGCATCGCCACCATGGCGACGAGGACGAGCAGCGGCAGCAGCAGGCGCAAGGGCAGGCGGCGGCGCCGGGCGCCGTCACGGGCGCCGCGGGCGGCGCCGTGACGGCGTGTGCGGGAGGCCATCAGAGGGTGTACTCCGGGGACAGGGAAGGGGACGTGGAGGTGTCGGCCGGCGCGGTGTCGACGGGGGGCGCGGTTCCGGCGGCCACCGGGGTGGTGTCGCTCTCGCCGTTCACGGTGGTGCCGCCGCCGGGATCGGCCGGGGCGCTGCCGCCGTCCGTGGGCGTGGTCGGCTCGACCGGGGTCTCGCCGCCGCCCGCCGGGGTCGACGGGTCCGTGATGACGGGGGGCGGCTGCTGCGTCGACACGGTCGGGTCCGGCTCGACGGCACCGCCGCCGCCCGGCTTCTGGGCGGTCGTGGACGCGGAGGGCCGGGGATCGGCGCTGGTGCCGGGCTTCTTCGACGCGGCGGTGGTGCCGGGCGCCGGGGCGTCGGCCCCGGGCGTCGTCGCCGCGCCGGTGCCGGCCGAGGGGCTGGTCCCCGGGCCGGCGCTGCCGCTCGCGGAGGGCTGCGCGGACTGCGAGGGCGCCGGGGTGGTGTCGACCTGTCCGGCCGGCTTGCCCTGCTGCTGACCCGGTACGGGCAGCCAGGGCGCGTTGGAGTTGCCCGACAGGAGGGTGGAGACGATGACGACGGCGTAGATGGCGCAGGCGCCGCCGAGGGCGATGCCGATGCGGCGGAAGCGGCGGCTGCGGCGGCCCGACTCGTCGACGAACACGGGTCCGTCGGAGCCGTCGGACGCGGCGTGCTTGCCGGGGCTCTTGGTGGCCGCGCGGCGGATCACACCGTCGCCGAGCTGGACGGCGTCGAGCTGGACCGTGACCTCGTGGGGGTCGTGGGTGTGGTCGGTACCGCCGGCCGGGGCCGGGTCCGCCGCACCGGACGCGTCGGCGTCCAGGGCGCCCGGCGTCTCCTGCCAGGGGTCGCGGAGGGCGGCCGTGGCGGGGCCGGGCGCGGGGAAGGCACGGGTCGGGGCCGCCTGGGCCGCCGAGGGGAGGACGTCCGTCCGGTCGGTGTCCCGGCGCGGGGCGTCCCCGAGCCGGTGGCCGCCTCGCCCGGGCGCTCGGCCCTGGCCTATGCCCTGGCCTATTCGGTCCTGGCGCGGCGAGCCGCCGAAGAGGTCGGCACCCGCCTGGGGCTGGAGGATCTCGGTCTCGGCGGCACCCGAGTCGGGGCTCGGCACGCCCGCGACCCCGGCCGGGAACTCCCGGCTGCCTCCGAACCATC